>JANRFB010000035.1 GCA_030725785.1 Solirubrobacteraceae bacterium
TGTAGCTCAGTTGGCTAGAGCGTCTGCTTGCCATGCAGAAGGTCGAGGGTTCGAGTCCCTTCAGCCGCTTACGTTTTAGGCCTTCGAGGCCTCCAGAACTGTGCGTCTGCCAATTCCTAGATTCGGGCGGGTGGTTCCGGCCGAGTGCGGCGCGAGTCGGAGAGTTAAACGGCCTTATGAGAGGCGCGTCAAAGCTCAGTCGCTCTTGGCCTCAGGCGGGGAAAGCAAGCCCCTCGAGTATCCGTGCAGAACAACAGATCGGCTAGGGCACGCGCCAGCGCAGCAAGCGACCAGTTCAGCCGACGGCGCCGAGCGCGTCGCGGTGCGCCCGAAAGAAGTTGAGCGCGGTGGCGCGAGGGTCGTCAACGTTCAGCAGATCGACCCAGCCCAGCTGGGCTCCAGTGAATCCGTCTGCTGTCCAGATCGTTAGATCGTTTGGTGGAAGCCACGGCGCAACGTAGAAGTAGGGCTCTGGGTGGTCGGCGTCCCCGGGCGAGAGCCCGTACGTGGCTCGCTCCCCGCTCTGCTCGTTGCCATGTTCGATCGCAATGTCGAAGTGCTCGGGCCAGAGCTGATTATTTGTTGCGCTCGCGAGCGGTATCGCCTCTGCGTAGAACTCGCGCAGCACGCTGTCGCCGAGCTGGTAGGCGGCCGCTAGAACTGCGGCCGATGCGGAGTCGAGTTCCAAACTCGCTTCGGCGAGGCCAGTGCTTGGAAGCCCGACGGCAGCGGCGCTCTCTTGGAGACTCGTTAGCGGCGCCCTCTTCTCCTCTCCATCGCCATTCTCAACCACGAGTTCCAGACCGTCGACGCGCACGCACCCGCCGTCAGGTAGCTGCGGGGTCCCGAAGCCGCGGTCCGTGGCAACAAGTGAAAACTGATTGCCGGTAGCAGCGGCGCGAGCCGGCGCCACAATCTGCTCGGCGACGGCGTGAAGCGAGTCGCGGGTGACGACGAACGTCACGGGGACCGCTGCTAGCCCGGATTCAGCCATCGACTATGAACACTACCGGCGAGGGGTCGATGGTTACGCGGAGATAACCCGCTGAATCGCAACGTAACTTTCGACCTTGGCCGAGGCGCCACGACCACTCTTCACAGGCAGTACGCGCCAGTGCATGATGAAAGGACTACCGTCGGCGCGATAGTTGATCGTGCGGCCCTCGAAGGTCTTGCCTGCCTTCAAGTCTTTTACGAGTTGCCGGATCGTGGCAGGGTCAGTAGCTGCACCTTGAAGAAACTTCGGGTCTTTGCCGAGGACGTCCTTAGCCTTGTACCCGGTCAGCTTTTCAAAAGCCTTGTTCACGTAGGTGATTTCATTCTTACGACCAGCGCTTGTGATCATCACCGAGTCAAAACTCGCGTCGGCGACGGCCTTCAGACCACTTTTCATCTCCACTGTTCCTCTTCCGTTATGTCTCGTGTGACAGGCTGGATTGATCCGAAACAAAACGGCAGCCTCGACGCGTAATGAGTGTCGATCGATTCACGCGCGCAATCGCAAGTCTACACAGATAACTCGAGCCGTCGAATGACTCTCTTGCGCCATAGAGGACAGCCGACCGGAGTCGATCAACCTCCCGCGCCTGCAGCAGTAAATAGTTAGCGGAGACCTACCCGAGCCCTTTGGTTAGATCGCTGCCGAGATTCTCTCCGCGCGGAGTCAGCGAGCGCTGAACGCGCCAGGGCGATTAATCACGGTGAGGCTAATCGAAGCCTTCGCCGAAACGCTCTTGACGTCGGTTAGCTGAACCGTCAGTGGGAAGACACCATTCTCAGGGAACGCCAGGGTGAGCTGCCCAACCGTGGTTGTGTGATCCCATCGTCCGTCGCCGTTGAGATCCCAGCGGTAACGCTTGATCGCGCGCTTCGCCGCTGATCCGTTCGTGACTGTCAATGTGACTGGCTCGGTCCGATAAACCTCGTCGGTCGGAGCGGTCAGGACTGGAACCGGTGGGTTTAGTGATGCAACACGAATAAAGCCGCTGGCGCTCTTGACGAGGCGCAGCCGGCGCAGCAGCGCGTCGCCAGTGTTGCCCTCAATCGTCGTGACAAGGCCATTGGGCTGGATACTTTCAACAATCCCGATGTGTTGGGGAAAGGCGATCAGGTCGCCGGGCTGGGGAGTTGTTCGCCAGAGCCCTGTCTTGCGGCCCCAATCGCGCAGGCGTGGAACATAGCCATCACCGAGCCCATCCCAACCGATTGGCACGCCGGCCTGCTTCGTCACCCAGGAGGTGAAATAGGCGCACCATGGCGCCGGGTAGTAACGCAGCGGCGCCTGGGTAGCTAGTCCGTACATCTTGATCCTCGACCCCTTGTTCGACCCCTTAGGGATCTCACGAACGCCACGGGCAAGCTCCTGCTGCGCGATTGCGACGATCCGCTGAGCCGTCGTCTGGCTACTCGCCTGCGCCTGCGCCGATGAAGCCAAGAGCGCGCATGAAAGAATCACGCCACTGGCTACTGAGAGAAAACGTGCCACTGCGGGTGGATTGTAATGGTGTCGGCCTCAACCGGCGCAGGTAACCGACCAAGCAGACACTGGTCGGTCGCAGCGGCTCAGTCGACGAGCTGCTGGGTTTTCGGGAGACCGTTGAGCGTTTCGCCGCCGTCCGCGGTGACGAGCATTAGATCTTCTATCCGCACGCCGTAACTCCCTGCGACGTAAACCCCTGGTTCGACGGTCACGATCATGCCCTCTTCCAGTGGGGCGTCTCCGTGCCGCGACAGCCGAGGCGCCTCATGCACATCGAGGCCGACGCCGTGGCCGAGCCCGTGGCCAAAATTCTCCGCGAAGCCAGCATCATCGATTATCTGCCTCGCGACAGCGTCGACTTCGCGCCCAGTCGGGCCAGGCCGGACGGCGGCCGCCGCTGCTACCTGAGCCTCGAGCACGACGTCGTAGGCTCGAGTCTGAGCGTCATCGACCTGACCGGTGAAATAGGTCCGCGTGCAGTCGGAGCAGTAACCGTCGAGCCTTGCCCCCCAGTCAATTGTCACCATCTGGCCTTCCGTGATCTTTACGTCACGAGGTTCGGCGTGTGGCAGCGCTCCGTGCGCGCCGGCCGCGACAATCGGCGAAAAGCTGAGCTCCTGAGCACCGAGCCGGCGGATCGTGGATTCGAGCAGCAGCGCAAGCTCTAGTTCAGTTCGCCCGATCAGTCCACCGGCGAGCAGTTCGAGCATGGCAGCATCGGCGAGCTGCGCTGCGGCGCGAATCTTCTCAACCTCGGCTGCGCTCTTGATCGCTCGTAAGCCCTCAACGCTCCCGCTCAGCGGCCGCAGCTCGGCAGAGCCATCGAGCGCTCTCTCCAGCGCGGCGAGCTGCGCGACTGTGATGTGCGTGTCGTCGTAGCCAATGCTGCCATAGCCCGCTCCACCGTCGTCAGGCACGGGAAACGCCTCGGCCAGTCCGGCCCCGAGCAGATCGCTGCGCACGACCTCGACCTGCCAGACGCTTGGCGCCTGAGCTGCAGCCTGCTCGGTATAGCGAAAATCGGTAACGAGCACGGCGGGATTGCGCCCCGGCTCGGCTGGGCAGAGCGCGACCGCGTTGCTGCCTGTAAATCCGGTCAACCAGCGCACGTTTAGTGGCGCCGAGACGAGCAGCCAGTCGAGGCCGGCCGCGGCGGCCTGTTCGGCCAACTGTTCAACCCGCTCGGCCACTAGCTCGCCGCGGATGCCAGATGGTCGCGCAGTGCTTCGAGCGCGGGACGGTAGCCATCAACGCCCTGACCGCTCACGGTCGTGAGGCAGATGTCACCGATCACGGAGACGCGCCGAAACTCCTCCCGATTTTGGATCTCGCTTAGGTGCACCTCGACAGTCGGCAGCGCAGCAATCTCGAGCGCGTCGCGAATCGCGTAGGAGTAGTGCGTCCAAGCACCCGGGTTAATGATGATTCCGTCGGCGGTGTCACTTACGCGATGAAGATGCTCAACCAGATCACCTTCGAAGTTGGTTTGGAAAAACTGCGCTGAGAGTTCAAGCTCAGCGGCGAACTCGCCGATCCGCTGCGTTAAGCGGTCGTAATCAAGATCGCCATAGATCGCCGGGTCGCGTCGGCCTAGCTGATCGAGATTGACGCCGTGGAGTACCGCGATGCGGTTGTGAGCGAGCACGACCGCCAGTTTGCCATGTCGAGCGGGCGGCCGTCAGGCAGCGAGCTCTTCGACCGCCGCGCGGACAAGATCGGGCTCGGCCTCAACGCCGTAGTGCACCTCACCGGGGGCGCTGCAACAGACGAACGGGACTGGCCCGCCAAGTCGCTTCTTATCGAGCGAGGTGGCGGCGAGCACAGCGTTCACGTCCAACCCAGGCAGGCTCGTTGGGAGACCGGCACGATCGAGAATCTGGCTCACCTGCTCGCGGAGCTCGGGAGCCTGCGAGATCCTCAGCGCAGCCAGCAGGCCGAGCGAGACCGCCTCTCCGTGGCGCAGCTCCGTGTAGCCGGTTGCGGCCTCTATCGCGTGCCCGATTGTGTGGCCAAGGTTGAGCTTCTGGCGCTGCCCGCCATCACGCTCGTCACCGGCGACGACAGCGATTTTGATCCGCGCACACTCGCGGATCATCTGTTCGTCGACTGCTTGACCCTCGCTGACTCGCTCCCAGAGGAGGCCGCCACCAATCAGCGCGGTCTTGACCACCTCGGCGTAGCCTGCTGCCATTTCGTCGGCGGGCAGTGTCGTGAGCTTCGCTGGATCGACGAGAACCGCGGCCGGCTGGTGATACGACCCTACGTAGTTTTTGGCCTGCGGCAGGTCGACGCCTGTTTTGCCTCCAAAGGCCGAATCGACTTGCGCGACGAGCGTCGTTGGAACGTGAACGATTGGAACGCCGCGCTGAAAAGTCGCCGCGCAAAAGCCGGCGAGATCGCCGACAACGCCGCCGCCGACCGCAACGACGTGGTCTGCCCTCGTGACCTGTTGTTGCACGAGCGCGTCCCAGACACTCGACGCAGTTTCCAACGTTTTGAACGCCTCGCCCGCCTCGAACTCGATCAAACCGGCGATCTGCGGAACATCGCCTGCGTACAACGCGGCGACGTTGCTGTCGCTGATCACGAAGCGGCGCGAGTCGTCAGAGATCGGCCAGGGCGCGTCGCTCAGTGCTCCTTCGCCGACCCAAACCGGATAGCCACCTCCCGGCCCGGCTGCCCAAAGTAAGCGCAGGGCACCGGCGGCGCCATGAGCCATCGCCACTAGAGACGGCAGGGCTGCTTCGATCACATTGGCGTCGCTGCTCGAGAGGTTCGCGTCACCGAGCTCGCGGTAGACGTACTCGCGCTCGCGGAAGAGGTATTCAAAGCCAGCGCGATCCTTGCCAAGCGGCCTATCAGTTCCCTGAATCCGCTCCCAGGCGACGTCGAGGTCGACGTCGAGCAAGACTTTTACGTGTTCCTCGACCGCCTCAATGACCGCTTGCGAACCCAGGGAGCCCCCTCCCAGCGAGATCACCTGCGGCGGCCCTGCCAGCAGCTCGAGCACGACCTCTTCCTCCGCGGCGCGAAAGCCCGGCTCGCCGTGTGCCTCGAAGTGCTGAGCGGCAGACAGGCCGGTGCGCTGCTCGATTATCTCGTCGCTATCAGCGCACGGGATGCCTAGTAGCGTGGCGACAAGCCTCGCGGCCGTCGTCTTGCCGGCCCCCATGAAGCCAATGAAAACGAGCGAACGGTTTAGCGCCGGGTCCATGCGATCCGCTCGCAGTAGCTGACTAGCGCGGCGCGCGCATCGTCGATGTGATCGCCGCCGAACTTCTCGCGGTAAGCGCCGGCGAGCACGAAGGCAACCATTGCTTCGGCCACCACGCCGGCCGCCGGAACGGTGCACGAGTCGGTCCGTTCGCGCAGCGCTTCGGCCGGCTCGCGCGTGCTGATGTCGACCGAACGCAAAGGCTTCGTCAGTGTTGGCAACGGCTTCATCGCGCCCTGAGCGATCAGAGGTTCCCCAGTGGTCATGCCACCTTCGAGCCCTCCGGCGCGATTTGTTTCGCGGTAGTAGCCGCGCTCTTCGGAGTAAAAAATCTCGTCATGAGCTTCGGATCCTGGCCGAGCGGGAAGGTCCCAGCCGTCGCCAAGTGACGCCCCTTTGACGGCTTGGATTGAACAGATCGCTCCAGCGATCTGGCCGTCGAGCCGCGTCTGCCAAGAGACGTGCGAACCGACTCCGGGCACGAGACCAAACACGACGACCTCGAAGGTGCCGCCGATCGACTCGTTCGCTTTGCGCTGAAAGTTGATGTGCTCGACCATCTGAGCGCTCGTCTCGGCGTCAAGGCAGCGCACAGGATCATCGTCGACTCCGTCAAAGTCTCCCGCTGTCAGCGCTTCGAGCCTTGGCGGCGCGGCGACCGTGCCGATTCGGACAACGTGCGAACGGACGGTGACTCCCATCGCCTCAAGGAATTGCCGGCAGAGCGCGCCGCCCGCAACGCGCGCTGCGGTTTCACGCGCGCTGGCGCGTTCGAGAATGTCGCGGATGTCGGTTGTGCCGTACTTCCACGCGCCAACAAGGTCGGCGTGCCCTGGCCGCGGGAGATGGACCTCAGGTACATCCGTCTCAACTGGCCACGGGCTCATTCGCTCTTCCCAGTTCTCAAAGTCGCGATTGATTACCTGTAGCGCTACCGGGCCGCCGAGCAGGCGTCCGTGCCTGATCCCCGCGGTCACTTCGGCGGCGTCGCTTTCGATCTTCATGCGGCCGCCGCGGCCGTGGCCGAGCTGACGGCGCGCAAGGTCTGCGTCGAGCGCTACGCGGTTGACTTCAAGGCCGGCGGGAAGCCCCTCGACAATGCAGGTGAGGCCGGGCCCGTGCGACTCTCCGGCAGTTGTCAGCGAAATAGACATTGGTCAAAGCAGGCTAGCGAGCAGCAGCTTTTCTCGGCGGGCGAGTTCAACCGCCAAACAGCAGTGTGAGCGCAGACCCGGCAGCCAGAAAGGGTGCAAGCGGGAGCGCGACGGCCCGCGCGTGCCGCCAGCCACGTGCCAGCGCGATGGCTGCGCCGACCAGCGCGCCGATCGAAAACGCGAACGCGATTGCGACTACGCTGGCCGCCCCCAGCGCCGCGCCGATCACGACGGCGAGCTTCACATCGCCCAAGCCCAGGCCACCAGGCCTGACGAGTGCGGCGGCGAGGAAGAATGCGAAAACAAGAGACGCGAAAAGGAGCCGTTCCGCCACAAAGTTGGGCTCAAAGAGCGCCGTGAGCGCGATCATGACCAGCAACCCGGCGCCGGTCAACCGATTTGGGATTCGCCTTGTTTCGAGATCTGTGAGCGCGGCGGTGAAGAGCACGCACAGCAGCGCTGCAGCCGGCAGCAGTTGGGCCGTCGACGCCGCGGATCGAGCCAGGAGCGGCGCCACAGCGGCTGCTACGGCGGCCGATAACGCTCCCCTGCGACCCGGCGCCGGCTGCCCGTCGCTAAGCATCGCAGCAACGCGTTCAAGGGCTAGGCCGAGCGCTGCGCCGAGCAGCGCGACCGCCGCGATCGATGAGGCCGTGAGCACACAAATAAATTTAGATCACGACCGGTGTCGCGGAAGATCGGTCACAATGAGTAGATGCGCAGCCGGGGAATCCTGATTTTGTTGGCAACTTCGGTCGTTCTCCTAAGCGGCCTCTCGTCTTTACGCAGCAGCACAGAGAAGCGAAACGCCAAGGAGTCTGCGCCTGCGACGGAGACAGCCAGCGCGAAGGTTCCTGCCGCGACGCTCGACGAGGCCAGCGCCGTGATGCCCACCGACAGCAAAGTGAAAATCAAGGTTGGCCAGCGGTTAAAGCTTGAAGTTCGTGCCACGACGCCCGACGTCGCTCAGATCGAAGGACTCGGCCTTAGCTTCCCGGTTGAGCCCGATCTTCCCAGCGGGATCATGCTCGTTGCTCCGACCACCGGCAGCTTTGATGTGGCGCTCGAGATCTCTGGGCGCAAGGTCGGGACGATAATCGTCAGCGACTAATCGACGGCCGGCTGCGGCTTTTCTTCGCCGGTTTCACCCTCGGGCCGGCGCGCTGCCTGCGCATCGTGCTCTTCGATAAAGACGCCACTTCCCTCGCACCACGGGCAGTCAACCTCGTGCGGCTCGCCACCAGCGTTTGAGTTCAGCTTGCCGCTACCCCGACAAGGTGAGCATGGGATCGGGCCTTCCGGCTCTTTCTCGTCGTCTTTAGCATCGGCCATCGAGGCCGGAGACTAGCGCTGCTAGCGTCGAGAGCGTGGCCGAAGGGCTAATTCAGCTGGCTCCAGCTCTCGCTAGGTCCAATGGCCGCTTCGCTCCGAGCCCGACCGGTCCGCTACATCTGGGCAACCTTCGGACCGCCCTCATCGCATGGTGTTGCGCGCGATCGACGGGTAGCGGCTTTGCGATTCGGATCGAGGACTTGGACCGCGCGAGGTGTCGTGCGGGATCGGCAGAGCAGCAGCTCAACGACCTCACGGCGCTCGGGCTCGAATGGGACCGACCGGTCGTGGTTCAAAGTGAGCGCACGGCGCTGTATGCCGACGCGCTCGGGCAGCTGCGCAGCAATGGGCTGCTTTACGAGTGCTGGTGCACACGGGCCGAGATCCGCGAAGCCTCGTCGGCGCCGCACGGAGCAGCGAACCGGTATCCGGGAAGCTGCCGCGACTTGTCTGCTGCGCAGCTGGCCAAGCGACGAGCGAGCGGCCGCAAGCCGGCGCTTCGAGTCCGTGCCGAGGGGGCACGGCTCCAGTTCTTCGATCGCGCCGGCGGCGAGCAAGAGGGAGCCGTCGACGATTTCGTCGTCGCCCGTCAAGACGGCGCTTTTGCTTATCACTTGGCTGTCGTCGTCGACGACGCCGACCAGTCGATCGACGAAGTGGTTCGTGGCGACGACCTGCTCGATTCGACTGGCGCTCAATGCTGGCTCCAAGACCAGCTCGGGCTAACGCGCCCAAGCTATGTCCACGTTCCTCTGCTCCGTGACGAGTCCGGGACACGGATGTCAAAGCGCGATTCATCCGTGACGTTGGGCGGCCAGCAGCAACTGTCCGTTTCGGCGGATCAGGTGCGGAGCAAGCTGATCGCCTCGATCGGCCTCTGCGACGAGGGAGAGCAGATCGACGACCAGGAGCTATTGAGCCGCTTTAACTCGATCCTCGTAGAATCGATACCGTGAATGAATTGGATGACTCTCGCACTCAGTCGCGCCCCGGCACGCGCGCGCTGCTGATCTTCGTTCGCTTTGTCCTGCCGACGCTGATCGTGCTCTCGGGCATCCTCCTAGCCGCAATCGTCCAGAGCGAGTCGGCCTACGAAGCTGGTGCCTTGCTCATAAGCGCGGGCTTGTCGGTAGCGCTGCTAAGCCTGTTCTACCGCGTTGGCGTAAACGGCGAAAAAGATCGTGGCCGCGAAGAACAGGCCCGCGAGTACTTTGACCGCACCGGTCAATGGCCAGGCGAATAGGCGCCGACATTGACGACAAATGAAGCTTTGCGCAGCCTCGCTGCGCGCGCCAAAGAGACGGGTGCACTGGCGCTCGACACCGAGTTCATGGGCGAAGGCCGCTACCGCACCGAGCTCTGCCTTGTTCAGGTCGCGGTAGACGCCGAGCAACCCGGTGATCCCGCGTGGACGGAGCTAATCGATCCCTTCGATCGCGCGATCGATCCCGCGCCGATCGTCGAGTTAATCAACGACCCCGAGGTCGAAATCGTTGTCCATGCCGGCCGGCAGGACCTCGCTCTTCTAAGACGGCTCTGGCACGCCCACCCGCGCAACTGCTTCGACACGCAGGTCGCCGCGGCATTTGCCGGGATGCGCGCGCAGATCGGCTACGAGGCGTTGCTGCGGGATCTACTCGGCGTGCAGCTCGATAAGGGCGCGAGCTTTTCGCACTGGGACGCGAGGCCGCTAAGCGACGAGCAGCAGCGTTACGCACGCGGTGACGTGCTGCAGCTCAACGAGGTAGCGACGGTCTTGAAGGATCGCCTTGCCGAGCGCAGCCGCCTCGACTGGGCGCGCGAAGAATGCTTGCCTCTGGAGGCGTCGACCGATGAGCGCGACATCGACGTCATCTTCGCCAAGCTGCCCAAAACCAACGCCCTCAGCCCAGAACAACGCGCGACCGCACACGCGCTTGTGATCTGGCGCGAGGAGTGCGCCGACCGCGAAGACAAGCCAGTTCAGAAGGTGCTCGCCGATGCCGCAATCGTCGAGATCGCCAAGCGCCAGCCAACCGATGAGCGGCAGTTGCGGGACCTCCGTGGAGTCCATGAAGGGATAGCCCGCCGCCGCGGCGATGCAATCGTGAAGGTCGTCGTGGGTGCGGCAGAGGATCGCCCAATTCCGGCCGAGCGCAGCGCGCGCAAGCAATCCGACTCGGGAGACGCGGCATTGATAGTGCTGGCCGAATCGCTGGTTCGCGCCTGCGCAGTCCGAGAGGACCTCGCCTACGAGCTACTTGCGACCCGCTCCGACCTTCAGGCGGTGATCAGCGCCGTGCGCAGCGGCAGCCCTGATCCGGACGTCCGCACGCTTCGAGGCTGGCGCAGAGCGGTCGTAGGCGACGAGCTTCTGGCGCTACTTCGCGGCCAACGCAGCCTGCGCATAGACGACCAGCTCCGCGTCATTGTCGGCGAATAGGAGCTAGGCGCGCTCAACAGCGGTGTTGACCTGCAGCGGGTTGCGCAGACACCAAGCGCCCGGGCACCGCGCATCAGCGATCTGCCTGAGCCCCTCAACCGCGGCGTCATCGGCGTCGCAGTCGACTTCCAAGGTCCAGTTGATCTCCTCGAGCGGCGGCTGATCGCCGATTCCGAGAGCGCGCGCCATGTCGAGAGCGGCGTCCACGCGGCCGCGTAGTGCGCGTAGTTCAACGCCCTCCCGAGCCGCCTCCTGCGCGAATGTCATCGCGTAGCAGGCGAGACCTCCCCAGAAGCAGTAGGCGAGCGGGCTTGGCGCCGCACCGGTGCCCCCCATTGGTGGTGGGAAATCGGCCGCGAACCCAACCGTGCCGCCACCAGGCAGGGGAATCTCAGTCGTGAACTGCGTTGCACCCTCTTCGACATTCCACTCGCCACGCAGCGCTACCGGGTTCACGCCCGCGGCCGGGTCGGCGGCTGCTTTCGCTGCAGTTGCTTCGATCGCTTCGACGTTGACGTTATGCATTTCGCTCCGTTTTTTAGCTTGGCGGGCCTTAATCCAGCGCCCACGCAGTAAAGGACAACAGTGGAACTGGCCACTGCGTTGGCTACTCTAACCACAGATTAGCGTGGCCAATCCTTCCTCCCAACACCCGTCAGATGGCGCCAGTCAGCACCGCCGGCGCCAGCTCGTCGCGCTAGCGGCGGCGCTCTTTGTTGCAGTCGGTTCGGTTGTGATCGTTGCCGTCAGCGTTGGCAGCTCAGGTAAGTGGGATCCTGAGCAGCTCCAGCAGGGGGCGGCGGCCGAGAAGCCGAAGATGGAGCTTGAGATCCAAGCTCGCGCGGCGGCGGCTGTAATCGAGAAGCGCAAGGAAGAGATCAAGGCCGAGAACGCTGCGATCGACGCCATTTTGAAGACGACCGGGATCGTCAGCAAAGCGGGCGCTGAAAACAAGGAGGTCGCCCTGACCTTCGATGACGGCCCGAGCAGTTATACCGGCGGGATTCTTGACACGCTGAAAAAGTACGACGCGAAAGCGACTTTTTTCACGCTAGGAAACCAGATCAGCGAGTTTCCGCTACCGATGCAGCGGGCCGTAGCGGAAGGGCACGTGGTCGGGAACCACACTTGGGACCATCAAGACCTCACTCGCTTGGCGCCGAAGGATATTCGCGGCGAATTGACCGACAACATAGACGCCGTGACCGGGAGGAAACTCCCGGCCCCGAGGCTCTTCCGCCCGCCGTACGGAGCCGTGAACGATCTCGTAGTCGCCGAGGCGCGCCGGGCTGGAATGCTGACGGTGATGTGGTCGCTCGATACGAACGATTACAAGCTGCCAGCGGCAGAGGTGATGGCGGCTCAGGTAATCGCCGAAGTGGAACCTGGCTCGATCATCCTGATGCACGACGGCGGCGGCGATAGGACGACAACGTCCGCAGCTTTGCCAATAATGCTCAAAGGCCTTCAAAAAGCCGGCTACAAGATGGTCACTGTTCCGCAACTGCTGCTAGACAACCCTCCGGCGGCTGAGCAGAACTCAGTTGAACGCACACCAGTCGCATAGCGATAATCCCGACACCGAGGAGAACTGATGAGCCAAGCTGACGATGCACTCCTGGCAGGCACAACCCCAACAGAGCGCGAAGCGATCAAACAGCTCGCCTCTTTCTGGTGGCTTTGGCTGGTCTTCGGGATTCTTTGGATCATCGTTGCGCTCGTCGTGCTGCAGTTCAGCAACTCTTCGTTCGCGCTGATTGGCGTGATGATCGGCGCGATGTTCATCGGTGCCGGAGTTCAATACATGGCGCTTTCCGCGTTGGCTCCAAAGTGGCGCTGGGTCTGGGCGCTCCTCGGCGCGCTGCTGATCATCTGGGGAGTAGTCGCGATCTTCAACCCTGTTGAGACGTTCAACGAGTTCGCCGACATCCTCGGATTCATCTTCCTGCTGGTCGCCTTTATCTGGTTCGTGCAGGCCTTCTCCGAGCGCGACCACAATGATCTTTGGTGGCTTGGCCTAGTTAGCGGCACGCTGATGCTCGTAATCGCCTTCATCGCTGCCGGCTCAGACGTCAACGTCAAGGCCAACCTGCTGGTTCTCTTCGTCGGCCTCTGGGCACTAATGTCCGGAATTGTTGACATCGTGCGAGCCTTCCAGCTCCACCACGTCGGCGAAAAGCTCGAGTAGCGTCGACTAGCCAGCAAGCGCGGCGGCGCGCATGACGTCCACCGGGGCGTCGAGGCCGGTCCACTCCTCGAACGCGATAGCGCCCTGCTGGACCAGCATCTCGATGCCATCGGCGGTCTCTGCGCCGGCCGCCGCAGCGGCTTCGAGAAGCGGCCCTGGGCCGCCGTGGTAGACGGCATCGGCGACGACGCGATAGTCGCCAAGTTGCTCGGGCAATAGCGGCAGGGTCTCAAACGGGTCGCCGTCCAGCCCAGCCGCCGTGCAGTTGACGAGCATCTCTGCCGGTTCGACGTTGCCAACGGCTGTGGCGCCGAATCGCGCCGCGAGGTGCTCGGCTCGGCTAGCGGTCCGATTCCAGATCTTGACCTCGACCCCGCAGTCTCGGAGCGCCCAGACGACGGCATGCGCGACGCCGCCAGCACCGAGCACAATCGCCGTCGAGCCCCGAGCAGGCACCGCTGGCAGCGACGCGATGAAACCAGGCGCGTCGGTGTTATCGCCGACCAGCTCTCCTTCCGGCTCGAAGATCAACGTGTTGACAGCGCCGATTGCCTGCGCGCGCTCCGTCAGCCGGTCAACCAACGCGACCGTTCGCTCCTTGTGCGGGATCGTGACGCTGGCTCCGCGGTAGTCGCTGTTGCGCATGCCCTGAACGCAGGCATCGAGCTCTTCCGCAGGCACGGGCAGAAGCTGGAACTCCCAGTCGTCCAGTGCGACCGCGGCGAGCGCCGCGTTGTGCATCGCTGGCGATCGGCTGTGATCTACCGGCCACCCGATCACTGCGAGTCGTGTCGTCACGATCGCCAATCTCCCTACCGGCAGAACGCCGGGTCCTTACCGCCCTGTGCGGCTCGGCGGTTGAAGTATGCGTCAATCAGCTTCTGAAACTCGGGCAGCGTCTTTGCGAATACGAGCGCCCCCTTCTTGCAGGGCGCAACGATGAAGTAGAGATAGTCGCTCTTTGGCGGGTTCGCAGCAGCTTCGATTGACGCCAAGCCAGGGTTGCCGATTGGCCCAGGTGGAAGGCCCGCAACTTGGCGTGTGTTGTAGGGCGACTTGCTGGCGATCTGGCTGGCTGTGAGCGGCTGATCCCAATTGCGGACCGCGAAGCGCGTCGTCGCGTCGCTGCCTAGCGAGATCGAATCTCGAAGACGGTTATAGAACACGGCGGCAACGAGTGGTCGATCGCGGTCGAAGAGTGCTTCGCGCTCGATAATTGAGGCCAAGATTACAACGTCAAAAACGCTGAGGTTCTTGCTCTTCGCGTAGCTCATGTTGACCTCTGCGATGTTGCGCTTGAAGGCCTTAAGCTGATCGTTTACGAGCCTAGTTGCGGTCGGCGCGCTCTTGAGAAGCTCATAGGTCGCAGGGAAGAGGAAACCCTCAAGCGAGGAGACACTTTTCGGCGCGCCGTAGCTGGTTGGGTCCAGCTGCGGCGACGCAACCGACGCGGCCACGTAGTTGCCGGTCACTCCTTGCTTGGCAACTACTGGCGCGATCTCCTCGCGAGCAGGTCCTTCTGGCACTAGCACGTCGATTACGGCAGCCCCCTTTTGGACGTTCGTCAAGACTGCGAGCGCCGCCCCGTTGCTCATCGATTTGCGCAGCTTGTACGTGCCTGCCCGCAGCTTGCCTCGATCGCCGCCAATGGTTGCTCGTAGCTCGAAGAAAAAACGCGAGCCGACGACGCCCTTGTCGGCGAGCAGAGTGCCGATGTCGCCAGCGTCAACGCCAGCTGGGATCTTCACCGTGACGCTCTCTGACCCGCCACCTTTGAACGGTTCAAAGATCCCGTTCAAGATGAATAGAGCTCCAACAAGAACGACGGCGACGATCGCGAAGAGCAGTGCGTGACGGCCCGGAGAGCGGCGGCGAGTTTGTGGCGACGGCGGCGTCGTTGTTGCGCCGCCGGGCCTGATCGTGCCGCTTGGAGTCTCGCCGTCATCGGTGACCTTTCGTGGAGGCGTGGGCGCCGTCGGTGGCTGGGCAGCCCTCTTCGGCGGCGCCGGTGGCGCCTTGTCGGCACGCGTGGCCGGCGGAGCGGCTGGTTTGGCTTTACTCGGCGGCCCGGGGGCGATTGGGCGCGCCTGAGGCGGTAAATCTTTCTTTCGAGGAGGAGGAGGCGGCGGCTCGCCCTTATCGGCCGCGCGTTTGCGCTCCCGTTCTAGACGGGCTGCTTCGCGCTGCTCTTCGCTGCGGCTCTCTTCGTCACTCATCGCGATTCCAATGCTCGTGCCCGTGACGGGCCAACCAATCATCCAACAAGACCGCGGCGGCGCGCGAATCTTCGCTCTCACGCCCCTCGTTGTTGGAAGCGATCGTTGTCGTGAACCGCTCATCGTAGAGCTCGACGGGAATCTTCGGTCCCAGCGCTGAGCGGAGCTTGTCTGCGAACGCGCGAGCCGAGCGCGTCTGTTCCGAGTCGCCGCCGGACAGCGACAGCGGCAAGCCGACGATCACTCGATCAACCTCACGCTGCGCGACAAGTTCACGCAGCTGCTTGATGCCCGCCTTTGTTTCAGGGCGGAGCACCGGCTCAATCGGCGTCGCCAATGTGCCAGTTGGGTCGCTGAGCGCGCAGCCGCAGCGGGCCGAACCGTGATCGAGCGCCAGAACCCTCACTGTCTAGGCGGCGAGCGCGTCTTCGACGGTCTTGGCGGCCAGCGCGAGCGCCTCTTCAAGTTTCTCGGGATCTTTGCCGCCCGCCTGAGCGATTGTGTCCCGCCCTCCCCCACCGCCGCCGACAACAGCGGCTGCGATCGCTACGACTTCGCCGGCTTTGACGCCGCGCTCAACGAGCGAGGGAGTCACAGCGACAACGAGCGAGACGCGCCCGTCGACGACGCTGCCCACGATCACGGCGGCAGGATCGCCTAGCTTGCCCTTGAGCCTGTCGGCGACGTCCATTAAAGCTTTCGCTGGAACCTCGCCGACGTTAGAGACGAGCAGTTTGGCGCCGCCGAGATCCTTCGCCGCAGCAGCGAGCTGCTCTTCATCAACTCCGGAACCACCATCAGTTCCAACATTGCGGGCACTTTGCTTCAGCTTTGCGATTGCGGCCGGAAGCTGATCACCGGTTGTCTTCAAAGCCTGAGCGGCCTCGCTTAAGAGCGCGTCGTTGCCGCGGAGCAGTCCGACGGCAACAGGTCCGGTCACGGCCTCTATTCGCCGCACGTTGGCGGCGCTCGAGCCTTCGCTGACGATCTTTAGGCAACCGATCTCTGAGGTGCGCGCTACGTGAGTTCCACCGCACAGCTCGCGCGAGAACGAGCCGTCGCCGATCTCGACCATCCGTACGACGTCGCCGTATTTCTCACCGAAGAGCGCCATCGCCCCGAGCTTCTTCGCCTCCTCGATAGTCGTCGTTAGCGCGCGCACGTTGAGACTCTCAAGAATCCTCTCGTTGACTTGATCCTCGACGGCCTGACGATCCTCGTCGCTTAGCCGTGCCGAATGGTTGAAGTCAAAACGGAGCTTGTCGGGCCCAACGTAGGAGCCGGCTTGGCGAACATGATCTCCGAGCCGCTCGCGCAGCGCAGCGTGAAGGAGGTGGGTCGCTGTGTGGTTGCACTCGGTCGCGTGGCGGGCCGTCGCGTCAACCTGAGCCAGCACTTCGGCGCCCACATCTAGCCCACCGTTGGCCGCTTCGACAACGAGAGCTTGGTCATCACCGGCGCGAATAACGCCGACGACGGTGGCGAGAGGTGCGCCGTCGGCCGAGAGCAGCGCGCCGGTATCGGCGGCTTGGCCGCCGCCCTCTGCGTAGAACGGTGAATCGGCCAGCTTCACGAGCGTTCGGCCGTCCTCCTGTGCGGCGGCGACGACGTTGGTTCTCGCACTGAGAGTCTCGTAGCCAACAAAGCGCGCCTGCTCGCCACCGACGGCGCGCACCGTCTCCGCCGAGACGCCAACCTTGCGTTCCCCTGCCCCCGCCGCCGAGCGGGTTCGCTGCGCTCCCATGAGACGATCGAACTCGGCCTGCTCGGCAAACGGCACGCCGCGCTCGTCGGCCAGTTCGCGAGTGAGTTCAATCGGGAAGCCGAAGGTGTCGTGTAGTCGAAACGCATCGGCGCCACTTAGCGTGCCTGCGTCGAGCAGCTCCTCGAGCAGCCCGCTCCCTTGGATGAGCGTTCGACCGAAACTCTCTTCCTCTCCTCGAACCCACTCGAGGATCGTCTTGCGCCGCTCGACCAGCTCGGGGTAGGCCGCACCCATCACGTCGATCACCTGCTCGGCGAAGACGGGCAGGAACTGGCCTTCAATACCAATCCTTTGGCCCTGCAATACGGCGCGACGCATCACGCGGCGCAGGATGTAGCCGCGGTCTTCGTTGGAGGGGACGATCCCGTCTGCGATCAGAAATGTCATCGCACGCGAGTGGTCGGCGAGAATCCGCAGCGCGCGAACGTCGGCGTCGGCGCTGCCAAGCTCGCGCCCAAGCGCCATTAGCCCCGCGAATTGATCTGTCTCAAAGACGCTCTCAGCTTCCTGCTCAATCAGCGCCAGTCGGTTTAGCCCGGCGCCGGTGTCAATGTTCTTCGCAGGCAGTGGCGTGAGCACACCCTGTGGGTTCTGGTCGAACTCCATGAAAACGAGGTTCCAGTATTCGAGGAAGCGGTCGTTCTCGCCGCCCGGAAGATCGTCCGCAGCTCCGTACTGCTCGCCGCGGTCAAGGTAGAGCTCGCTGCACGGGCCACACGGTCCAGTTGGGCCAGCCTGCCAGAAGTTTTCAGAGCGCGGGCAAAGGACGATCCGCTCGCGCGGCACCCCTACCGCCTCCCAGGCTGCAATCGCCTCTTCGTCGGCGCCCAGTCCTAGCTCCTTATCGCCCTCGAAGACGGTGATCCAGATCTTTTCAGCGTCGAAGCCGAAGCCCTCGAGTGAAAGCTTCCAAGCAAGCTCAATTGCGCCCTCTTTGAAGTAGTCGCCGAGCGAGAAGTTGCCGAGCATCTCGAAGAAGGTGAGGTGGCGGGCGGTGTTGCCGACGTTCTCGATGTCGGTGGTGCGAAAGCACTTCTGGCAGCTCGTCAGCCGCGGCGCCGGTGGTTGCTCCAAGCCCATGAAGTACTCCTTCAAGGGGTGCATCCCGGCGGTTGTGAGCAGCACCGATGAGTCGAATGATGCTGGAACGAGCGAACCCGACGGGCGCAGCGTGTGGCCGTTCGCCTCGAAGAACTCGAGGAAGGTGGAACGGATTTGATCGGAGCTGCGAGTCGGCATCAAGCGATTGTGGCGCATCCGACGACGCGATCGCCGCTGAGCAGCACGGCGGTCTGCCCCGGTGCGGGCGCCCACGCCGGTTTTGTCAGCTCCAGAACCTCTCCGTTGAGCCTGCACGCAAGCGCCGGCGCGTGCGAGCGTAGGCGCGCCTGGTCAACGGTGTCAGACGGGCGGTAGAGCTTCACGTCGGTCAACGCCACCTCGCTGCGGTGAAGCTGATCGCGCGTGCCGACGGTCACCGTGTTGGCCACTGCGTCGGTTGCGGCAACGTAAAGCGGTTCGGCGACGCCGCCAATCTCGAGCCCGCGGCGCTGGCCGACCGTGAAGCCGTGCGCGCCGTTGTGGCTACCGAGCTCATCGCCATCGAGTCCGATGATTAGCCCGGGACGATCTTCAATCCCACCATGTTTGGCTAGGAACGCTCCGCTTGCAGTGCCCGCGAGAAAACAAAGGTCTTGCGAGTCGGGCGTCTGCGCGACCGACAGGCCGGCATGAGCGGCAACCTGACGGACCTCGGGTTTCGTCATCTCGCCGAGCGGGAAGAGCATCCGTGCGACCGACCGCGGCGCAAGCGCCGCGAGCATGTACGACTGATCTTTCGCAGGGTCGGCGGCGGCGCGCAGCAGGCCGTCGTTGCCAACGCGTGCGTAGTGACCGGTCGCCAGTTCCGCCGCGCCGAGGCGCGTAGCAAGATCAAGCATTGCGTCGAGCCGAACGGCGCCGTTGCAGCGCACGCACGGGTTCGGCGTTTTGCCGGCGGCGTGGCCAGCAATCCATGGCTCAACGACACCGGCGCGGAATGCCTCGCGAAGGTCAAGCGTTAAGTGAGCGAGACCGAGGCTGTGGGCTAGCGAACGAGCCCGCTGGACTGCGCTCGCAGAGCAGCAGCTCCCTTCAGCATCGTTCTGCTCGTCGCGCCAAAGTTCGAGCGTGACGGCTACCGGAGCCTCCTCGGCACGGTCAGCGCAGAGATGCGCCGCGACGGCGCTATCGACGCCACCACTCATCGCGATCAGAATGCGGCCTGGGGCCTCTTCAAGCTGCGCGCTCGCTGCAACGGCGCCGCCGAGCGCCCGAGCCAGCGCGTCGGCCGCCAACTCGGCAGCGTGGATCTTCCCGGCGCTGAGGCCACCTAGCTCAGCGGCCACGTCGCCTGTCCCAATTTTCGCAGCCTCCAGCACTGGCGCGCCGGACACCAAACCAATCGCAGCGCTTGCCGCAGCGCTGGCAGCGCCGCAGCCCGAGGCTGCGAAGCTCGCTTCGGCGACCCGGTCGCCCTCAACTCGAATCGCAATTCGGACCAAATCTCCGCAGGCAGCTCCCCCGGCCACGCCGCAGTGAGCGCCTTGCGCCACCTCTCCCTGCCCGCGCGGGTGACGCAGATGATCCTCGAAGCGCTCGTCAGCCATGACCGCCCAGTCTAGGAGCCAATGGCGCTACTCGGTGGCTGCAGGCGGCGCCTGGGGCTTAATTCCCAAATCTCGCAGCTGGCGCGCGTCGGCGGGCGCCGGAGCGCCGGTAAGCGGATCGGCGCCGCTGGCCGTCTTCGGGAACGCGATTACGTCACGAATTGAATCGCGCCCGCAGACCAGTGCTGCGATCCGGTCGAGGCCGAAGGCGATACCCCCGTGTGGCGGGGCGCCGTATTCGAGCGCCTCGAGAAGGAACCCGAAGCGTGCCTTCGCCTGCTCCTCGTCGAGGCCTATGGCCTCAAAGACGCGGCTCTGGACCTCAGGCGTGTTGATTCGGATTGACCCTCCGCCGAGCTCATTTCCATCGACGACGAGGTCATAGGCGCGCGAGCGAAGCGACGCGGGGTCGTCAAGGTCCCCCTCGGGAGCCGTGAACGGGTGATGGAGCGCGGTCAGGCCGCCGCTCTCCTCGTCGGCTTCGAACATTGGGAAGTCGACGACCCAGCAGACCGAATGCTGCCCCTCTGGAATCAGTCCAAAGCGAGCAGCGAGATCGAGGCGCAGCGCGCCGATCGCTACCGGGGCAACGGTTGCGCTATCGGCCACAAAACAGATCAGGTCGCCATCTTTGGCTTCGAGCTCCGCGTTGGTCGCAGCTACCTGTTCGGCGCTAAAGAACTTCGCCAGGTTGCCGGTCCAACCGTCGTCGCCGACGACGATCGGCGCAACGGCCTTCGCGCCATGCACCTGCACCACCTCATTAAGGCTGTCTAGCTCAGAGCGTGACATTTCGCGCTCGCCAGCGTTGAGCGCACGCACCGTGCCGCCGCCGCTGAGAACCGATTCAAATACCTTGAACTCGGAGCCTCGGAGCTGCTCACTGACGTCCTTGATTTCGAGCCCGAAACGGAGGTCAGGGCGGTCACTGCCGAAGCGCAACATCGCTTCGTCGTAGCCGATACGCGGCCACGGGGCCGGCGCTATCGCAAAGTTGGTCGCCTCGAAGACCGCAGCGATCGCCGCCTCGCTGACTTCGATCACCTGATCCTCATCAACGAATGCCATCTCCACGTCAAGCTGCGTGAACTCTGGTTGGCGGTCGGCGCGCAGATCCTCATCGCGAAAGCAGCGGGCGATCTGGAAGTAGCGTTCGTAGCCGCCCATCATCAAGAGCTGCTTGAAGAGCTGAGGCGACTGCGGAAGCGCGTACCAGTCGCCCGGGTTCATCCGGCTTGGCACGAGGAAGTCGCGCGCACCCTCGGGCGTTGACTTGGTGAGAATCGGCGTTTCAATTTCAAGAAAGTCGCGCTCGACGAGCTGCTCGCGGAGCGTCTGAGTGATCAGCGCGCGCGTGATCATCGTCTGCTGCATTCCACTGCGGCGCAGGTCCAGCCAGCGGTATCGCAGCCGCGTCGTCTCGTCGACTGGGCCGTCTTCGTCAATCGCAAACGGCGGCGTGTGGCTCGACGCCAGCAACCCGCCCTCCGACACCTCGAGCTCAACCGCGCCGGTTGCCATCTCAGGGTTTATGTTCTCGGCGCCGCGAGCCAGCAGTTCGCCGCTGACCGACACGACGTGCTCGGGTCGGAGCTGTTCGGCCAGCGTGAACAGTTCGGCGCCGCGCTCAGGGTGAAAGACGATTTGAAGAACCCCGGAGCGGTCGCGCAGATCGATGAAGATCAAACCTCCGTGGTCGCGGCGGCGATGAACCCAGCCAGCTACGCGAACCTCACTGCCAACGTCGGCCGAACCTAGTTCGCCGCACCAGCTGTCGCGGTACTGGTTGGCCTGTGGCGGGCGCATCAGGCGATACCTCTGCCGCGCAGCACGGCGGCCAGGGCCGCATCAGCATTCTCGAAGCGCGTTGTCTGGCCGCTCTCGAAATCTTTCAGCTCGACGCCATCGGCAGAAGCAACGGCAACAAATCGCGCCTTAATCCTGTCGGCGTGCTTGTACTGGCCCTTGATCGAACGACCGGCGAGCTCGATCTGCGTTGGCACGCCGGCGCGGCGCGCCGCTGTGCTTAGCGAAAAGGCGCTCCTGCGCGTCGCCGCACCGTCATCGGCGAGCGCGACAAAGAGCACTGTCAGCGGTTCGGGCTCTGGCAACCCTTCGGCGGCCAGCAAGATCCGCTCGATCCCTGCCGCCCAGCCGAATCCCGGTGTTGGCGGGCCAGCGATCTGCTCGGCGAGGCCGTCATAGCGGCCGCCACCACCTACACCACTCTGCGCGCCGAGCGCCTCGGAGCTGAATTCAAAGACAGTGCGCGCGTAATAATCGAGGCCACGGACGAGCGTTGGGTCGATCACGTACGGCAGCTCGATTCCGTCAAGCAGCGAGCGGACCTCGGCGAAGTGATCGAGGTCTTCTTTGTCGAGGTGGTCGAGCAGGAGCGGCGCAGTTGACATCACAGCGCGGGTTGATTCATCGGCCGAATCGAAGGCGCGCAGCGGGTTCAGTTCAATCCGCGCCCTTACATCCTCGGCTAGTTGAGCTTCGTTGGCGCGCAGGTGCGCTTTGAGTAGCTCGCGGTAACGCTCGCGTGCCGCAGCGCCGCCAAGGCTGCCGATTCGCAGCTGAAGCCCCTGCACCCCAAGTTGGTCGAGAATTTCGGCAAGCAATGCGATTGACTCGGCATCGACGGCCGGGTCATCGGAGCCGATTGCCTCGGCGCCAATCTGCCAAAACTGACGGTAGCGCCCCTTCTGCGCACGCTCGTAACGAAAACAGCTTGAGAGATACCAAAGCTTCACCGGCTGGGGCAGCTTGTGCATGCCGTGCTGGAGGTAAGCCCGCACTATCGGTGCCGTCACCTCCGGCCGGAGAGTCAACGAACGCTCGCCGCCGTCTTTGAAGCTGTACATCTCCTTCTGAACAATGTCGGTCGCTTCGCCGACGCTGCGCGTGAACAGTTCGGTCGGCTCGAAGGTTGGCGTTTCGATCCGCTCGTAACCGGCGCCTTCGAGCACCGACCTGGCTGTATTTTCGACCGCGAGTCGCAGAGGCGCCTGCTCGGGCAGGATGTCGAAGGTGCCGCGCGGCGCCTGAAGCAGCTCGCTCACGAAGCGCTCGGCAGGTCTTGCATGAACGGGTTTGTGGCGCGCTCGTGGCCAATCGTTGTGATTCCCATATGGCCGGGCAGCACAGTCGTCTCGTCGGCGAACGAATCGGCCAGCGTTGCCAGTGAGCGCATCAGCTCAGCGTGGTCGGAGCCGGGCAGGTCGGTCCGTCCAACCGAGCCTTGAAAAAGCACGTCGCCACTTGCGATCACGTAGCCGCCATCGACGTCGTCGGGGTCGCAGAATGCGTAGGTAACGTGACCAGGGCTATGGCCGGGAGTGAAGAACACCTCAATCTCGAAGCCGGCGAGTTCGAGGCGCTCACCACCGCCCACGAACTCCTCCGCTTCCCAGCTCTCAAAAGGCCCTATGCCCTCGTACGGGACGTAGGTCATGATGTCGGCAAGAACGTGGCCCTCAAGCTCCGGGCAGTAAACAGGCGCGCCGGTGACGCGCGCGATCGGCGCGACGGCTCCGATGTGGTCGAAGTGAGTGTGTGTAAGAAGAATCGCCTCGAGCTCGACTCCTAACGCTTCAATCGCCTCGAGGATCCGTGGAGCTTCGTCGCCCGGATCAATTAACAGAGCCGACTTCGAATCAGGACCACTGCGCAGCAGGTAAGAGTTCTCCTGCACCGGGCCAACCGTTAGAACCTGAACCTCCATCCGCTCAGCGCTTCGCCTTACGGGCTTCCGCATCCTTGACCAGACGCCGACGATAGAGCCAGCGATCGGTGTAGTAGCTAAGCGGGATGTAGAACACGAGCATCAGACCGGCAACCGGCAACGTCTCGTTGACCGGAACCTTCAGCAGCAGAGAAAGGACGGCCACGAAGATCACAACTGCAACCATCGAGCGTGTTGCCGCGCTACGCCAACTGGGCGTGCGAAGCGGCCGCCCACCAGCGGAGCGAGGAGCCCCGCTTTTGGAGCCGCTGGCGGCCTTGTTCTTGCTCTGTTCGCGCTCGCTCAGCGGCCGGCCTGTGCGCCCGCGAGTCTCGACGACGCCGGCAGCGTTGCCGCGATGCTTCGAGTTGCGTTTCTTTTTCGCTTGGGCCATCTGGTTTAGAAGCCTAGAGCGTCTTCGAGCGTCGCCCTGTTGCGGCAGATCAGTTGATCGGGCCAGCCGTCGAACGCTGCACGCGGCGCGAGCCCCACCAGCTCGGCCTCTCCGACCGCGGCGCGCTCGTTGACGGCGGCTACAACGTCGGCCAACGGCAGCGAGCGATGATCCTCGATGTTCATCGAGACCTGTGCGACGCCACCGCGCGCCGGGAGTTCGAGGCCGATCGCACGGAGCCCGGGAAGGCCAGCCTCGCCGCCCTCGCGCAATTGCGCGGCGATCGCCTTGGCGTCAGCGAGATTCGCCGGCGCCGCGAGCTCCAGATTGAAAGCAATAAGCGGAGGGCGCGCCGCAACCAGCGTCACGCCTTTGGCGGGATCAATCTCCGCGGGGCCGTAATCGGGGAGCAGCTCGCCGCTGGCGATGCGTGCCGTCAGCTCGGCAATGCCTCCGCGCCGAAGCTCGGCACGGGTGCGGCCGCCAGCCATTTCGCCGTAGAGAAAAACCGGAAGCTCAAGCTCGCTTGCTAGCCGCTCCGCAGTAGCGAGCGCTTCGGCCATAGCTATGGCCTTGCGAAACTCATCGAGGAAGACGATCGGCACGACGTCGACCACACCGACGTTCGGATGCGAGCCGCTGTGTGACGCCAGGCTAAAATGCTCTATGGCTGCGCGCGCGCCATTGACGAGCGCGCCGGCCATCCCCCCCGGTTCGCTGGCGAGCGTGAAAACGGTGCGGCCGTGATCGGGATCGCTGTGCGGCTCGGCCAAGAGGCGGGCGCTCCCGCCCTGCTCGAAACCACGACCAACCTCGACTAGAGCTGCGGGGTCGGTTCCGTTCGAGACGTTTGGAACTGCTGTGAGCAGCGTTGCTGGGTTGAGCTCCACGCGCCAACAGTACTTCCGCTGTGGCCTACAGATCTATGCGACGCAGTTGCCGCAGCGCAAGGAGGCCGAAGAAGAGCATCATCGCGGCCAGCGCGAGCAGCCCCGGCCAGGTGTGCGCCCAGCTCGGCTCAATCCCCGAAACCGTCGCCTGGCGCCCCATCTGCAGCACGTAGGTGACCGGGTTATATGGGGCGGCAACCGCGAGCCAGCCCTTGAGGAATGGCAGTGGCGTGTAAGCGGTCGAGAGAAAGACAGCGATGAAGACGCCGTTCTGAATTAGCGGGCCGACCTGCTGGCTCTTCGCGCGCAGAGCAAGCGTGATGCCCCATAGCGCAGCAACGATGCTGAACGAGATTGCGGCCAGGTAGAGCATCAAGAGCCCGTACGCGCCGCCGGTTAGGCCTGGTCCGAGCAGTAGTCCGGCGATGAAGATCACCGTCACCGGCACGATGCAGCGAGTCATCGCAGCCATCACCGGACCGAGGATCAGCAACGGCCGCGGTGCTGGCGAGCTGAGTAGACGGTCGAACCACCCGGCTTCAATGTCGCGTGCCAGGTTCGCTCCCGTTGCACCTCCGGCAAAGCCGGCCGCCTGGAGGCAAGAGAGCGGCACCAGCCAAGCGATGTAAGAGGTTGTCGGAAAGCCGACGAGCTGGTCGAGACGACCGAACTGGCCGAGGCTGCCGAGCAGGAAGATCAGCGGCGCGACCGTCGTTGGCAGCAGCCCGCCGCGAACGCGGGCCAGTTCTAGCAGTGACCTGCGCCAGAGCGCAAAACCGACGCCACCGGTATATGCAAGCCCGCGAGTACTCACGACCGCAGCCTCGATCGCATAGCCCAGACGGCAAGAGCGCAGGTGAAGACGACGGAGCCGATTCCGGCCGCGAAACCGCCCCAAACGCTGCCGAGCGCGGCGCTGTCAAAGAGCGCCGCGCGCATCCCCTCGACGACGTAGCTGAGCGGGTTCACGACTGAAATCGTTTCGAGCACCGGATTCAGTAGCGCGCGTGGGAAAAAAGCTGGTGCCGTGAAGAGCAGCACGAAGACAAATGGAAAGAGGTTCTGCATCAGCGAGAGCGAGCCGGTTCGAAGCGCGATCGTCGCGCCGAGGCCGGCGGCGGCCGAGGCGCTGAGCGCGGCGAGCAGGACGGTCAGCACGACGCCGATTACGCCGCCTTTGAAGTCTGCCCCCATCAGCAGCGCGACCGAGACGAAGAGAATTGCCTGCACCATTCCGATCAGCGCGGTTCCCAAGACGCGGCCGAGCACGATGCTGACGCGATGAATCGGAGCCGAAAGCAGCCGATCGAAGAAGCCACCCTCAATGTCGCCCGCGATCGCGATCCCCGCCATCAGGCCAGCAAGCAGGGTGCCTTGCATGATCGTCCCTGAAACAACAAAGCCGACATACGAGCCGGTGTTGGGAAAACCAGGTAGCTGCTGAGCGGCCGACGTACCACTGGCGACGACGGCGAGCAGCAGCAGTGGGAGCAGGAATGAAGGCAGCAGAAACTGTGCGCGGCGCAGCTGAACACGCAGCGCCCGTTTGGCAAGGGCAGTGATGACGCGGCCTTGCGTCGCGAGATCGCGTTCCAGCGCAAAACTGCTCAAGAAGCGTCCTCAGTGACATCTTCGTCAGCGCGGTGCCCAGTGACGGCAATGAAGACGTCGTCAAGCGTCGGTTCCTCAACCTCAACCGCGTCCACTTCAATCTGCGCCTCGTCGAGCGTGCGAACGATTGGCGCAATCGCTCGCGCTCCAAGCGACGTGCGAATCGTCAGCCCTCCGGCCTCACGGTCACTAACGGCGCCGTGCACGGCCAGTAGATCGCGTGCACGCCCGGACTCTGACTGCTCGATCAACTTGACGTAGAGCCCGGGCTCGCCGACAAGGCGGCCAAGCTCTTGCGGAGTACCCTCGGCGACAATCTTGCCGTGGTCGATGATGCCCACTCGATCGGCAAGCTGCTCAGCCTCCTCGAGATACTGAGTAGTCAAAAAAATCGTTGTGCCTTCATCGTTTAGCTTGCGCAGTTCGGTCCAAAGCGACGAGCGGCTGACCGGGTCAAGCCCTGTGGTTGGCTCATCGAGAAAAAGAACCATCGGGCGGTGGACGAGGGCCATTGCGAGGTCGAGGCGGCGCCGCATGCCGCCGGAATAAGTGTTCAGCAGGCGGTCGGCCGCAGCGACGAGGTCGACGCGCTCGAGCAGCTCGTCAGCGCGGAGCTTCGATTCCGCCCGCCTAAGGCCATGTAGCGCGCCCTGGAGCTCTAGCAGCTCGCGCCCAGTCATCAAAGGGTCAAGCGCAGCCTCCTGCAGAGCGACTCCAATCGAGCGGCGCACCTGAGAGGCTTGCTTGACGACGTCGAAACCAGCAACGCTCGCGTGGCCGCCAGTAGGGCGAAGCAGCGTCGTAAGGATTCTTACCGTCGTCGATTTTCCCGCGCCGTTTGGCCCGAGGAAGCCATAGATCTCGCCGGCCGCGACTGCTAGGTCAACACCGTCGACGGCGCGCAGCCCGCTCGAATAGACCCGTTCCAACCCTTCGACGATGATCGTTGCGTCAGCGCTAGCAGCCGAATCTTGATTCGAAATCACGCCGAAGACCCTAGCCGGGCTAGTCTTCCATCGACCTTGAGGCGCGCGTACTCCAACATCTCCGACATTCTGCCGCGGCGGGCGAAGATCAACGACATCAGCCTCCCCTACCGTTCCGGATCGCTCTACATCCTGGTGGTCGCCACGATCCTGACCGCCCTCCTATGCTCGATCGCAGCGCTTGCGAGGGCGCCGTTTGTGGTGCCATCGGTAGGGCCAACGATCTTCATCATCGTCGCCTTTTCGCTCTCAGAGCAGGCTCACCCTCGCAACATTCTCTTCGCTACCGCAGCGACAATCGTTGCCGGGATTATCGGCCTGGCGTTGTTTGGGCTGATCGACGTGCCACCCGATCTCACCGACCTTTCGTGGACGCGAGCCGGAGCGCTGGTCTTTGCTGTTGCTCTTGGCATTGGCGGGATAATTTCGCTGCGGGCACTACACGTGCCCGCAGTAGCGACGGCGATGATAATTGCCGCCGGACTACTGAAGGATCCGAACGACTGGGTCGCCGTCTTTGTTGGCGTCCTCGTTGTGACCCTCGCCGGCCTGGCAATCAACCGCGCCTGCGGGAAGCCGCAGGCGCTCTGGTGGCGGCCGCAGCCGCCAGGCCAGTAGTGAGGCCAGGGGTTCAGAGTGAAGCTGGCCCCGCTTCGTTTGCGGCTCGGTCAGCGTCAATCGAGCTGACGTAGCGCGCCCTCAACCAAGCACCCGCGGTAGCAAGCAGCAGCGCGAGACCGGCTGCCACTAGAAAGATCAGACTGAAGCTTCCTCTGTCAGCCAGTGGCGCCGCGGCGGCGCTCGCGACAGCACCGCCGACGAAGACGGAACCGGCAAAGAACGAGACCGTCACTGCGCGCGCCTGAGCGTTCACCTGCGTTGCCCAGAGCTGCATCGTCGGGTGGAGGAAACCGAATCCCGCGCCCAGACCGAGCGCGGCGATGATCGCCGTGGCGACGACCGTGTCGCTCGCAGCGACAAGCAGGCCGATCGCCGCGAGCGCCGATCCGCAGGCAATCATCAGCGGCGACGCAAAGCGCTTGATTGCCCGCGTAACGACGGGCACGCAGCAGACGTTTGCGATTCCGAACCCAGCTGCCGCAGAGCCGGCGATCGCCGCTCCGACGCCTTGCTCTTGGAGCGAAGCCGAGATGAATGTGAGCGAGCCGAGGATCACAGCGCCTTCGATGAAACCGATCGCGAGTACCACAAGAACCCAGCGCTGCTCCAGCGCACCCTTGGCGAGCCGCAGATAACTCTCCGAAGAGCGCGGCCGGACCGGTTCGGGAATTCGCACCAAGGCGAGCGACAGAATTACCGCCAGCACCGAGGTTGAGAGGAAGGCTGCGCGCCAGCTAATCAGCTCCGCACAGAGTCCACCGATAATCGTCGCCACAGCGATTCCGGCCGAGGCAGAGGCAATCGTCAGTGTCAGTGCATGCTGGCGCTGCTGCACGTCAACGGTGTCGCCGATGTAAGTGACGACCGTCGGGACAATCGCCGCGAAGAGCACGCCGCTTATTGTCCTTGAGACGATCAGCACAGTGAAGCTCGGAGCGAGCGCCGCCACGACGCAACAAACGGCGCCCGCGACGACTGAAAATCGGATCACCTTCACTCGGCCAACTCGATCGGAAAGTGCACCCCAGAAAGGCTGACTGACGCCGTAGGCGATGAAATAAGCGCTGGCTACAAGGGCGGCGGTGCCCAGCGGAATGCCAAAGGCAGCGCTGATCGGCACCAGCAGCGGCGGTATCGCGAAGCGGTCAAAGCTGGAGAGGAACGTTGCCCCCCGCAGACGCCATTGAACCGCTTGACTATCGGCGAGCACGAATGAAAGCTACTCGCCCACCACACGCCAGCGCTGATTCATTCGGTACGATCAGCGCGCCCCGCCGGAGTAGCTCAGCTGGTTAGAGCAGCGGAATCATAATCCGCGTGTCGGGGGTTCGAGTCCCTCCTCCGGCAT
>JANRFB010000036.1 GCA_030725785.1 Solirubrobacteraceae bacterium
TAGAGCTCAATCACTACGAAGCAATTCCGCATCTGCTGACTCCTGTGATCACCAGTCCGCGGATGGCCGCGAACGCGCTCGGCAACCTCGTCCGCGAGATGGAATGGCGTTACGGCATCATGGCCGTCGCGCGCACACGCTCGCTGGCGGAGCTTAATAAGCATCGCGTCGATGAAGGCGATGAGCCGCTCCCTTATCTGCTTTGCGTGATCGATGAGCTCGCCGACCTTATGATGGTCGCGCCGGCCGATGTTGAGAACGCCGTGATCCGGTTGGCGCAAAAGGCCCGCGCGGTGGGCATCCACCTAGTTCTTGCTACGCAGAGCCCTCGCGTCGACGTCATCACCGGCATGATCAAAGCGAACGTTCCATCGCGCATCGCCTTTGCCGTCTCGAGCCAGACCGACTCGCGGGTCATCCTCGACCAGAATGGTGCTGAGAGCCTCCTCGGTCAGGGCGACATGCTCTTCTCCCCAGTCGGCTCTTCAAAGCTCGAGCGGATCCAGGGCGCCTACATTGACGAGCCACAGATCGCGAAGCTGACTGAGTTTTGGGCTGCGCAGGGCGAGCCTGCTCTTCGCGAGGATCTGCTCGATGAAGTCGAAGTCGCAAGCGAATCCGGCGGCACAGGCAGCGACGCCGACGGCTTCGACCCCGATGAGGATCCGATGCTAAGCGAAGCGATTGCACTCGTTGTGGAGATGGATACGGCGTCGACGTCGATGCTTCAGCGCCGACTGCGGGTCGGTTACACCCGAGCGGGCCGTCTAATTGACATGCTCGAACGACGCTCAATCATCTCCGGATATGAGGGCTCGAAGCCCCGCCAAGTCCTCGTCACGGCAGGCGACCTCCCTCGGGTACTTGCAGCGCTCGAATCTCCAAGTGCGCCTGCGGATGAGTCGCCAGAGGCCGAAGATGCGACCTTGCACGCCGTTTCGCCCGATCTTGCTGAAGACTGATTAGCCTCTGGCTATGGAGGACATCGCCAGTCAGCTAAGAACCGCTCGGACCAACGCCGGAATTGACATCGCGACCGCCGAGTATGCGACAAAGATTCGGTCCAAATATCTACGTGCGCTCGAGAGCGGCGACTGGGCGGCTCTGCCCGAGGAGACGGCGGCGAAGAGCTTCCTCCGGACCTACGGCGACTACCTTGGTCTCGATGGGCGCGCGCTTGTCGATGTTTTTAAAGCGGGGCGCGTTTCTGTCGGCGAACCATCCGACTACGCGCCGAAGACTTCCGGCGGCGACGGCGGGCGGCGGAGCTGGCGGACCTGGCTTGTTGTCGTGCTCGTCCTAATTTTGATCGTGGGACTCTTTCTCATCGGCACCAACTCCGACGCCTCTGAGGCGGCGGCGTTCATTAATGGCTCGGCGGGCCGGTCGGCTCTATGAGCGCTCGCGCCGGCATCGTCGTAACGGGAACCGAGGTACTGACCGGCCGCGTCGTTGACCGCAACGGCCCATGGTGTTCAGAGCAGTTGCGCGCGATCGGCGTTGACCACGAGAGCACTGTCGTCGTCGGCGACAGGCCGGCGGACATTCTTGCCGCGCTGCGATGGCTCGCCTCGGAAGGTTGCTCGTTGATCATCACGAGCGGGGGGCTCGGGCCGACCGCCGACGATCTAACCGCGACGGTTGTCGGCGAGTTTCAGCAGCGAACGATGGTCGTCGATCAGCCGCTCCATTCGCGAATCACGGCGATCCTTGAACGCCTCACTGCGCGCTGGCCAACCGTTGACCAAGAATCAATTGCCGCGGGAAATCTAAAGCAGGCAACAATCCCCGAAGGCGCCACGATTCTCGAACCGGTTGGAACAGCGCCGGGCCTCGTCGTTCCGCCAGCCGAAGGCAGTAGCGGGCCAACCGTCGTGGTGCTGCCCGGGCCGCCGAGCGAGCTGGTGCCGATGTGGCAGGCGGCTGCGCAGACAGAGCCTTTCATCGAAGCCACGGCTGGGCGAGCCCCGATCGAGCAGTCGATGTTGAGGCTGTTCGGGATCCCAGAGTCTGAGATTGCTGCAACTTTGCGTTCTGCTCGAGCGGCGGGAATCGGAATCGATGAGCTCGAGATCACGACCTGCCTGCGCCGGGGCGAGATTGAGATCGTGACGCGGTTTGTCCCCGAACAGCAACAGACCTACGATGATTTCGCCGAGTTCGTCGCCAGCAGCCACGCCGACACGCTCTTCTCCGTAGACGGTACGACTATCGATCAACAGCTAGCGGCGCTGCTCACCGGTCCGCCTCTGCGGACGATCGCTGTCGCAGAATCCTGTACCGGAGGTCTCGTAGCAGCCCGCTTAACTGAGTCGCCTGGCGCGTCTACCTATCTGCGCGGCGGCTTCGTCGCTTACAGCAACGAAGCAAAAGTCAGCTTGTTGGCCGTCCCAGCCGCGCTCCTTGAAGAGCACGGCGCCGTTAGCGAAGAGGTGGCTGTCGCCCTGGCCGAGGGCGCGCGGTCTGCTCTGGACGCCTACGTCGGCGTGGGCGTCACCGGTATCGCCGGCCCGGGCGGGGGAACAGAGGACAAGCCGGTTGGCCTTGTCTGGTGCGCTGTCTCGCTCGCGAGCGGTGAATTGTCGGTCCGGAAGCTTCAGCTACCGGGTTCGCGGCAACTGATTCGGGACAGGACGACGACGGTCGTCCTGCATATGACGGCCCGTTTACTGCGCGAAGAGACGGAGTAAACACAGTCTTTCCAGTCGGTCTTGTGTCTTTATCGCCCTAGTGCCGTCGCATTGTCCTGCGTAGCTTGGCTCTTCCGTCCGCACGAGGACCGAACATTAGTCCTCGCCCGATAGAGAGGTCGTACCAACGATGCCAACGCCAGCAACCGATAAGGCAGCAAAAGCCCGTGATGACGCCCTCAAGGGCGCCCTAAGTCAGATCGAGAAGCAGTTCGGACAAGGCTCCGTGATGCGGATGGGCGACGAAGGCGCGCAGGTGAAGGTTGACGCGATCCCTACAGGTGCGCTTTCGCTTGACCTCGCACTAGGAATCGGCGGAATGCCGCGGGGGCGGATTGTCGAGCTCTTCGGCCCAGAGTCTTCCGGTAAGACAACGCTCGTCTACCACGTAATCGCTGAAGCCCAGAAGCTTGGCGGCGTCTGCGCATTCATCGACGCCGAGCACTCAATGGATCCGCTTTACGCTCGTCAAATTGGAGTTGACATCGACGAGCTGCTCGTCTCGCAACCGGACTATGGCGAGCAGGCGCTCGAGATTGCGGACATGCTCGTCCGCTCTGGCGCCGTCGATCTCGTCGCTGTCGACTCGGTAGCTGCACTGACGCCTCGCTCTGAGCTCGAAGGGCAAATGGGAGATCAAACTGTCGGGCTCCAGGCTCGCATGATGAGCCAAGCGATGCGCAAGCTCGCCGGCAACCTCAATCGCGCGCAGACAATGTGTCTCTTCACGAATCAGATCCGCGAAAAGATCGGCGTGATGTTCGGTTCGCCCGAGACTCAGCCTGGCGGTCGCGCGCTGAAGTTTTACTCGTCGCAACGGCTCGACATCCGGCGCATTGAGACGATCAAAGATGGGACTGAGGCGGTCGGCAATCGCGTCCGCGTCAAGGTCGTCAAGAACAAGGTTGCTGCCCCGTTTCGTCAGGCCGAGTTTGACATCGAATTTGGAAAAGGGATCTCGACTTCCGGCTGCATACTTGACCTTGGTATCGAGCATGAAATCGTCACTAAGTCCGGTTCGTTCTTCTCCTACGGTGAGGAGCGGCTCGGCCAAGGACGCAACAACGCCAAGGCCTACCTAGACGACAACCCGAAGATGGCGAAGGAGATCGAAGCGAAGATCTACGCGATCGTTGGCGTCAATGATGATCTCGTCGTCCCAATTGAAAGGGACCCGGACGCCGAGGTTCCGGTTCTTGCCGAAGAAGAGGCCATCGTTGACGATTCGGCCGCAGAAGCCGCCTGAGGTTTTGACGGGGGCGCCTCTAGACCACGATGAGAGGGTGCAGGACGCACTTGAGCGTGCCTTCAAGTTCATCGCCAAGCGCGAGCGCACAGTCGCTCAGGTTCGTGCGCGGCTTGAGCGCGACGGGGTAGACGAGTCGGCAATCGCTGCCGCTCTGGCCCAGATGGTCTCTGACGGGTACCTCAGCGACCAGCGCTTTGCAGCTCTCTACGCCGAAGATCGTCGCGGAATCGACGGATGGGGCAACGAGCGGATCATCATCAATCTTCGCGAGGCGGGCATCTCGTCAGAGATCATCGAGGCGGTCGTCGGTTCGCGTGGCCACGCCGATCAGGTCGGTGACGCAATCCGCGTGCTTGATCAGCGGATCGGAACAAAGCCGCAGGATGGGCGAGAGCGCGAGCGGGCGCTCGGGATGCTCGCCCGGCGCGGATACAGCCTTGAGATCGCATACGACGCCGTACGCGCCTTTGAGCGCCAGTAGCGCTCTTCGCGATAGCCTGCCTCGCTAATGGCCAGCCTGACTTACCATCTGACGACTTTCGGCTGCCAGATGAATGAGCACGATTCGCAGCGGATTGATGGGCTGCTTGAGTCGCTCGGTTACTCGCTGGCGCTGGCACCCAGTGATGCTGACCTAATCCTGCTCAACACCTGTTCGATCCGCGAGAGTGCTGATCGGCGGTTGGCGACGCAGCTCGGCAATGCAAAGCGCTTCAAAGCGCTGCGGCCTGGCGTTGTGGTCGGTGTCGGCGGTTGTTGGGCGCAGTCGTTGAAGGAGGAGGTTTTCGAGCGATACCCATTTGTCGACGTCGCCTTCGGTCCGGGCCAGGTTGATCGGCTCGCTGAGTTCCTCCTCTCCGACTCGCTCTGCGCGCAAGGCTATTTCGAGTTCGGCGGCTTCACCGCGGACTTGCCGATGCGCAAAGAGCAGAGTGCATCGGCGTGGATGCAGATCAGCGTGGGTTGCAATCAGAAGTGTTCATATTGCATCGTCCCGTCCACCCGCGGGTTGGAGAGCAGCCGGCCGCTTGAAGCCCTCGTCACTGAGGCTGAGGAGCTAGCTGCGCGAGGCGTCCGAGAAATATCTCTGCTCGGGCAGAACGTCAACTCTTACGGACGCGACCTGCGGCCTCAGCGTTCCAGCTTTAGTGAGCTCCTGGCCGCGGTCGATGCGGTCGGAGGAATTGAGCGCCTGCGCTACATGAGCCCGCATCCGCAGTACATCGACGCGGCGGTCGTCTCTGCCCACGTTGAGTTGGAGTCGCTCTGCGAGCACATTCACCTGCCACTGCAGTCGGGCTCCTCAAAGATCCTTAAAGCGATGCGACGTACTTACAACCGCGATCGCTACCTCGAGCGCGTCGCGATGATTCGGGAGGCGATCCCCGACCTCAGTCTCACAACCGACATCATTGTTGGCTTCCCAGGCGAGAGCGAAGAGGATTTTGAGCAAACGCTCTCGCTTGCCGAGGAGGTGCAGTTCGATGCTGCATATACGTTTATCTACTCGCCCCGTCGCGACACGGAGGCGGCGCGAATGAGCGAGCTGTTCGTAGCGCCTGAAATAGCCAGTGAGCGCATCGGGCGGCTGATTGAGGTTGTGCAGAGCGGCGCCGACAAGCGCGCGCAGCGGTTCGTGGGTCGATCGGTTGAGGTGCTCGTTGAAGGTCATTCGCGGACCAACCCCGA
>JANRFB010000037.1 GCA_030725785.1 Solirubrobacteraceae bacterium
CGCTTGCGGCCTTCACGCTTGTAGTCCTCCTTCGAGAGAAGCAGCTCGCGCACGTGCTCTGCGCCCATGCCACCACCGAAGTACTCGCCGAAGCCGTACGGTGAGCCGAAGCGACCCTTCAGTTCACGGAAGAACGTTTCGTCGGCAATCAGCTTCTTCGGCTGGAACTCGTCCTTCTCTTCAGGACGGTCGGTGTAGGCACTGAGCGGCCACTCTTCGCCCTCGGCAGGAGGATCGTCAGACGGCTCAACCTTGTTTGCGAAGAGCTTCCAAACTTCGCGCAGGCGCATCCGCTGATCGTCGTAGTAGGCCTCGGTGTCGTCGATGTCCGAGTTCAGAGCCTTTGTCAGCTCAGTGATCTGCTTCTTGCGCTCGTCTGCTGAGAGCTTCTTGACGTTGATGTCGAGGCGGTCGGCCCAGACGAAATCCTCGTCGCCGAAGTCGGCCTGTGAGCCGTCCTCGAGGTAGGTTGTGCGCGCTTCGAGCATCGTGCGCAGATGCGTCGTGTGTTCCTTCTCTTCGCTGACGAGGTTGTCGATCTCAGACTGCATCTGAGGCTCGAGAACCGAAATGTCGCGCCAGCGCGCTTCCTGGTCGACCCAGGTGACGACCGACGCTGCGAAGTAGAGAATCTTCTCGAGCTCTTTGGGAGCCATGTCGAGCAGGTAGCCGATGCGACTTGGGACGCCCTTGAAGAACCAAATGTGGCTGACCGGTGAGGCAAGGTCGATGTGACCCATCCGCTCGCGGCGAACCTTTGAGCGCGTGACTTCAACGCCACAACGCTCGCAGACAATGCCCTTGTAGCGGACGCGCTTGTACTTGCCGCAGTAGCACTCCCAGTCCTTGGTAGGCCCGAAGATGCGCTCGCAGAAGAGGCCGTCTTTTTCCGGCTTGAGCGTGCGGTAGTTGATCGTCTCAGGCTTCGTTACCTCGCCCGAGCTCCAGCCACGGATCTGCTTCGAGGAAGCAAGCCCAATCTCAATCGCGTCGAAGTTATTGATGTCGATCATGCTGATTCCTCTGCCTTGGTCTCTTCAGCGGCAACCTCTTCATCGCCACCCTCTTCACTGACTTCGACCTCTTCGCCTTCGACAACCTCGCCGGCGCGAGCGCCTGAAAGGTCGATCCCCAGCTCTTCAGCTGCGCGCAAGAGGTCGTCCTCTTCGCTTGGGATCTCAGCCCGCTCGCCCGAATCGGAAACGACGTTGACGTCGAGACCGAGTGACTGCATCTCCTTCAGCAGCACCTTGAACGACTCAGGGATTGAAGGCTCAGGGATGTTTTCGCCCTTGACGATCGCTTCGTAGGCCTTGACGCGGCCGACGGTGTCATCGGATTTGACGGTCAGCATCTCCTGCAGCGTGTAGGCGGCGCCGTAAGCTTCGAGCGCCCAAACCTCCATCTCGCCGAAACGCTGGCCACCGAACTGCGCCTTGCCGCCGAGCGGCTGCTGCGTAACAAGCGAGTACGGGCCGGTCGAACGAGCGTGAATCTTGTCGTCGACAAGATGCAGCAGCTTGAGGATGTACATGTAGCCGACAGTCACCTGCTGCTCGAACGGCTCGCCGGTGCGGCCATTGAAGAGCGTGAACTTGCCTGAAGCCTGCGTTCCAACAGGCTTCGACTTATCAACGTCCATCTGAATGCGGCCCTTGTGCTCGTCCTGCCACTTGACTAGCGCCGTGTCGACGTCTGCAACAGTTGCGCCGTCGAAGACGGGCGTTGAGACGTAGACGCGCTTGTCGTCGTCACGCGACTCTTTGAAGGCCTGGGTGCCGTCGTCATACCAGCCCTGAGCCGCGGCCCAGCCGAGGTGCGTTTCAAGGATCTGACCGACGTTCATTCGGCTTGGAACACCGAGCGGGTTGAGGATCACGTCGACAGGTGTGCCGTCCTCAAGGAAAGGCATGTCCTGCTCGTCAACGATCTTCGAAATAACACCCTTGTTGCCGTGACGGCCAGCGAGCTTGTCGCCCTCTGAGATCTTGCGCTTCTTGGCGACGAAGACGCGGATCAGGTCGTTGACTCCAGCCTGAAGCTCGTCTTCATCCTCGCGCGAGAAGGTCTGAACGTCGATCACGACGCCGCCCTCACCGTGCGGAACCTTCAGCGACGTGTCGCGAACCTCGCGCGCCTTCTCCTTGAAGATCGCGCGGATCAGCTTCTCTTCCGCTGTTAGCTCGGTCTCGCCCTTCGGCGTGACCTTTCCTACAAGCAGATCGCCGGAGAGAACTTCGGCGCCGACGCGGACGATGCCGCGGTCGTCGAGGTTGCGCAGCGACTCTTCCGAACGGTTCGGAATGTCACGCGTGATCTCCTCGTCGCCGAGCTTCGTTGAGCGGGCGTCAACCTCGTACTCCTCGATGTGAATCGAGGTCAGTTCGTCGTCCTTGACGAGGCGGCTGCTGAGGATGATCGCGTCCTCAAAGTTGTAGCCCTCCCAAGCCATGAAGGCGACCATCAGGTTCTTGCCAAGCGCCATCTCGCCGTGATCGGTCGAAGCGCCGTCTGCCAGAGCCTGGCCGGCCTTCACCTTCTCACCGTTCTTGACACGTGGGCGCTGGTGGATCAGCGTTCCTTGGTTGGAGCGTTGGAACTTGTTGAGCAGATGCTCCTCGCGCTCCTTGCCCTCAATCACAATCCGATGGGCGTCAACGAAGGTGACGGTGCCATCGATGCCAGCTAGCAGAACGTCGCCGGTGTCGAGCGCAGCGCGGGCTTCCATACCGGTGCCAACCAGCGGTGCGTCGGCAACCAGCAGCGGAACGGCCTGGCGCTGCATGTTCGAGCCCATCAGGGCGCGGTTGGCGTCGTCGTGCTCGAGGAACGGAATCATCGCTGTTGCGACAGACCAAAGCTGCTGAGGTGAGACGTCAACTAGGTCGACGTCCTTCGGCGCGACGGTCACGTACTGGCCAGCGTGCGTACGGCAGATGACCTCTGGGCCGCGCAGCTTGCCTGTCTTCTCGTCGATCGGATGGTTGGCCTGGGCGACCAGCATCTCCTCTTCCTGCGTGGCGTCGAGATCGACAACCTCGCTGGTTACAACGCCATCTTTGACGACGCGGTACGGAGTAGTGATGAAGCCGAAATCGGAGATCTTGGCGTAGCTCGAGAGTGAACCGATCAGGCCGACGTTCGGACCTTCCGGCGTTTCAATCGGGCACATCCGGCCGTAGTGGGTCGGGTGCACGTCGCGGACCTCAATAGGTGCGCGCTCGCGCGTCAGGCCACCGGCACCAAGCGCCGAAAGGCGGCGGCGATGAGTCAGGCCCGAAAGCGAGTTGGTCTGGTCCATGAACTGGCTGAGCTGCGAGGAGCCAAAGAACTCCTTCATCGCTGCCACGACGGGGCGGATGTTGACGATCGTCTGCGGCGTGATCGTGTCTTCGTCCTCGGTTGTGAGGCGCTCACGGACGACGCGCTCCATGCGGTAGAGACCGACGCGGAAAGCATCCTGAATCAGCTCGCCAACGGTACGCAGGCGGCGGTTTCCGAAGTGCTCGTACTCGTCGAGGTGATCGACCAGCGGCTCGCGCGGCAGAGACTGCGCCTCAGCGGCAAAGTCTTTGATTTCGACCTCATCGTCCTCGGGAATGCCGATCAACTTCGGCAGCAGCACGAGCTCTTTGATCAGAGCGACGATGTCTTCGACTGTCAGCGTGCGGGTTTCAAGATCGACACCGGTGCCGAGACGGGCGTTAAGCTTGTAACGGCCAACGCGCGTGAGGTCGTAACGCTTAGGGTCGAAGAACATCTGATTGAGGAGCGACTCGGCTGCCTCAACGCTCGGCGGCTCGCCCGGACGCTGCTTCTTGAAGAGCTCGATCAGACCGGCGCTGCGGTTCATCTCGAAGCGCTCAACCTCTTCGGTAAGGAGCTGCGTTAGCTCAGTCACTTCTTCGTCCTGAGCTTCCTTCCACTTGCGCTTGTCGTCGGTCATCCAAGCGAGCAGTTCCTCGACTGCTGCCTTGTCAAGCGCGGCGTCGTTCTTGTGCGTGGCACCCTTGAGCTTCTTCGAGAGCGCCTCAACGCGCTTGAAGAAATCTTCCGCACGCGGCTCAGCATGCGGCGGGTCGGCAGCAATCGTGTTGCGGATGTAGCGCGAGTCCTCGAAGACCTCGAGCAGCTCATCGTCGGTGAAACCGAGCGCGCGCAGCAGCACCGTGACCGGCAGCTTGCGCTTGCGGTCGATGCGGACGAAGACCTTGCCCTTCTTGTCGATCTCGAGCTCCAGCCATGAACCGCGGGCCGGCATCAGGTTGGCGGTGAAGACCTGCTTCTCCTTGTCCTTCGGCTCCATCACGTAGGCGCCCGGCGAGCGGACGAGCTGCGTCACAACGACACGCTCGGTGCCGTTGATGATGAATGTGCCGCGGTCGGTCATCCATGGGAAGTCACCCATGAATACCTGCTGCTCACGGATCTCACCGGTTTCACGGTTGATGAAGGCAACGGTGACCGAGAGCGGGCGCGAGTAGGTGATGTCCTTCTCACGGCACTCCTCGATCGTCGCGGCCGGCTCTTCGAAGGCCAGCTCGCCGAACTGAATCGCGAGATTTCCGGTGTAGTCCTCAATCGGTGAGACGTCGTCGATTGTTTCGCGCAGCCCCCCCTTTACGGGATCGACAAGGCGCTCGAATGAGCGTCGCTGGATGTCGATCAGGTTGGGTACATCGATGGTGCTTTCGAGGCGCGCAAAACTACGGCGCGTGCGTGGAGTGTCTACGCGGGACAAGCGGCGACTCCTGAAGGTCAGAGGCTTACGGGACAACTACGAGGTGCACGTGACTTTCACGCGCGACTTGAGAAGATAGCACAAGGCTACGCAGACCCCACCTGCGGGGCGCATCGGCACTCACGGACCCCGCCCTAGACGACCGCGTATGTGGCGCGGCGTCCGCACTTAGGCGGCTACGACTATTGACCGATTTCGGCAGTCTAACCGATTAGGCGTCGGAATTCGACGGCGCCGCTGCCGCAGGGTCGGAACCCAACTCTCTCTGCAAGCCGCCCCGGCCCTTTCCGAGCGCTCCGCCGAGCGTCGCAACGACGCCGACTAGGTAGAGCTGCCCGACCAAAGCTTCGAAGATTGCCGTTGCTCGCGCAGCGCCTGAGGTCGGCGTCAAGTCGCCGTAGCCGACGGTCGTCAGCGTCACAAACGAGAAATACATGTTCGCTGAAGTTGCCCCGTCGGCGCTTACCGTCGGGTTGTTCGCGTGAAGCACGGGCTTCGAGCTGAGCGACTCCTCAACGCCGTACAGGAAGCCACAAAAGGTTCCGAAAAGGAGGTATATCGTCAGCGCGCCCGCGACAGCGCGCCCTCGGACTCCCTCGGCACGGATGTCGATTGTTATCCCCCTGATGATCACCCAGCCGACGAGGAGGACACCAAGCACATTTACCGTGCGGCCCGAAAGCGAACTGGCGCTGCCGGTCAGGCCGATTCCGACCGCGCCGAGGATTCCGAGGACCGCAGCGATCTTGACAATCCTGAAGA
>JANRFB010000038.1 GCA_030725785.1 Solirubrobacteraceae bacterium
AGGTCTTCCGCAAAATCGTCAACGTTTCATCGATCTCCGGCACGATGGGCAACGCAGGCCAAGCCAACTACGCGGCCGGCAAGGCAGCCGTCGTCGGCTTGACGAAGACGCTGGCGAAGGAATGGGGCCAGTTCAAAATCAACTGCAACGCTGTTGCCTTCGGCTACATCGAAACCCGTCTGACCGCTTCGAAGGATGAAGCGAACACGATGGAGATCGACGGCGAGAAGGTTCAGCTCGGTATTCCAGACCAGATGCGCGGGATGGCATCGATGCTGATTCCGATCGGCCGCCCGGGTACGCCTGAAGAGGCAGCCGGCGGCGTCTTCTTCCTCTGCTCACCGTGGAGCAACTACGTACACGGGCAGACGCTGAACATCACCGGTGGCCAGTTCACCGGAATGACAACCTAGAAAGCTCTATTGGCCCAAGTAGGGCGAGAGCCTGAAGCCGCTTGATCCGCTGGCGCTGCGCACGAACGACCCTGTGTCGCTGCGCAGTCGCCACGGTGACGGCAGCACGCCGGAGCGCATGCCAAGCAGCGTCGGCAGGATCTTGACGGCCTTTGCGCAATCGGTTGAGCCGAAGGCCGTGATCGAGTAGCGGCCCTTCTTGACGGTGAACTTCTTACCGATCGGGTCGTTGTTGCCGACTGTGAAGAATGGGCCGCAGCGGTACTCGCCGCGTGCGGGGTAGGTGCCGGCGCCGCTGGTGGTGGAGTAGGCGCGGCGTAGCGTAAAGCTGCGTGAGCCGGTCATCAGTTGGATCGCGCCGGCACCGACCGACCGCACGCGCCAGCTTCCGTCCGGGTCGCCTGTGCCGTAGGCCAGCGCGAAGAAGTTACGCGCCGCGGCAGCGCAGCTAAGCGAAGTTGATGAGCGGCTGAGGCGGTAGCGCCCTGCGCCAACGTAAACCGAGCCAGCGCGCGCACCCTGCGCGAGCGTCAGATAGGGGCAGGCGAGCTTGGAAGAGCCGGCCGCAGAAGTGCGCGTGACGCTGAAGCGCTGACCGGCAGAGTTGGAGAAGCCAACCGGGTCAGAGACAGGCTTCCAAGTCAGCGGCAGTTTCGTTCCCCAATTGCGCTGGAACTCCGTCACCAGCCTCGCCGCTTCGTCGCAGTTGAGATCGGCCGTTGTCGCGAGCGTGTAGGCGCGTGCGGGAAGCGAGAGTGACCCTGCCCGGGAAGCGTCAAGCACCTGGTAGGTGCCGGCGCAGCTGGTTAGGCCTGTCCCCTCAGGAGCCGGCGCAACATCCTGAGCGAGCGCCGCGGCCGGCGCGCCGGCGATAACCGACGCGCAGACCACGGCCGCGCCCAAAGATGCGGCCAGATGGCGAGAAAGACTGAGCTTCATCGCCAACTTCTAATTAGTTCCCGACGCGCTTTACGCTGAAGCCGTCGCTTGGAGTGTTGTTCATGTAGAAGCTCTTCGCGGAGACATTCATCTTCCACGGACGAGGCAGGTTTCCGGCCCAGTCGTTGTTGAGGAAGTAAGCGAAGTCGTTCGAGGCGGTCTTGCAGTTAAGCCCCGGCGTGTCGTGACTTGCGAGCTTGATCGTGTACGCACCGGCAGGCAGCTTCATCGCGCCGATACGGTCATTGCCGAGCACACGGAACGTGCCTGGGCAGGTCAGGCCGCTCGGAGTGGGAGTTGGCGTTGGGTCGCTTGCAAGAGTCGCCTGGAAATCGACCGTCGGGTTCGTGCCAAGCTTCGTGAAGCGCTTGCGATTGCCGGAAAGAGTCTTCACTTGCCAGCCCTTCGCAACCTTGCCAGCCTCAAGGAACTGCTGGAAGTACTTCGTTGTCTGCGAGCAGGACATGCCGCTGTTGACCATGTTGTAGGGGCCGGCGGGGAATGAAACGCCGCTGATCTTGTCGTTGTGCAGCACGCGGAACTGGCCGCAGGTTCCGGAGGCGCCGGCCGTTGCGGCCTGAGCGGCAACAGGGAGAGCCGCGATCGCGACGAGGGACAGGGAAAGAGTTAGGAGACTGCGAGATTTCTTCATTGCCACAGCGTGGCACAACAATCGGCCGGTATGCGCCGGTTGCCGGGCCGCAATCAGGCCGCTTGGCCGGTGCCAATTGGGCAGCTAACGCCCGTGCCACCAAGGCCGCAGTAACCGTGCGGAACCTTGTGCAGGTACTGCTGGTGGTAATCCTCGGCGTAGTAAAACGGCCCTGCGGGGGCGATCTCTGTAGTGATCTCGCCGATTCCGGAAGCTTTCAGCGCCGCGCCGTAGCGTTCAGCCGAGGCAACCGCGGCTTCGTGCTGATCCTCGCCGTCCCAGTAGATCGCTGAGCGGTACTGAGTTCCGACGTCGTTTCCTTGGCGCATTCCGTGGGTTGGGTCGTGCCCTTCCCAAAAGACCTTGAGCAGATCTTCGTAGCTGATCTGGGCCGGGTCGTAGGCGACGAGCACGGCCTCTGTATGGCCGGTCTGGCCGGAGCATGTCTCTTCATAAGTTGGGTTTGGCGTAGTGCCGCCGGCGTAACCGACCGCCGTCGAGACGACCCCCGGAAGCTGCCAGAAAATCCGCTCCGCTCCCCAGAAACAGCCAAGACCGAATACCGCGGTGCGCACGCCCTCGCCGAACGGTGGCTTAAGCGGCGCGTCAAGCACAGCGTGGCGTTCGGGAATCCCGGGCAGCTCGCTCTCACGCCCAGGCAGGGTTTGGTCGGCCTCCGGAACGCTGAGCCGTGAAGCCATTGCGCGGCGCAGCACAGTTAGCGGTTGCCGCCGCCGAAGATCTGCAGGAAGAAGAGGAAAATATTGAAGACGGTCAGGAAGATCCCGGCCGCGAGCGGAATTACATCTTGCTGGCCAGCGCGGCGCAGCCGGTTGAAGTCGAGAACGACGAAGAGGCCGAAGATCGCGAGGCCGAAGAAGGCGTAGATCATCGAACCACCAGGCATGCTGACGAAGAGCGTGACGATGCCGAAGACGATCAGTCCAAGCAGCGCGAAAAAAGCAAAGCGATAGAGGAACGAAAGATCCTTGCGGATTGCGTAGCCGCCAGCGCCGAGAGCGGCAACGAAGAGCGCCGTTGCGGCAACCGCCTGGTAGACAGCTGTCGAATCGGTTACGGCGTAGTACTTGATGGTGTAGCCGATCGAGATACCAAGCAGCAAGCCAACGGAAAATAGGAGGGCGAGCGCGAGCTGCTGCATGCCCTTGCTGTTGGCAACGTTGAGGCCGATCAGGCAGCCGATCGCGCCGATCCAAGGAAGCAGGAACCAAAGGCCGGCGAGGTCGCGGCCGATGTAGGCGCCAGCGGCAGCGAAGGCGCAGGTGATCGCGACGAGGCCCATGACCTGACCGAAGATCGCCAGTGAACGTTCGCGCGTTACGGGCTGGGAAACAGCAAATCCGGGAGTAGACATACAAACATTCTAGGTAAAGCGTGGGCGGTTTTGAGCTGCCAGGCCGATAGGCTGGCTTAATGGCATCTTTTAGCGGTTTTGACGAGCAGACCCTCGAGCGCTTCGCAGACCTGATGGTCGGCTTTGGCGCCAACGTTCAGAAGGGCCAGATCGTCGCGATCGGCGCTGAGATCGGCAAGGAAGAGGTGGCTCGGGCGCTGGCCGCCAGCGCCTACCGCCATGGCGCCCGCTTCGTTGACGTCGCTTACTTCGACCCGCACATCAAGCACGCCCGCCTCGCGGGCGCCGACCCGCAGACGTTGGAGTTTGTTCCCTCCTGGTATGGCGACCGCATCCTCGCGCTCGGCGACCAGCGCTGCGCCCGGATCGGCCTCAGCGGCCCGGCAGCGCCTGGACTATTCGATGACATCGATCCAGCACTGGTCGGCAAGGATCAGTTGCCAGCGGTGAAGGAGAGCGGCACCGTCGTTAACGCTGCGACGACGAACTGGACGATCGGCCCCTGCCCCAGCCAAGAATGGGCCGAGCTGGTATTCCCCGATCTAGAACCGGCCGCAGCGCTGGAGCGGCTAGCTGAGGCGCTGGTTCACGTCTGCAGGCTGGACGAGGACGACCCGGTCGCCGCTTGGCGCGCGCGCTCAGCCGTGTTGATCGACGCCGCCGAGAAGGTCACCGCGCGTCGTTTCGATTCGCTCCACTTCGAAGGGCCGGGCACCGACCTAGTCGTAGGCCTGCTGCCTACCAGCAAGTTCCTCGCCGCGCAGTTCCAAACTATCGATGGCATCGACCACATGCCAAACATTCCCTCCGAGGAGATCTTCTCGGTCCCCGACCCGGCGCGTACCGAAGGAGTCGTGCGGGCGACGAAGCCGCTGGTGCTCGGCGGCTCGATCATCGAAGGGCTGGAAGTTGAGTTCAAAGGCGGCCACGCGGTTCGGATTGACGCCGACAAGAACGCTGAGATCCTTCGCGGTTACTGCGACCGTGACGAGGGCGCTTCACGGCTCGGCGAGGTTGCTTTGGTCGACGGCGACGGGCGGATCGGCAAGCTCGGCACAACCTTCTTCGACACGCTTCTCGACGAGAACGCAGCCAGCCACATCGCGCTCGGCTCGTCTTACGGAATGTGCCTCGATGGCGACGACGACCGCGACCGGATCAACCTCAGCCGCATCCACGTCGACTTCATGATCGGCTCGCACGACGTTGTTGTGACCGGCGTCGATGGCGACGGCGGCCGCGCTGCGCTGTTGGCCAGCGGCGAGTGGCAGCTCTGAACTCAGTCGACCCGTCGGCTGGGGTGACGACGCCACCACCAGACCACCGAGAGCACGCCCAAAACCAGTAGCACCACGATCACCAGCGGCGTGCTGACCGAGCCGATGACATCGGCGACCTTCTCCCACTCTTCACCAAGGATCCAGCCGACGCCGATCAGCGCTGTGTTCCAGATCAGGCTCCCAACCAGGGTCAGCAGGATGTAAGCGACGCGTGACATCTTCAGCATCCCGGCCGGAAGCGAGACCAAGCTGCGAACACCGGGGATGCAGCGGCCGACGAGGACGACGATCGGGCCGCGGCGAACAAACCAGGCGTCGGCCCGATCAAGCTCCTCAGGCCCGACTCTCAGGAGCGAGCCGTAGCGGAGCACGAACGGGCGCCCACCGTAACGGGCCAACTCGTAGAGCAGAATCGAGCCAAGAACCGAACCAAGCGTCGCGGCGAACAGCACGCCGACGAAGCTCAGTTCGCCGCGCGCAACGAAGAAGCCGGCCAGCGGTAAAACCACTTCGGAGGGGATCGGCGGGAAGACGTTCTCGACGAACATCAGTGCCACAAGGCCAAGCAGGCCGAGGTCACGAATCACTTGGTTAACCGTGTCGGTGACGGCGAAGGTCTCAATAGCGATTGCCACGGGGCGACAATGCTATGGGGTGCGGGCTACGCTTCGGTCTCTGCAGTGCCCAGGAGAGGTGCCGGAGTGGTTGAACGGGCACGACTGGAAATCGTGTAACGGGGGTAACTCCGTTCGAGGGTTCGAATCCCTCCCTCTCCGCTTTTCGCGATCAAATCAGCGCAGCGATCTGTGAATGCGGTGATACTGATCGAATGACGCTCAACCGACGCCTCCTGACAGCCGCCGTTCTAGCCTGCGCCTTAGGCGCCTTGGCCTTCTCGGGAGCCGCCTCGGCCGCCTCGCCGGCCTGCAACGGATCGCCGAAGCTCTGCTCGCGGACGCTCGACAAGGTGGTGCTCCCCGGCAGCCACAATGCGATGTCGAGCTCGAGCATTGGTTGGGGAGTTCCAAACCACTCAATCGCGATCGATCAGCAGCTGAGGCGCGGCATTCGCGCGATGCTGATTGACATCCACTATGGCGTGCCAGGCAGCTACGACCTTGGCGCCGGGCCTGTCAAATATGTACAAACGACCGACGCCAGCAACCCCAAGCGCCAGCTCTACCTCTGCCATTCGAGATGCGAGCTTGGCTCAACGCCATTGGTCGACGGCCTAAAGCCGATCGCCGCGTTCCTGAAGAGCCACCCGCGCGAAGTGATGGTCTTCGTCAACGAGGATTACGTTGCACCCGCCGACTTTGCTGCAGCGGCAACGAAGGCCGGGCTGCTGAAGTACATCTACAAGGGCTCGCCGACACGCTTCCCGACGCTGGCGAAGATGATCTCCAGCGGCCAGCGCGTCGTGATGACCTCGGAATCGAAGACGGCGCCAGTGAAGTGGTACTCCCAGGCCTACAAGTCGACGCTACGCGAAACCCCATACGCGTTCGCCACGACCGGGCTCCTAACTGACCCAGCCGCGCTGGCCAGTAGCTGCCGCGCAAACCGCGGCCCAGCGAAGGGGCCGCTCTTCTTGATGAACCACTTCGTGACACGAGCCAACGGCATCAGCTACGCCGAGGATTCTGCGATCGTGAACACGAAGGCGGCGCTCGTCGCCCGCGCCAACGCCTGTAAGGCTACGCGAGGCAAGATGCCGACGATTCTGGCCGTCAACAACGTTGAGCTCGGCGACGTTGTCGGCGCAGCTAAGAAGCTCAACGGCCTCCGCTAAGGCCTCATCCAACGAGCGCCGCGACTAGCTCGCGATCGTGCTCGTAGCTGAGCAGCTCGAGCGCGTCGGCCTTGCTTAGCCAGCGCAGCTCGTCAACCTCGTCGTTGACTTCGAACTGGCCTCTTAAGACCTTCATCCGCCAGTAGCGGACGTTCTTCGGGCGGCCGCGGTTGTCGGTGTAGCTGACAGGGGCGAGCTCCTCAACCAGCTGGCAGCTGAGTCCTGTCTCCTCCTGAACTTCTCGCAGCGCCGCACGCTCCGAGCTCTCGTTCTTGTCGAGTTTGCCTTTCGGAAGCGACCAGTCGTCGTAGCGCGGGCGGTGAACTACGGCTATCAGGCCCTCCTGCTCGACTACGCCACCAGCAGCCTCGATTGTGCGCGCGACGCCGCTCATTGCTCACCCTGCTGGGCAATCGCGATCAGCTCGTGCGGGCGCATCAGCACGATCAGCTCGCGGCGCAGCGAGCCGATGCGAATTCCAGCAAGGCCGCCCTTCTTCATGTCGATGCGGGCGCCGGTGAGGTCGTAGACGATCTGGCTGAAATCCGGTTCGTGGCCAACGATCAGAACCCGATCACCATGCTCTGGGCCGCAAAGGTCGAGCGCAGCCGCACCATCAAAGCCGCCAGCCAGTGGTGGGAACTCAACGGCTTTGAAGAGCAGTGCCCCACAGGCCTCGGCGGCGGTCTCACGGGCACGGACTTTCGGGCTTGTCAGCACGGCCGATGGCTCGAAGCCGAGCGCCGCCAGCGCCTTGCCTGCCGCGCGCGCCTGCTCAATGCCGCGCTCGCTGAGCTTGCGGTCATGATCATCGCGCGTACCGTGCGGTTCGGCGTCGCCGTGCCGCAGTAGCCACAGTTGCTGTGCCATCGCTGCGGAGGGTAAAGGACTCCGGAGAGCGGCGACGGGTAGCTTTATGCGACCGATGTCAGTTCATGAAATTGCCGGCGACGACATTGTTCGCTCCCACTCCGAAGGTGAGACCAACGAGCGCCCGCCGCTGGTGGTGCTCGATCCCCTGCTTGAGTTCCTTGACGCGGCCGGAATCGGCGAAGGCGAAATGGAGATCGAGCCGATCGGCGACGGCCACTCCAACGTCACCTACGCCGTGACGCGCGGCGATGCCCGCTTCATTCTGCGCCGCCCGCCGCGCGGGCCGCTACCGCCGAGCGCCCACGACGTGCTGCGCGAAGCGCGCGTGATCGGAGCGCTCGGGCCGACCGCCGCGCGAGTGCCGAAAGTTCTCGCAGTCGGAGACGACGAGGCGATCATCGGCGCGCCCTTCTTCATTATGGAACACGTCGATGGTGAAGTGATTAGCGCTGAGATGCCTCCGGTTTTTGATAATCCGGCGCAGCGGCAGAAGCTCGGCGAGGAGCTGATCGATTCGCTGGCCGAGCTGCACAGTGTCGACTGGGAGGCCGCGGGGCTGGAGGGCTTTGGCAAGCCGACCGGCTACCTCGAGCGCCAGCTGCGTCGCTTCGGCGGTCTTTGGGAGCACAACCGCACGCGTGATCTCGAAGACGTTGAAGCCGTGGGCCAGTGGCTAGCAGCAAACATGCCCGAGTCGGGCCCGGCGACGATCGTCCATGGCGACTACCGGCTCGGCAATGTGATCTACGCGGCCGAGAGCCCAACAAAGCTGGAAGCGATCCTCGACTGGGAGATGGCGACGATCGGTGACCCGCTCGCCGACCTCGGCTACTTCGCAACGCTCTACGTTGATCGCGACGACCCGCCGCTGGGAATGTTCGAGCTGAACTCGATGACGCGCGACGATGGCTTCCCGCTGCGCGCCGACCTGATCGCACGCTACGAAGAGCGCTCGGGCCGCGAGATGACAGACATCCGCTGGTACCAGACGCTGGCGCTGTGGAAGACGGTCGTTTTCATGGAGGGCAACTACAAGCGCGCTATTGCCGGTTCCACCGATGACCCGTTCTTGGCCCAGTTCGGCGACGGTGTCGTTGAGCTTGCGAGCCGCGCGCGGGCGCTCAGCGATGGCGCCTGAACCAGCGCCTCGCGGCCTGCTGCTCGATTGGGGCGGCGTGCTGACGAGCGACGTCTTCGCTGGTTTTCAGATCTTCTGTGAGGACGAAGGGCTTGACCCGCTTCGCGTGCGCGAGCTCTTCGCCGCCGACCCAGACGGCCGCCAAGCGCTGGTCGAGCTCGAGACCGGAGTGATCACGGAGCCGGAGTTTGAAATTCGACTCGCGGCGCTGCTGGAGCTTGGGCCCGACCGCACACCGGGCCTCGTTGATCGCGTCTTCGGTTCAATCGTCGCCGAGGAGGAGATTTTCGAGGCGCTGAGGATCGCCCGCGCCAGCGGCATCCGAACCGGCCTGCTTTCTAACTCATGGGGCGTCGAGCGCTACCCGCACGACCAGCTTCCCAAGCTCTTCGACGCAATTGTGATCAGCGGCCAAGAGGGCGTTCGCAAACCCGATGAAGCGATCTACGAGATCGCGGTTCAGCGGCTCGCGCTGCGGGCCACGGAGATCGTCTTTGTTGACGACCTGCCCGGCAACCTGAAACCAGCAAGGGCGCTGGGGATGATCACCGTTCACCACACCAGCGCGGCGCAGACACTAAGCGAGCTTGAGCAGCACTTCGCGCTGCCACTACGCGCTAGCTGAACGAGCCGGCGACGATCCGCTCACGCAGCTCCTCGCCGCGGCCAGCGGCGACGGCGCGGGCGGCGCGCGAATCGGTCAGCTCGACGCCCTGCCCGCGAGCGAACTCAACGAGTTCCTGGCGCTCATCTGTCTGCTTCGCGGTCTTGAGAAAGAGCCAAGCCAGCAGGCAGATAGTCAGCACCGAGCCTTCGAGCATCATGATCCCTCCAGCCATCGCCTGGTCGGAGGCGGCGCCAACCCCTCGCCGCGCGAGACCCGGGTCATAAACGCTGTAGAAAACCTCGCCAAAGATCAACACGTTGCCTAACACGGCGCCGGTCAAGCGCACGGCGATTATGTAGGCGAACTGGGCCGCGGTTCCAAACCACGCTGGCTTTGGCAGCGGTCCAAGCAGTGCCATCCAGATGTTGATGCCGAAGAAGATGAATGTCGCGTGCTGGACAACGTGAATCAGCTCGTCACTGACCGCTGCCTCGTGAAAGAGCGGTAGGTGCCAGAGATACAGGTTGACCGCCCAAAGGGCGAAGGCGACGACAGGGTTGACGAAGATCTGAAGGCGACTGAAACCCGGCAGCTGCAGCACCGGTGCCAGCAGCGGCGCTGTCAGCCCCAGAACCATAAGCAGTGTCGCGATGTCGCCGAGCATCAGGTGCTCGACCATGTGGACCGAGAAAAGATCGCCGGCGATGCTGCCGATCGGCGAGCCAACGGCGATCACAATCAGAATTAAGCCGGAGAACATCGACAGCTGCCGCCAACCCGGCACGGCGCGGCGCGTGCCGCGCAGCGTTTGAACCCGCCGCGCATAAAGCGCCGCGATGATCACCGCCGGAAATAGCAGCAGGAAGAGCAGCACGGGTAACTAGCTTACGCGCCGCGAAGCCGCGCAGACCGCTGTAGCTGAACCTGCCGCTTAGTCGCGGTTGCCGCGGCCGTAGAGGAAGGCGAAGAGCTTGCCGAGGCGATTGGTCGTCTTCTCGGTGTAAGGGAACATGTGGACGTCACGCTTCGGGTGCAGGCGCGAGACGAGGATCGACTGCTGCTGGCAGAACTTGCGGATGCCGCCGGCGCCGTGGCGCGAGCCAATCCCGGAAGTCTTGGCGCCGCCCATCGGCAGCTCCAGCGCAACGTAGTTAAGCATCGCGTCGTTGACGCAGACGGCCCCGGCGTGAACGCGCTTGGCGACCTCCTCGCCGCGCGCGACGTCGCGCGTGAAGACCGAAGCGCCCAGCCCGAACTCGCTGTCGTTGGCGAGGCGGATCGCTTCCTCGGCATCTTCGACCTTCATGATCGGCAGCGTTGGCCCAAAGGTCTCCTCGTTCATGGCGCGCATCGAGTGGTCAACGTCGACGAGCACGGTTGGCTCGAAGAAGTCGCCGGGTCCGCTGCCGCGCTTGCCGCCGGTTAGCGCTTTGGCACCGTGAGCGAGCGCGTCGTTGACGTGCCCCTCGACGATGTCAACCTGCGGCGGGAAGGTCATCGCGCCGATTTCAACGGTTCCCGGCCCTGCGCTGACGCCTTGCCGCAGCGCGCCAACCTTTTCGGTCACCTTGGCGACGAACTCGTCGTAAATAGGCGCTTCAACGTAAACGCGCTCGGTTGAGATGCAGGTCTGGCCTGAGTTCTGCATTGAGAAGAAGACGGCCGCGTTAGCGGCGCGCTCGACGTCGGCGTCGCGCAGGACGAGCATCGGATCCTTGCCGCCCAGTTCGAGCGAGCAGGGGATCAGGCGCTCGGCCGCCGTTACGGCAACCTTGCGGCCGGTTGCCGTGGAGCCGGTGAACATGATCATGTCGACCTGCTCAATCAGCGCGCGGCCGGTGTCGCCACGACCGGTTGCGACCTGGAACACGCCAGCAGGCATGCCGCACTCGTCAAGGCAGCGGGCCATGATCAGCGAGGTCAGCGGAGTTACTTCGCTCGGCTTGAGGATCACACTGTTGCCAGCAGCCATCGCCGGAATGCAGTCACCGAAGGAGTTCGTCAGCGGGTAGTTCCAAGGACCAATGATTCCAATCAGGCCGAGTGGGCGGTAGCTGACCATCAGCTTCTTGCCCTTGAGCATCAGGCTGCCGGACTTGACCTTCTGATCGGAGAGGTATTCAGGCGCGTTCTTGGCCCAGAAACCGAATGCCGAGGCCCCGTAGGAGATCTCCGCAAGCTGCGCATCTTCGTAGGTCTTGCCGGTCTCAGAGACGATCGTTTCGATCACCTCGTCCTTGTGGTCGATGAGCCACTTCTGAGCGCGCAGCAGAATCTTTCCACGGCCTTCGAAGCCAAGCGCCTCCCAAGCGGGCTGCACTGCACGGCCACGCTCAGCCATTGCCTGTACTTCGGCCGGCCCGAGGTCAGGGACGTTGCCGATGACTTGGCCTGTGGCCGGATTGATTACGTCGATCGTTGAAGAGGCCGAGCTGGCCGAACCTTCAGTGGACTCTGGACTCTGCTTAACGGTCGTCATCTGCGTCTCCTCTACTTGGCTGAAAACCCTTCTAAAACACTACTCCACTTCAAGCAACGTGATTCCAACTGGTTCTACCGGCATGTCGCGGCCGTCGGTGGTGACGTTCTGGATCTTGTCTACGACGTCCATGCCGCCCGTAACTTCACCGAAAACGGTGTGCTTACCGTCAAGGTGCGGGCAGGCCGCGGCGGTGACGATGAAGAACTGTGAGCCGTTCGTGTTTGGGCCGGCGTTGGCCATTGCCAAGGCGCCGCGGACAACAGCGTGCTCATTGAACTCATCTTCAAACTGGTAGCCGGGGCCGCCGGTGCCCGTTCCTTCAGGGCAGCCGCCCTGAATCATGAAGTCTGGAATTACGCGGTGAAAGGTGAGGCCGTCGTAGAAGCCGTCCTGGGCAAGCTTGCGGAAGTTTTCAACCGTCTTCGGAGCGTCGTCCTCGAACAGTTCGATCGTGATATCGCCTTCACTGGTGGTCATCGTCGCGGCGGACATAAACGGCGTTCCTCTCGTATGCGGGTTTAGTGCGCGTCAAGCGGCGCACATAGAACTTAGACGATGGCGACTTCCCGCGGCGCTCACTTGTAAAACTTGAGCTGCGCAATGCGGACCTTCGGACCTGCGGACGGCGGCGCGGTGAACCAAAGCACGATGTTGCGGTACTTCTTGCTCTGGCCGCCGAGATTCAGTGAGAGCGTCTTGTCGCCGGCTTCATCGCTGTCGCCCTGCGAGATGTTGTCAACCGAAACGGCCTCGCCGAGCTCGCGCCAATCGGGGTCATCGACCGACTGCGGCGGATCGGTCGTTGTCGCTCCGAGCACCGTCACGGTGAAGCCCGGCGTGACCGTCGTGAGAGTCAGCTGCGTGACCGTCTTCTTGCTGCCAAGGTCAATGTTGAGCCCGACATTCATCGGGTCAGTAACTCCGGGCGTCACGCCTGGGGCGGTCGCGACAAACCAGCTCGGCGTAGCCTTCTCGCCAACGGCCTTCTCCGGCTCGTTGTAGCTAGTCGCATTGTCTTCAGGGTCGTAGAGCGAGGCGGCATCGGCGCCAAGCTCGATGACGGGGTCGACAGGCTCCGGCGTCGGCTCGGGCTCCGGCACTGGTGCCGGCGTTGAACCACTGTCGAACGGCACGGCATCTTCGAACGGAACAAGGTCAGAAGGAACCGGATCTTCGAGCGGCACTACAGCGGCTTCTTCAGCGACCACCTCGGCCGTCTGCGCAACGACCTTTACCTCAGTTTTTCGCGGCGGAAGTGTGTCATTGATTGCGGCAACACCGGCGGCGACGGCCCCACCGGCCATCAGCAAGGTGAAGGCTCCGGCCAAGGCGACCGTCTGAAGGCCGGGGATGCCGCGCTGGGCGGCAAACGCGGTACCGCACTCAAGGCACCAGTCCTGACCCTCCACGCGACTGGCGCCGCAGACCGTGCAGGCGGAGTCAAAACTCTGCGGAACGTCGAAGCTGGCAGGAGCGAGAATGCCGTCGCCGGGGAGCTGAAACTCAGACTCACCGGGAATTACAACAGGGTCAAGGAGCGACGTCATCTGCACTTATCCTCGCACAGTCGCCTACGGGCGGCAAGATTGAACCGCCAGCCTCAGGAGCCAACCGTCTCAAGGCTGATCTTCGTTCCCTTGACCTCGGCTCCACTGACGGCCTCAATTATCCGCTGTGAGTCACCCTCCGGCACCGAGAGGAACGAGAAGCGCTCGAAGATTTTTACGTCGCGCACGGCCTCGCCGCCGATTCCAGCAGCTGAAGTGACGGCCTTGACAAGATCGGCCGGCTTAATTCCCTCGGCCTTGCCGGCGGCGACGATCAGCTTCGCCCACGGACCCTCCTGATCAACGCTCTTATCGACCTGCGGCTTCGCGTGGCGGCTCGGCTTCTCAGCGCGGCTCGGCTTCTCAGCGCGGCGCGGCTTCTCGGCAGGACTCGGCTTCTCAGCGTGACCGGGCTTCTCGGCGCCTGGAGCGGCGTCCGTCTTCGCGCCCGGAGCCCACTGCGTCATCTCGACGCCGGTGTGTTTCTCGATCGCCTCGAGCTCACTCTGCTGCTTTGGTTCGACGAAGGTGATCGCGCGGCCCGAACGGCCAACGCGGCCGGTGCGGCCAATCCGGTGTACGTAAACGTCAGGCGAGATCGGCACGTCGAAGTTGACGACGTGCGTAACCGAAGAGATGTCCAGTCCTCGGGCGGCTACGTCGGTGGCTACGAGAATCGGCACACGGCCGCCCTTGAATGCCAGCATCACGCCATCGCGCGAGCCTTGAGACATGTCTCCATGGAGGGCGCGGACGTTCATGCCCTTGTCGCGCAGGGTGCGGAAGAGTTGGTCGCAGCGGATCTTCGTGCGAGCGAAGACAATCGCCTGAGTCGGCTTCTCGGCGGCGAGAACCTCAACCAATTTGGTCGGCTTGTCCTTCTGACCAACCTCGAGCCGGAACTGCTCGACGGTGTCGACGGTCAGCGTCTTGGCCTCAACCTTGATTACCTCGGGCTCGTAGAGGTAGCGGTCAGCGAGCTTGCGAATCGGCGGCGGCATCGTCGCACTGAAGAGCGCCGTCTGGCGTCCGCTTGGCGTGCGCGAGAGGATCTTCTCGACGTCTTCAAGAAAGCCGAGGTCGAGCATCTCGTCGGCCTCGTCGAGCACGACAAAACGGCAGTCGTGGAGGATCAACGATGCGCGCGTAATTAGGTCGAGCACGCGGCCAACGGTGCCGACGACGATCTGGCCGCCGGCGCGAAGCTGCGCCTGCTGAGTGCGAATCGGCGCGCCACCGAAGACGGCAACAACGTCAACACCCTTTGTCTCCCCGTAGGCACGCAGCGCCTGGGTTACCTGAATGCAGAGCTCGCGCGTGGGGGTGAGGACGATCGCTTGGCAGTCTTTGATCTCCGGGTCGATGTATTCGACCAGCGGCAAGCCGAAGGCCGCGGTCTTGCCGGAGCCGGTCTGAGCCTGGCCGATAATGTCGCGCCCTTCGAGCAGCGCGGGGATCGTCTGCTCCTGAATTGGGCTTGGCTCTGTGTAGCCAACGTCGCTAAGCGCTTGGAGGGTCGTCTCGGAGAGTCCGAGGTCAGCAAATGAAGTCACGGCAGGCAGACTAGGGCTTTGGCGTATCCGGGCACGAAGCGCTGCGGCCAGACACTCCTATGCGCCGGCAGGCTAACCTCGCTGCGCATATGAGTCTTACCGTCGTTGGATCGATCGCATATGACGCAGTCACAACCCCATTTGGGGAGCGCGAGCGGATGCTCGGTGGCGCCGCGACCCATTTCGCTCTGGCCGCCTCGTTTTTTGATCAGATCCGCGTGATCGGACCGGTCGGCGACGACTTTGACGCCCAGTCGTGGGAGGCACTTCAAACTCGCGGCACGATTACCGACGACGTTGAGCAGGTCGCCGGCGGCAAGACCTTCTTCTGGAAGGGCGAATACCACGACAATCTCAACAGCCGCGAGACGCACGTCACTGAGCTGAACGTCTTCGAGGAGTTCAAACCAAAGCTCTCCGACGAGGCAAAAGCTTGCGACGTACTCTTCCTCGCCAACATCGTTCCCGATCTGCAGAACGAGGTTCGTGGCCAGTGCCAAGAGGCGCGATTCGTGGCGATGGATTCGATGGACCTTTGGATCAACATTGCGCGCGACTCGCTCGTTGAGACGATCGCCGGAGTTGACTGCCTAATACTCAACGATGAGGAGCTCGAGCTACTGACAGAGGCACCGAACTTCGTTGCAGCGGCGAACGAGATTCTTGGCTGGGGGCCAAGCTCGGTGATTGCCAAGCAGGGTAAGTACGGCGCCGCGCTGTTCACGAAGGAGGGCTACTTCGCACTGCCGGCCTTCCCGCTCGCATCGGTGATCGACCCGACCGGTGCCGGCGACAGCTTCGCCGGTGGCTTCGTTGGTTACGTTGCCGCCCATCCTGAACGGCCGATCGATCATGAGCTACTGACCCAAGCGATGGTCTACGGAACGGCGCTTGCCTCGTTCAACGTTGAAGACTTCGGCACTGAGCGAATCATCGAGCTGACCGGCAACGAGATCGCAGCCCGAGTTGGCGAGCTGCAGCAGATGACGACCTTCGCGCACCAGCCGATCGCACTTCGCAGCTAGCGCGCAGGCGCCAAAAGACTGCGGCCCGAGGCCGCTGCCGGTACTATTTCCGAACTGTGAACACGTGGGTATTCATCTTCATGATGGTCGTCTTGAAGCTGCCGATCTTGGCACTCTTCGGGATCGTTTGGTGGGCGGTCAAACAGAAGCCTGAGGAGGCCGATGACGCGAGCGGCAGTGGCGGCTCGATGAAACCCTCGTCACCGCACCCGCGCAGCCCGCTCCCGCGCTCACCACGGCGCGGCCCGCATGGCGAACCGGCCGCTCCCGCGCCGGCTCGGATGCGCGTTTCCGGCTCGCGCGAACACGACCGCGCCTGACGCTCGCGACGAGCCGTGGGCGGAGCCGTTTAGGATCAGCCGATGGCCACCGCCTCTGTGCTCTCCGACGGAACGATTCGCCGCCTTGTTGGCGAAGGACGGATCGTGATCGAACCGTGGGACGAAACGATGGTGCAGCCGGCCAGCGTTGACCTGCGCCTTGGCAACTCGTTCCGCGTGTTCCACAACCACCGTGTCAGCGCAATCGATCTAAAGAACCCGCCGCAGGATTTAACGGAGCCGGTAACGATTGAGCCAGATGAACCGTTTGTAATTCACCCAGGCGAATTCTGTCTCGGCCGCACCGAGGAGTGGGTTGAATTGCCCGAGGACATCGTCGCGCGGATCGAAGGGAAATCTTCGCTTGGCCGTCTGGGGCTGATCGTCCACGCGACGGCCGGCTTCTGCGACCCGGGCTGGAAGGGCACGCTGACGCTGGAGCTGAACAATCTGACGCGCGTACCGATCAAGCTCTGGGCCGGGCTGCCAATCGCGCAGCTTTCGTTCATGACGCTTGACCAGGCTGCAGAGCGCCCCTACGGCCACCCCGAACTCGGGAGCCATTACCACGGCCAACGTGAAGCAACTGAGAGCCGCTATGAAGGCGGTCCCGGCGGCCAGGTCGCGTCCGGCGGCGGCGTTGGGTAGCGTGCTGGATATGACGCAAGCAACTTTGATCCTTGCCGCCGAGGCGGCGCACAGTGAAACACCGTTTTTCATCATCGGCATCGCCTTCGCGGCTTGGGCCGTGATCATCGGTGGAATCGGAACGGCATCGGAATCATTCCCGCCCAGCCGCGGCGCGGGGATTGCAATCGGCGCCGTGTCGGTGCTTCTGGCGGTCGCCACGATGGTGATCGTTCTGCTCGTCATCGTTTAGCACTTTGGCCCGCTCTTATTCGCTCACTCTCCGCCGTGAGGGCGACTCCGAACGCCAGCGCTTCGTGACACTCGATGGCGCGCTCGATGGGCTCGAAGCCGAGATCCGCGCGATGGCGCAAACAGTGCGCCGCGAAGAGACGAAGTCAATCGGTCGCAGCTACGCACCGCAGGAGTTGGTCGCCGTGAGAGCAGAGGTCAGCGGCCCCGGCGTGCGCGGCGGCATCGATCTGCGCGGCGATGGCTCGGTCGAAGCATTCAGCGGGCGGATCCGTCGCGCCGTGATTGAGCCGCGCGAAGATGAGGATCCCTACGCGGCTCTGCGCCGCGTCCTCTCCAGCGACTAGGCGGCCTAGATTTGGAGCGCGGAGCCGTTACGGCGAAGCCAGTCGCGCGGCTCACGGTAAGCGGGATAGTGCTGCTCGAGCAGCGCCCAGAAGCGGCTCGAATGATCGAGCACGACGAGGTGGCAGGCCTCGTGCCAGACGACGTAGTCGAGCAGCCGAGGAGGGCCGAGCAAGAGACGCCAGTTGAACGAGAGCGCGCCGCTCGAAGAGCAACTCCCCCAGCGCGTTCGCTGATCGCGGATTGAGATTGGACCGGCACTGGCACCTAGTGCAGTGAGAGCCGGGGTGAGCCGCTCGGCGACCTCCACTTTGGCTTGGCGCCGGTACCACCTCTCGGTCGCTGCCTCGCGCCGATCATCGACTGGAACAAGCAGCTCGTTTCCGCTGCGATGGGCGCGCGTGCGACCAACCTGCGGCCTAACCATCAGCAGCTCGCCAAGGTAGGGAAGCGTGCCCTCTGGGCGGCTGATCGCGCCGCGCGCCTGCTGCAGCTTTGCGCGCCGAGCTGCGATCCATCCGTCGAGCTGCGCGATCGCGTCATCGGCCTCGCTGGCCTTCGCTGACTGGGGCAACGTAACCAACAGCGAACCGTCAGATTCGATTCGTACGCGGACTCGACGAGCACGCGACGAGCGGCGCACGGTGAACTGTTCGCTCGTTGTCACGCGCCGAGCCTATGTTGCCGCGCGGCGGGCTCATAGAATCTGCCTGTGGCTCAATCAATAGTCCCGCTCCCCGCCAACGTGCGCTCACCGTTTGAGGTTTACGTCAACGGCGTATTGCAGAAGCAGCCAGCCGATTACCAAGTACACGATGGCGCGCTGGTCTTTCCCCGCTCATTGTCGAAAGACAAGATCAGCGGCTGGCGCTGGGCGCTCGGCGCCTGGGGCGTTGGCACCTACCGCCAAGATGATTCGATCGATGTGCGCTGGTCGCGAAGCGACGGCAGCAGCGCCGTCGCCCAGCAGCTCGAGGTCAGCGAAGTTATCGACTGAGCCAAGGACGCTGCAACTTCAGCGCGCCGAGAATTGCCTGCGTCGCCGGTGAACGGTTGAGCGTGTAGAAGTGGATTCCCGGCGCGCCGCCAGCCAGCAGCTCAGCGCACTGAAGTGTCGCGTAGGCAACCCCGAGCGCCTCAACGGCGCGGCCGTCCTCGCGATGCGCTTCAAGCGCGGCAAGCAGCTCGGGCGGAATCGTCGCTCCACAGAGTGTCGTCATCCGCTCCAGCTGGGCCACGTTGCTGATCGGCATGATGCCCGGGATTATCGGCACCGTGATACCGATCTCGCGGGCCCGAAGCACGAAATCAAAGTAGGCGTCGTTGTCGAAGAAAAGCTGCGTTACGAGGAAGTGCGCCCCAGCCTCAACCTTATCTTTGAGGAATCCGAGATCGGCCTCGGCGCTGACTGCATCGATGTGCGTCTCTGGGAAGGCTGCAGCGCCGATAGCAAACGGATACTCAGCGCTGATCATCGCGACCAGCTCACGGGAATACTCAAGCCCACCCTCTGCCTGCGTCCATTCGCTCTCCCCCTGCGGCGGGTCGCCACGGAGCGCCAGCACGTTCTCAATCCCCAGCTCGGCCATCTCGTCGAGCGTCGAGCGCAGCTCATCAACGGTTGAATCGACACAGGTGAAGTGCGGCATCGCTTCGATCCCGAACTCGTCGCGGATCCGCGAGACGATCTGAATTGTCTTCTCGCGCGTTGAACCGCCGGCGCCGTAGGTGACGGAGACAAAAGCGGGCTCAAGCGGCACAAGCTGCTCAACGGCCTCGAGCAAGTTGCGATCGCCTTCCTCGCTCTTCGGCGGAAAGAACTCGAACGAGAACTGCGGCTCGTTGCTGCCATCAAGCAGTTGATCAATTCGCATCGTCTAATCCTACGAGGAGCGACCTAGATCAGCTGCCAGAGCTCTGGCTGTTCCTCGCCGTCACCCTCGCTGCGCTCGGCGCGCCCGGTCACTTCAAGGTGGCGCAGGTAGCAGAGTGTTTCCGAGAGCCACCAGTTGGCGTTGACCGGAGTGAGCGCTTCGCCGTGGACCGACTGAACAACCTCAAAGGCTGTCATTGGACCGTCCTGGGCGAGCGCGTCGATGACGCCGTCGATGCGCTCGGCGATCGCGATCCGGTTGGCCGTGATGTGGGCGGGAACTTCAGCAAAGCTGCGGCCATGCCCCGGCAGGCAGAGGCGCATGTCGAGGTCCTCAATCACCTCCAGCGAAGTGAGGTACTCGCCAACAGGGTCAGGCGTCCAGCCGTAGTCGTAGTAGAGCGACGGGCGCCCGAGCAGGTGGTCTCCGGAGATCATCAAGCGGCGCTCAGGCTGATACAGGCATACGTGCGAGGGCGCGTGACCGGGAGTTTCAACGACCTCCCAAGGCCCAAGGTCGGTGTTGATCTGAACGCCCGGTAGAAGGTCGCGTGAGGGTTCGACGATTCCCGAGAAGCCCGAGCCACGACCTTTGGCCTGCTCGGCGTATGCGCGCAGCGGTGCCTGCGGCACGCCGCTGAGAATCGCTACCTCGATGCGCCGCTCGAGCGCGGCCTCAGGATTTGTCGCCGCTTGGACTGTGTGCTCATGGTTGGGGTGCATCCAGAGCTCACAACCGGTCGCCTTTACGATCGAGGCCGCTTGGCCGTAGTGATCGGAGTGCGCGTGCGTGCAGACGAGCAGGCGAATAAGGTCGATCCGCAGGTTGACCTGACCGAGCGCGCGCTCAAGCTGGGCCATCGACCCGGGCTGGTCCATGCCGCAGTCGACAAGGACGATTCCGTCACCCGCGGCTAGCGCCCAAGCGTTGCAATGCGGCACGCCCGGCCATGGCAGCGGCAGACGTAGACGCCAGACGCCCGGCAGCACCTTTTCGCCGCGGCCCAGTTCGCGGGTTCGGGAAGATTCGCTCACAACGGATTCAAGCCTACGGATCAAAGCCCGCGGGCGCTGCTGGGGCGATAGCCTGCCGACAGCAGCCCCAAGAGCGAGAGGATCCTAATGACCGATTCGACCAGCGCCGTGAGCGGCGCAATCGACGCCACCGTAACGACTCAGGTAGCGAAGCGCTACTTCGACGCGCTGATCGCCCACGACATCGACGCCGCCGTTGCCTGCTGGCTCCCCGGCGGCCGCGAGAACGTGCGCGGCCAGGTTGACACGACCGCCCCCGACGGCGTACGCGCCTTCCTCAGCGGCATCTTTGAGCCATTCCCCGACTTCCACTTCAACGTCGTCGAAGTGACAGTCGAAGACGACCGCGCGGCAGTTCGTTGGGAGGCGACCGGCACATTCACCGGAGGGCCGTTCCAAGGGATCGAACCGAACGGCACAAAGATCGAACTTGAAGGCGTCGACGTGCTGATCGTCCGCGACGGATTGATCGTCGAGAACAACGCCTTTGCCGACGGAATGACTATCGCCCGCCAGCTTGGGCTGCTTCCACCAGACGGCTCGAAGATGGACGCCGGGATGAAAAGCGCCTTCAACGGCCGCACGAAGCTAATGGCGAAGCTCGCCGCGAACGAGCCGGAGCAGATCGCCGAAGGCGTCTGGGTGATGCGCGGCGGCTTCCCCGGCAAGACGATGAACGTCTACTTCGTCCGTGACGGCGATGGCGTGCTGCTCTTTGACGCCGGCGTGAAATCGATGGGTCCAGCGATCGCTATCGCTGGCGCTCAGCTCGGCGGGATCACGCGCGTCGTGCTTGGCCACAGCCACGCCGACCACCGTGGCGTCGCACCGCAGCTCGGCGTGCCGGTCCTCTGCCATTCCGACGAAGTGGCCGACGCCGAAGGCGACGCGGGCGAGCACTACTTTGACCTTTCGAAGCTCAACGTGGTTGGCCGGGCGCTGCTACCGAAGCTGCTCGTTAGCTGGGACGGCGGCCCGGTGAAGATCAGCGGCACGCTCGCCGAAGGCGACGAGATCGCTGGCTTTAAAGTGATTCACCTGCCAGGCCACGCGCCGGGGCTGATCGGCCTCTGGCGCGAGTCAGACCGCTTCGCGCTGGTCAGCGACTGCTTCTACACACTCGACCCGCAGACCGGCTTCAAAGGCCATGCGCGGGTGCCACACGCGGCCTTTAACTGGGATACGGAGATGGCTCGCCAGTCGATGCTGAAACTCGCGGCGTTAGCGCCGGCGACCGCTTGGGCAGGCCACACCGAACCACTAACAGGCGACGTGCGCGGCCAGCTCGAAACCGCCGCCGCGACGACCTGATGGGGCGCCGCTCGCGGCGCCGCTCTCGCGAGCAGGGCTCCGGACCCGCTATGCCCGAGCCGCCCGGGGAGCAGTACCGCTCCGAGGGTGGGATGGTGCTCGAGTTGCGCTGCGTTCTGAGCCCGAAAACGCGCGCGCAATATGCGAAGACCTTTCAGGGCAACATTCTCTCGCAGGAAGACGCATGGCACCGCGCGCTTGAGTTTCTCTTTGAACGGCTCGCGCTGAGCTGGACGATCAACGACGTTGAGACGAGCGGCCAGAGCGACCTGCTGGCGCGGCTGCGCGCCTGCAGCCGCGAGGAACGGGACTTCGTCCGTGCGAGCATTCGTGAACACTGCAGCGAATGGTTCCCGGACGTGAAGGCGCCATGAGCGGCGACTCAAACGAAGCAGCGGCAGAGCGCGTCGCGGCAGTGATCGACCCGGCGGGAATGGCCGAGCTGCTGATCGGCTGGTGCCTCGAGGTCGAGGCGCACCAGAAGATCGTGATCCGATCAACGGCGATGGCGGCGCCACTGCTGCTGGAGCTGCAGCGCGCGGTTCTCGCGCGCGAGGCTTGGCCGACGCTCCACGTTGAGCTGCCCGGCCAGGTGAAGAGCTTCTACGAGAACGCCTGCGATGCCCAGCTCGATGACTTCGACGACGTTGCGATGGCCGAAGCGAAAGAACTAACGGCGGTATTGGGGATTCAGGCTCCGCACGACGCGCGCGAACTGGCGGGCGTCGACCCGTCACGGATCGCCCGCGCCGCTCGAGCACGCAGGCCGCTGCGCGAAAGGACGATGAAGAAGCGCTGGTGCTCAACGCTGTGGCCGACGCCGGCCGGGGCTGAGCTCGCAGGGATGGAACTCGAAGAGTTTGCTGCCTTTGTCCGCGGCGCAACGTTCCTCGACCGGCCCGACCCGCCGGCCGCGTGGGGCGAGCTAGGCGCATTCCAAGCCGAACTCATCGAGCGACTCAAAGGCGTTCGTGAGTTACGAATAGAGGCCGAAGGGACAGATCTCAAACTGAGCGTCAAAGGCCGCAGCTGGGTCAACAGCGACGGACGACGCAACATGCCCAGCGGCGAGATCTTCAGCGGCCCGGTCGAGAGCAGTGCAGAGGGCCGGATCCGCTTCACAATCCCCAGCGCGCCGGCCGGCGTTGAGGTTGACGGCGTTGAGCTGGTGTTCGCTAAAGGCAGGGTCGTCGAGGCGCGCGCCGAGCGCGGCGACGAGTACCTGCAGCAGGCGCTCGCAACCGACGAAGGTGCACGCAGTCTCGGTGAGGTCGGGATCGGAACTAACTTTGGGATCACGCGGCCGGTCGGCTCAATTCTCTTTGACGAGAAGATCGGCGGCACCGTCCATCTAGCGCTCGGCCGCTCCTACCCGGAGACAGGCGGGCGCAACGAAAGCGCGCTTCATTGGGACCTAATCTGCGACCTGCGTGCGGGCGGAAGGCTGACCGCCGACGGCGCGCCACTGCTCGTTGACGGCAAGTTTGTGGCCCCGGCCTAAAGTAGGTTGGGCGCGGGCGTGTGACCAGAGCGTCGTTTGCCCAGTAGCGTTGGTGGTCTGATGCCCCGGCGCCGCACAAAAATCGTTGCCACGATCGGTCCCGCTTCGACCGATCCCGAAGTGCTGCTGGCGATGGTCAACGCCGGAATGGATGTAGCCCGGCTCAACTTCAGCCACGGCACGCACGAGCTTCATGCCGAAACCGCGCGGCTGGTGCGCGAGGCATCGGAGCGCGCAGGGCGCGCAGTGGCAATCCTTCAGGATCTTCCCGGTCCAAAGATCCGCATCGGCCAGATCGAAGGCGGCGAAGTGATGCTCCGGGTCGGAGACAACGTCACCTTCAGCTGCCACGCCAACGACGAGAAGCCCGGTAACGCTGGCCACCTAACGGTCAACTGGCCGGGGCTGGCGACGGCCGTCGAAATCGGCGAATCGGTCTACCTAGCCGACGGCTCGGTGCGGCTTCGCGCAAAGGCGCTTCGTCCCGAAGACCTTGAGTTCGACTGCGAGGTCGAGCTTGGCGGCATCATCGTCTCGCGCCAAGGCCTGAACATTCCCGGCCCGGCCGACGAGCTGCCTTCGGTTCCCGAGGAGGACCTCGCCCACTTGGCAGCAGGGGTTGAGATCGGCGTCGACATGGTTGCGCTGAGCTTCGTGCGCAAGCCGGAAGAGGTGACCGAGCTGCGCGAGCACACTCGCGTGCCGCTGATCGCAAAGATTGAAAAGCCGCAGGCAGTGGCCCGCGCCGAGGACATCATCCGCGTCAGCGACGCGATCATGGTGGCTCGCGGCGACCTTGGAATTGAGCTGCCGATCGAGGATGTACCGATGGTCCAAAAGCGGCTGCTCCGCCTGGCTGGAGAGCACGCGCGCGCGTCAATCACGGCAACGCAGATGCTCGATTCGATGGTCCGCTCAGCGCGCCCGACACGAGCCGAGGTGGCCGACGTGGCCAACGCGATCCTTGACGGAACCGACGCCGTGATGCTCTCGCAGGAGACCGCCGTGGGCGCCTACCCCGTGGAAGCTGTGGCGATGATGGATTCGGTCGCGCGGACGACCGAGCGCGAAGCCCCCTACCAACGCTGGAACGAGCAGCGCGTGCGCCGCGACGGCCGCGACCCCGGCTACACGGTTGCCCACAAGGCGGTCGCCGCTTCCAGCGAACTAGAACTTGACGCGATTGTCGTGCCAACGCTCTCCGGCCGCTCGGCGCGGCTGGTCTCAGCCCACCGCCCGACGGTGCCGATTTTCGCTCTCTCCCCGGGCCGCGAAACCGTTCGCCGCTGCGGCCTGCTGTGGGGCGTTACCGCCGGGCTGCAGCGTCGCCATGAGACAACCGAAGAGCTGATCGCCGACTCAGCGCGGCGCGTCGTTGAGCTCGGTTGGCTTAAGCCGGGGCAGCGAGTGGGAATCACTGCTGGCCTGCCGAGCGGGCAGCCTGGAACGACGAGCCTTTTGCAGATCCAAAAGCTCGAAGCGCCTGGCGATTTGGGCCAGCGCCGCTGAGGCGGGTCACTACACTTTGTATAGTGGTACTTGTATCCACCGATTTGAAACGTAAGGAGTAGCGCAATGGCCCTTCCCGAGATCAGCGACAGCAGCTTCCAGGCCGACGTAGTCGAGGCCTCGTCAGAGACGCCCGTTCTGGTTGATTTTTGGGCCCCTTGGTGCGGCCCCTGCAAGATGGTTGGACCGGTTCTCGAGCAGATCGATTCAGAGCGTGAAGACGTTCGCGTCGTCAAGCTCAACATCGACGACAACCAGCAGACGGCAGCCAACTTCGGCGTGATGTCGATCCCGACGATGATTCTGTTTAAGAACGGCAGCCCCGCGGCTCAGATCGTCGGCGCTCAGCCGAAGCCGCGTATTGAGCAAGAGCTCAACAACGCGCTCAGCGCCTGAGCTCAGGCTTTTTCGAGCTTGATCAGAAGTTCGTGACCGTCGAGCGTCGTCGCTGATGCGCCTTCGAGCGCGTCGGTGACCTCGATCGTCGTCGCCAGCGCCTCATCGGCGATCAGCTGCTGATGCTCGCGCGCGGCGGCAAGCATCGCTTCGTCGCCGCTTAGCTGCAGCGCGATCCGATCCTCGACTTCCAACCCCGCCTCCTTGCGTGCGTTCTGGACGGCGTGAATCACTTCGCGGGCAAGGCCGCGGCGCAGAAGCTCATCGTCGAGCTGAAGGTCGAGCGCAACGGCGTGCGAGCCCTCTCGCTCTAGTTGGTAGCCGCCGAGCGGCGCCATTGCCAGCAGCAGATCGTCTTCACCGAGCGGGTGCTCGTCGCCATCGATCACAACGCCTACGCTGCCGCCCTCGCGCAGGGTTACCGCCACGTGGGCGGGGTCGAGCGCAGCGACCGCTGCTGCCACCAGCGGCATCTTGTTGCCAAAGCGCGGCCCGAGCGTGCGGTAGTTGGCCTTGACCTCGTAGGAGCCAAGCTCGTCGGCGTTATCTACAAAGCGCAGCGCCTCAACGTTCAGCTCGTCCTCAACAATGCTGGCCAACTGCTCGATCGCTTCGCGCTCCGGGCCGGCGGCAACGACGACCGCTTCGCGCAGCGGCTGGCGCAGCTTGATCTTGGCCTGGCCGCGCGCAGCGAGACCAAGGCGCACTGTCTCGCGAGCCGTCGCCATCGCCGTCTCAAGGCCAAGGTCGCGAGCCGCGCCCGGCTTCGGCCAATCGCAGAGATGGACCGAAGGCTCGCTGCCGTCGAGGTTGTCGTAGATCTCATCGGCGATGAAGGGCGTGAACGGGGCGAGCAGCTTGGAAACTGTGATGAGTGCCTCGCGCAGCGTCGCGATTGCGACGGCGTCGCCTTCCCAGAAGCGCCTGCGCGAGCGCCGCACGTACCAGTTCGATAGATCGTCGACAAAGGCGGCGATCGCGCGGCCGCCGCTGGTGGCATCGAAGCGGTCGAGCGCTTCAGTCACCTCCTCTACCGTCGCCGCAAGCCTAGAGCGCAGCCAGAGATCAAGTTCCGTCTCTTCGCCTTCGATCTGATTCTCGCCGGCGGCATTTTCGTAGAGAACGAGGAACGAGTAGCTGTTCCAAAGCTGCTTAAGAAAGAGCCGGACGCCATCTCCGACGGCATCGACTGAAAAGCGGTAACCGTCCCAAGGCTGCTTCGCGGTGAAGAAGTACCAGCGCATCGCGTCGGCGCCGAAGCGGTCAAGGATCTCCCAAGGCTCGACGACGTTGCCGATCGACTTGCTCATCTTGCGGTCGTCTTCGTCACGGATGTGGCCGAGGCAGACAACCGCCTCGTAGGAGGACTTGCCAAAGAGCAGCGTTGAGACGGCCAGCAGCGAGTAGAACCAGCCACGCGTCTGATCGATCGCCTCGCAGATGAAATCGGCCGGGAAACGCTGCTCAAACTTCGCTTCGTTCTCAAACGGAGCGTGGTACTTAGCGAACGGCATCGCGCCGGAGTCGAACCAGACGTCAACTACCTCGGGGACGCGCGCCATCGGCTCACTGCACTGCGGGCAAGGGAAACCGACGTCATCGACGTACGGGCGGTGCGGATCGTCGATCAAGACGCCGGAGAGTTCTTCGAGCTGCTCGAACGAGCCGACGCACTCGGCGTGGCCGTTGGCGCAGCGCCAGATCGGCAGCGGCGTGCCCCAGTAGCGCTCGCGCGAGATCGCCCAATCGATATTGCCGCGCAGCCAGTCGCCGAAGCGGCCCTCCTTGATGTGCGGCGGGTGCCAGTCGATCGTCTCGTTGGCAGCCAGCATCTGGTCGCGGACCTGCGAGGTAGCGATGTACCACGACGGCTTGGCGTAGTAGAGCAGCGGCGTTGAGCAGCGCCAGCAGTGCGGGTAGGAGTGCTCGTACCTCTCGCTGCGCAGCAGCTTGCCGCGAGCTTTTAGATCAGCCACCAGGTCGGCGTCACAGTCCTTGACGAAGCGCCCTTCGTAGGGACCGATCCGCTCGTCGTATGTGCCGTCGAGGCGGACCGGGTTTACGACCGCTAGCCCGGCCTGCTGGCCGAGTCGGTAATCGTCCTCGCCGAAGGCAACGGCAGTGTGGACGAGGCCGGAGCCATCTTGGTCGGTCACGAAGTCGCCGGCCAGGACTGTGTGGCCGCGCTCGCCCCAGTCGGCTGCGGCGATGAAATCGAACGGCGCCTCGTAGCTTGCGCCCTCTAGATCAGAGCCCGGGAATTTGTACAAGACCTCCGCCTCTTCTCCGAGGACGCGGCCTACCAGCGCTTCGGCAACGACCATCACCGCGTCGTCACCCGGGACTTTGGCGCGCACGTAGGTGAGCTTTGGATCAACTGCAACGGCAGCGTTGGAGACCAAAGTCCACGGCGTCGTGGTCCAGACGATCAATTCGTCACCGGCCTCCAGCGGAGCCTGCGCTTCGATCAGCGGGAAGCGGACGAAGACACTCGCGTCGATCACATCCTTGTACCCCTGCGCTACCTCGTGCGAGGAGAGCGATGTACCGCAGCGCGGGCAGTAAGGGACGACCTTGTGGCCCTCGTAAAGCAACTCCTTATCCCAAATCTGCTTCAGCGCCCACCAGACCGACTCGACGTAGCCGGAGTCGAGCGTGCGGTAAGCGTCATCAAGATCAATCCAAAACCCGATCCGCTCGGTCAGGCGATCCCACTCGTCAAGGAAGGTGAACACCGACTCGCGGCACTTCTGGTTGAACTCGGCAATCCCGAACTCTTCGATCTCAGCCTTCGATGAGATTCCCAGCTCCTGCTCTACCGTGATCTCAACCGGCAGCCCGTGGCAGTCCCAGCCGCCTTTGCGCTCTACGTAGTGACCCTGCATCGTTTTGTAGCGCGGGTAGATGTCCTTGAAAACGCGTGCCAGCACGTGGTGCGAGCCGGGCTTGCCGTTCGCCGTCGGTGGACCTTCATAGAAGACCCACGGCTCGGCGCCCTCGCGGCGACGCAGAGATTCGGCAAATACGTCGCGCTCGCGCCAGCGCTCCAAGACCTGCTCTTCGAGCTCAGGAAATGATGCGTTTGGATCTACTGGGCGTGGCAGCGAGGACATCGAGCGCTCCATTCTCGCAAGGCGGCGGCAGATTGGCGGCGCGCGGCGCCCGTCACGCCGCGAGCTTGCGGCAGATCACTGCCAGCGAACGCTTCTCTTCCTCGTTC
>JANRFB010000039.1 GCA_030725785.1 Solirubrobacteraceae bacterium
TGCCGCTCTACCACCCAGGCAAGGAGATGGCTACGCGGATGGAGCTGCGCTGCCCAGACCCGGCATGCAATCCGTACCTAACCTTTGCCGTTCTCCTGCAGGCCGGCCTTGAAGGGATCGAGCAGGGTTATGAGCTGCCCGAGCCGATGGAGCAGAACCTCTACCACCTGTCGCCGGAAGATCGTCAGCGGATGGGCATTGAGCAGCTACCGGAGAGTCTTGGCGAAGCAGTGGAACTTGCCGCGGCCTCCGAGCTCGTTTTGCGTACGCTTGGTGAACACACCTTCAATAGGTTCGTTGAAATAAAGCGCAGGGAATGGGAGGAGTACCGACTGGATGTTTCTCAGTGGGAACTCGACCGCTACCTCGCGATTCTTTAAGCAGTCCTCAAAAGGAGAGAGCAGATGGCCAGTGCCGCCCGCGCAGGAATGATCACGATCGGCCCCGACCTTGAAGTCAGGCGAATGGGCTACGGCGCGATGCGCCTAACAGGCGACGGCGTTTGGGGGCCGGTTGAGGATGTCGATAACGCCCACGCCGTGCTGCGCGCCGCAGTCGATATGGGCGTCACGCTGATCGACACTGCCAACTCGTATGGCCCCGAAGTCAACGAGGAGTACATCCACGACGCGCTCTTCCCGTACGCCGATGATCTCGTAATCGCAACCAAGGGTGGCCTTACCCGCAGCGGCCCGAACCAGTGGGCTGCGAATGGTGACCCCACACACCTGAAAGAGCAGTGCGAGGGCAGCATTAAGCGGCTTGGCGTCGAGGCGATCCAGCTCTACCAGCTTCACGCACCCGACCCTGAAATTCCTTACGCCGAGTCGGTTGGTGCGCTTGCCGATCTGCAGCGAGAAGGAAAGATCCAGCATGTGGGGATCTCGAACGTCGACTCGGTACAGCTTGAAATCGCGCTCGGCATCGTTGACGTCGTAAGCGTCCAGAACCGCTTCAGCATCACGACACCCGAGAATCGGCTCGACGAGTCGCGCCCTCCTTCCTACGCGGACCGCGGCTCGACCGAGGTGCTGCTGGCCTGCGAGCGTCACGAGATCGCCTTTATTCCGTGGTTCCCTCTAGCCGCCGGCAGTATCGAGACCGACGAAGTGCTCGACCAGATCGCCGCCGCCCATGAAGCGACCGTCTACCAGATCGCGCTCGCTTGGCTGCTGGCGCGCTCACCCATGATCGTCCCGATCCCCGGCACCGCGTCGCTCGCGCACCTTGAGGAGAACATCGCTGCCGCGGCGATCCGCCTCAACGAGAGCGAGATGCGCGCGCTCGAAGTCGTCGCTTAAGCGGTAGGGGAAACGCCTGGACCGGCATCTACGTCAGCATCCGGCTCGGCTTCGGGCATGTGTTCGCCCGGTTCTCCTTCATGCGAGAGCTTCGACGGCCACCAGATCTTCTTGCCGATGTCGAGCACCAACGCTGGCACCAGCGTGGAGCGCACCACAAAGGTGTCCAGCAGCACTCCGAAGGCGATCGCGAAACCCAGCTCTGTCAAGAAGACCAGCGGTAGCGTGCCGAGGATCGCAAAAGTTCCGGCCAGGACAATTCCGGCCGAGGTGATCACTCCGCCGGTGACGGCGAGGCCACGGATCATGCCTCGCTCTGTGCCGTATTTGAGCGACTCTTCTCGCACCCGCGCCATCAGGAAGATGTTGTAATCGATTCCCAGCGCTACTAAGAAGACGAATGCGAAGAGCGGTAATCCCGGGTCGCTGCCGGGGAAGCCGAAGACGATGTCGTAGACGACGGCGCTGACGCCCAGCGCGGCGGCGAAGGAGAGGATCACGGTGAGCATCAGCAACAGTGGCGCCGTGAAGGCTCGCAGCAGCACAATCAAGACAAGGAAGACGACGATCAGAACGATCGGAATGATCAACTTTGTGTCACGCGTAGACGCCGCGCGCAGGTCGGTCTCAATAGCGGTCGGTCCACCGACGAGCACGTTCGCGCCGCCGGCCTCCTTTGCCGCCGTCCGGATCTTCGGAATCACGTCATACGCTTCGGTGGCGTAGGGGCTGTATGTGAGCGTCGCAGCAAGCTGCACGCCCGGTGGGCCTGCGCCTGCCGGGCGAACGTTTGCGACGCCGGGCACGGCCGCGACGGCCGAGGCAACGGCCTTCACTTTCGCTTTGTCGGGGACAACGACGTCGGTGGGCGCGTTCTCACCCGCGGGGAATGAGGTCGCGAGCATCTCCTGCCCCTGCACCGATTCAACATCGCCGCGGTACGAGTTGCCTTGCGTGAGGCCGGTAGAGAAGTTCAGCAGGCCGAAGCTCATCGCCACGAGCAGCAGAGCTGTGACGATCCAAACTGCGCGCGGGCGCTTCTGGATCCACTCTCCCCAGCGCCGCCAGCGTCCGTGTTCTGCGTCGGCGCCCTCGTCGCCAACGCGCGGAATAAAGGGCCAGAAGGCGCGCCGGCCGGTGATTGCGAGCAGCGCCGGCAGTAGCGTCAGCATTGCGATCATCGCTATCCCGACGCCAAGCGCGCCGAGCGGCCCGAGGCCCGCCGTGCCGTTCACCTCGGCAAGGGTGAGGCAGAAGAGAGCCAGCATCACGGTTACGCCCGAAGCGATGATCGCGGGGCCGGCGGCGCTCGCGGCGTTAGCGGCCGCAACGTGTTTATCGTCGTGCTGGCGCAGCTCTTCTCGGTAGCGCGATACGAGCAGCAGCGCGTAATCGGTGCCAGCGCCGAGCACGAGGATCGACATGATCGACGACGATTGGCCGTTGATCGTCACGCCGAACTCGGTCAGCAGGTAGCCAATAGAGCGGCTAGCCAGCTCGGCGAAGATCACCGTGAAGAGTGGAATCCAAAGGAAGATCGGGCTGCGGTAGATCACCGCCAGCAGGAAGAAGACGAGGCCGATCGCGGCGAACAGCAGCGTTCCGTTGATGCCCTCAAAGATCTTGATCGCGTCGGCCGAGAAGCCGGCCGAACCTGTGACCTTCACTTCGAGCCCGCCGCCCGGGTCATTGACGACCTCACGCACCTTGTCGACTGGGTCCAGAATTGTCTCCGCTTCGCCGTTGGTCGTGATGTTCGCGACCAGCAGCGAGGCCTGTCCATTCTCGGAAGGGATCGGCTTCGCGAATGGCGTCGTGGCAGGCAGCTTCAGCGCGTTCAGCTGCTTGCGGTTCTGCTCAATCAGCGCACGATCGGCTGCGGTGAGGCCGCTCGGGCGCCTGTAAACGGTGACGATCGCGACCGTCTCCTCGCCCTGGATTGTGTTGACCGCCTCGAGCGCCTTTGTTGACTCGGCGCTAGATGGCAGGAACGAGGCTGAGTCGTTCTTCTGGACATCCTCAAACTTGGTTGGGAATTGCAGAGCCGAGAAAACTACGAGCAGCCCGACCCAGACGGCCACGACAACCCACTTTGCGCGGCGGCCTGCAGGAATGGCAAGAATTCTTTTCATCGGAAGCTGGAGGATACGAAGCTTGAGGGCGGATCGGCCGACGGCCCTCGCGCGCGTGAACTAACCGAGGGCGGCGGTGAGCGCTTCAGCGCTCGTAACTGGGGCGGCGCAGGTGAAGTTCTGGCAGAGGTAGGCGGCGGCCTCGCCGTCGATCGGCGTGCGACCTTCGAGGAGGGGTACAACGCTCTCGTTACCGCTTCCGTCGTCGGCCGCAACAACCAGCCGCGGCCGCAGCTTGCTGCGAACGACCTCGAGCAGCGGGCCGAGCTCAGTACCGACAAGTGCCAGCTCGCGCGCCGGGCCAACGTGAAGATCAATCGCCTGTAGCGCGTGGCCAAAGGCCTGCGGGTGGCGCACCACATACGGGCGCACCAGCCGCAGCTGTCCGAGCGCGGCGTCGACGTAGCGCGATTCGCCGCTGAGCAGTCCGAGCCGCAGAAGTCCGAGCGCGGCGCTTGAGCCGCCGGAGGGGAGAGGGGAATCCTCCATTTCTTTGCGCCGCGCCACGAGCTGCTCGCCGTCGCTGGCGGTTGAGAAGAAGCCGCCGCGCTCAGGATCGCTGAAGCCACTGAGGATCGCTTCGGCCTCTGAGACGGCGGCGAGGTACCACTGCGGCTCAAAGGTCGCCTCGTAGAGCGCCAGCAGCCCTTCAAGCAGCATCGCGTGGTCTTCGAGGTAGGCGCGCAGCTTCGCTTCGCTTTTGTTGAAGCTGCGCAGCAGGCGACCATTCTCGTCGCGCATCTGCGTGATCAGGAAGTTCGCCGTGCCGCGCGCGGCGACTAGATAATCCTCGCGGCCGAGCACGGCGCCGGCTTCGGCCAGCGCGCTGATCATCAGCCCATTCCAGCTCGTCAGCCGCTTGTCGTCGGTGCCCGGGCGCACGCGCGCCGCGCGGACCTCAAGCAGCCGCTCGCGAATCCGCTGGCGCACCGCTGGCGCAGGTTCGGCGCCGCGCGATTCAAGAATGTTGAGGCCCTCGAAGTTGCCGCCCGCGCTGGCGCCAAACCAAGCGATCGCCGCGTCGGCATCGTCGCCCAAAGCGGCGCGCAGCTCTTCCAGCGACCAGACGTAGAACTTGCCCTCCACGCCTTCCGAGTCGGCGTCAAGCGCGCTGTAGAAGCCGCCTTCGGGCGCCAGCATCTCGCGCAGCGCCCAGTCGAGCGTCTCCTCGCAGGTTCGCTTCAGGATCTCGTCGCCGCTGACCTGCCAGCCGTGCAGGTAGGCACGCGCGAGCAGCGCGTTGTCGTAGAGCATCTTTTCGAAGTGCGGCACCGTCCAAGCGGCATCAACGCTGTAGCGCGAGAAACCACCGCCAACCTGGTCGAAGATCCCGCCCGAAGCCATCGAGCGCAGGCTCTGCAGCGCCATCGAAGGCTCGCCGCGCGCCAGCAAAAATTCGATCGCGCTGGCGTTCGGGAATTTCGGCGCCGAGCCCCAGCCGCCGTTGATTGCATCGAACGGCAGTGCCAGCCGCTCGAGCGCTTCGGCCAGCAGAGCCGCGTCGAGCGGATCCGCGCTCGCTTCGAGCTTCGCGGCGCCGGCCAGCCGTTCAAGCCCGGCCTCGGCCTGCTCGGCGATCTCTTCGCCGCGCTCCGCCCATGCCTCGGCGATAGCGGTCAAGACCTGCGGCCAGGAGTTCATTCCCTGCCGCGGCTGCGGCGGGAAGTAGGTGCCGCCGTAGAACGGAAGCTGGTCGGGGGTGAGAAAGACGTTCAGAGGCCAGCCGCCTTGGCCGGTCATCGCCTGTACCGCTTCCATGTAGATCGCGTCGACGTCGGGCCGCTCCTCGCGGTCAACCTTGATGCAGACGAAGTTCTCATTCATCAGCGCGGCGATCTTTGGGTCCTCAAAGCACTCGCGCTCCATCACGTGGCACCAGTGGCAGGCTGAGTAGCCGATCGAGACCAACATCGGCCTCCCTAGCTCGCGCGAGCGAGCGAGCGCTTCCTCACCCCACGGCAACCAGTCAACCGG
>JANRFB010000040.1 GCA_030725785.1 Solirubrobacteraceae bacterium
CCGCTACCGAGCCAGCTGGCTGACTCGAGCTCGCCTGCAACGTGGCCGCGCAGCTTGGCGATCGCTTTCGCCCCGGCGGGTTCGTCGCTGGGCAGGAAGCGCTCGGTCATCCGCACTGCTCCCAGAGGCCATGAATCGAGCGTCGTCGCGGCGCGCGCCTCAACTTCGACTAGCTGCATCGAGCCGCCGCCGAGGTCGAGCACAGCGCCGCTCTGCAGGTCGGTCGAGTTGATTGCCGCAAGGAAGCCATAGTGGGCCTCTTCTTCGGGTGAGAGGACGCGGATCGTCAGGCCCAGCTCGTCGCGCGCGCTCTCTAGCACCGCCTCGGCGTTGGGCGCGTCACGAATTGCGCTCGTCGCGACCGCTTCGATCTCCTCTGTAGGCAGCCCCGATGCGGCGCAGAACTGTGCGAAGACGTCGATTGTCGCCAGCGCGCGTTCGAGACCCTGTTCGGTTAGCTCTCCGCTCTTTCCGCCACCGGCAAGGATCCTCACTGGTTCGTAAATCTCATCGGTCCGCTTCCACCAAGCCCCGAGCGGTGGCTCGGGATCATCGGCGCGCCAGAACGAGCTGAGCCGCCGCTCGCGCGAGGCGGCTCCGGAGTGGGCTTCAAAGACGACAAGACGGAAGGAGTTCGACCCGAGGTCGATCACCGCCAGCCGTGAGTCGCCCTCAGTCGTCACGCTCGATCAGCTCAATCCGGTAGCCGTCCGGGTCGCGCACGAAGCAAAGCCGGGAGCCGCCTTCGCGGATTGAGTACGGCGGCCGCTCTGGTTCTATCCCTTGCTTAGAGAGCCGTGCCAGAGTCTCGTCGAGGTTTCCGGCAGTAATCGCAATGTGGTTGTAACCGGTTCCAAGCTCGTATGAATCAACACCGAAATTGTAGGTCAGCTCCAGCCGCGGCATATCTCCATCGCCGGGGATATTCATGAAGACGTTGATCGCCTCATCGCGAATTGGCATCCGCCCAACCTCTTCAAAGCCAAGCGCGTTGTAAAAGGCGACCGACCTATCGATTTCGCCAATTCTGTAACAGGTGTGTAGCCACGTCGCCATGCTCGTAGCGTAGCCTGAGCTCATGATCATTGAATCCTCAGAGCTCCCCGACTTCCTCACCAACACCTATCTCGTCGGCGAGCCCGGCGGCGCGGCCTTCTTCGTTGATGCCGGAGGCCCGGTTGAGCCGCTGATCGAGGCCGCAGAGCGCCATGGCATGACGCCAACGCACGTGCTGCTGACCCATCACCACTACGACCACGTCTGCGACCTTGAGGCGTTGCTCGGGGCCTACCCCGGAATTGAGGTCCTGATCCATCCGGCTGAGCGCGCCGAGGTGCCGGCCGCGACCGGCGACCTGATCCCTGGCGCGCCACTCAGCGTTGGCCCGATCGAAATCACGGTGCTGCATACGCCCGGCCACACGGCTGGGATGTGTTCACTGCTGGTTGAAGACCAGCTCTTCACCGGCGACACGCTCTTTAAGGGCTCAGTCGGCGGCGTCCGCGCACCCGGCTCAACCAGCTACGCCGATCTTCATAGCTCGATCATGGAGACGCTGATGACGCTGCCGCCGGAGACGGTCGTAAATCCCGGCCATTCAGGAGCAACCACGATCGGCGAGGAGTGGGAGGGCAACGGCTTCATCCGCATCTGGCGCGGCCTCGACGACGAGGGCAGCGCGCAGTGCCTGGCGATGGGCGACCCGGCGACTCTGATTTTGCTTGGCGACGACTACGACGGCGGTCACAAGGCTTGGGTCCGCTGGCCCGACGGCAGCGACGACCTTGTGCCCGGCTCGCAGATAGCCGACGCCGCTTAGCGCCGCAGCCGCATCAAGGGAACCAGCCAGGCCGCCTCGGCCGTGATCTGCCACGACATCTTCGATTTTCCAGCGACGCGGTCGCGAAAGACGATCGGCACCTCAACGACTTTGAAACCACGCTCGATCGCGCGGTAGGTCAATTCAATCTGGAAGGCGTAGCCGCGCGCTGTCACCGATGGCAGGTCGATCGCTCGCAGCACATCGGCGCGGAAACACTTGAAGCCGCCGGTTAGGTCAGTGACCGGAAGGCTGAGAATGATTCGCGCGTAAAGCGAGCCACCACGGCTTATCACGCGGCGGCTTGCACTCCAGTTCTCTATTCCACCGCCTGGCACGTAGCGCGAGCCAAGCGCCAAATCGGCTCCGCCGTCACGGACGGTGCGAAGCAGTCGCTCAAGGTCGGATGGGCTGTGCGAGAAGTCGCTGTCCATCTCCATGATGAAGTCTGCGCCGCGGCTAAGCGCGTGCTCAAAACCGGCTAGGTACGCGGGCCCAAGCCCTTCGCGGATAGCGCGGTGGAGTATCTCGACTTCGCTGCGCTCACTTGCCAGCCGCTCGCCGATCTGGCCGGTGCCGTCGGGGGAGTCGTCGTCAACGATCAGAATCCGAAAGCCGTTTGGTGAGCAGGCCGCCAGCGTCTGCGCTGAAGCGGTCACGATCGCTTCGATGTTCTCCGCTTCGTTATAGGTAGGCAGTATCAGCCAAGTCAGTTCGGTCATTGGCAAGAGCGAGGGTAGATCAAGAGCTCAGCCGAGCAGCCGCGCGAGCAGCCGGTCGCTGACGATTTCTTGTACCGCCGCCAAGCTGTAGGGCTCAAGAAGATCCAGGGCACGCGCGGCATAACCGGGCAGCGGATCATCGAGCGCGATGCGAATAGCGCCCGCTAGGTCGTCGCCGACGAGCCGCGCGTCGAGCTCTCGCGCCAGCGCCAGCGCCTCGTATCCGCCCGCAGCCTCAGTCGTAACAAGTTGGCAGCCATCGGCCAGCGCTTCAAGCTGGGCTATCCCGTAATCCTCTCGGCGGGGAGCGCAAACGAATAGCTTTGAGCGACAAAGCAACTCCCGGTACTGCTCTGGCGCCAGCTTGCCAACCAGCTCAACGCCGGGCCCTGGGTTGGGCAGCCGACTGCGTTCGAGCCCAGCCACGACCAGCCGTTCACCATCACGGCGCGCCTGCTGCCATGCCGCCAGCACGCGGCCGAGGCCCTTCTTGTCAGGGTCCGAGGCGTACGTGATTGCTGCGATCTGCCGCTCCGGCGCCGGGCGCGGCGAGCCGCTCGCTATAACCGGGATCGGAACGATGACGGCGTCGGCGCCCGCGGCCGGTGAGGCGGCTAGCGCGGCCGCCGAGGTTGGGATCAGCAGCGGCGCCTCGGCCAGCCGGCGCCGCTCTAGCGGGCGCTGCCAGATGCCGTCGTGGCCGGGGCGGTTTTCGGCCGAGCTTGCGTCAAAACGGATCGCCCCCGGGCGCGCCCACAGCAGCGCCGCGGTCGTAGTTGAGTAGACGATCGCGCGCGGTGTTGTGGCGGTGAGCGCTTGGCGCGCAGCGACCGCGCTGGCTCGCGCCCAGAGTAGGTCGGTAAGGGCGAGCGTTCGAACCTGCCGCTGCGGCGCGGCGCGCGCGATCTGAACCGTTGCACCCGCGCCGCGCAGCAGCCTCGCGAAGGCCTCGTCCGAGGCGCGCAGTCCGGTCGTCGATCCGAGCGAGACGAGCAGTATGTCGGTGGAGCTCACGTTGCCTTCCATGGTTCCGATCCGCTGTCGCGCCGCAGCCCCGGCGTGCGGACAAGCTTGATCGGCTGGATCGGTGAGCCGGAAGCGACAAAGAAGGTCACGCCGTCACGCTCCTCGATCGCAGTCACTGCGCGATCCTGGTGGCGCCATGAGAGTGCCCAAATCACCATGAAGCCGGCTGCGATCGCCGCGATTTGGGGCAGGAAGAAAGAGAAGATCGCCGACACCAGCGCCGCCAGCAGCAGCGGCCACAGGCGGCTCAGGAGCATCCGCCCAACGTTCAGCTCCGGCAGCATCGTTGTGCTCTGAGCTTGGCGCAGAGCACGGGCGACCGACGGGCTGGCTTCCAGCCGTCGCCCGAGCCAAGCGCCTATCAGCGCTGCAGCGACCCACCAGCCGGCGGCGATAAGCACAAGCAGGCTGTCGTCCAATGCGTTCGCTTGGACGACCGTGATTACGGCCAGCGCCGTCGCCGAGGCGGCGCTGAGTAGGACCGTCGTCTTGAGCAGATCGACGTAGCGCATGATCAGTCGGCCAGTGCCGAGAGAAGCGAGCCCACGCCTTCGGTTCCGTCGACCAGCAGGTCGGCCTCGGCCAGCAGCTCGCTCGGTGTTTGCTCGGAACGGACGCCGACGCAGAGGATCGCCTTCAACCGTCCTTCGTGTTGAAGCGCGCGCAGCGCGCGGAAGGCGTCAAGGTCGGTGCGGTCGTCGCCGACGTACAGAGCGTTGTCAACGTCGACTCCATCGAGCAGCGCGTGGACGGCGTCTGCCTTGTTGCTCGTGACCGGCGCGCGCAGCTCGATCACGCTGCGGCCGCGGTGGATTAGTAGCCCCTGACCTTTGGCCTGCTCGGCGATCTGCTCGGCGACAGCCTCTGCAGCGGCCTCATCGTCGAGTCCGCGCCAGTGAAGCGCGACGATCGGCCCCTTGTCTTCAATCCGCAGCCCACTCTCCTCGCGCAGCTCGGGGAAGGCCTCGAGCGCTGCTGCATGGACGCGATCTGTCCAGGCCTCGGCCTCGGCGTTGACGGTTGGCTCGTGCGCGCCGCGCGGCAGCAGCTCAAGACCGTGGTTGCCGGAGTAGGGGATCGAACCGATGCCAACGATGCGCCGCGCCTCCTTGGCTTGGCGGCCGCTGACGCAGCCGATGAGGCCGTAGATCATCTGACTGTCGATCAAGAGGCGGCGCGTCAGTTCAGGAACGCTCGAGGTCTGCGGATCGCGCACGATCGGCGCCAGTGTGCCATCGACATCGAATAGCAGCGCGGTTCGCGCAGGCTCGTCAGTCAGTGGCGCAATCGCGCTGGCAAATGAGGAGGCGGGTGGCATCGAACCTATTATGAACGGGTGCCCTCGACGCGCATCTCCCAGCTTGCAGTTCTCGGGATCGCGACGGGCATTTTCAGCGGTCTCTTCGGAGTCGGCGGCGGCATTGTGCTGGTGCCGTTGCTGGTGCTTTGGATCGGTTTCGATGAGCGCCGCGCGGCCGCTACTTCGCTGCTGGCGATCGTAATCGCTGCCAGCGCCGGCGCCGCGACTCAGCTGATCTACGGCAACGTCGATCTCGTCGCAGCCCTGACGGTCGGTATCCCTGCGGTTGGAGGCGTGCTGATCGGCACTTGGCTTCAGCAGCGAATCCCGGTTGCCATGGTGCAGCTGCTGTTTTCAGTAATGCTCGTAGCCGTAGCTGGATTGGTGGCCTTTCAGTGATCGCGCTGGCAATCATCATCGGTGTCGCCGCCGGTGTGCTCTCTGGTCTCTTTGGCATTGGCGGCGG
>JANRFB010000041.1 GCA_030725785.1 Solirubrobacteraceae bacterium
ATCTGGCCGCGACCGACTCCAAGCTCAAATTGGCCGCCGCCATACATTGCGATGCCGCGCTCGTTGCAGGTGTCGTAGGCGCCGAAGAGTTCGCTGAGTGGGCCGAAGCGTGACGGCTTAATGTTCACCATCGTCGGTTGAAACGGAAGCGCGTCAATGTCGGCAACCGAATTGATGTTTGCGTCCCAAGTGATCCGTGCGCGAGACTCGGCGAGCACCGCATCAATCTCAGGCGTCAGTTTTGGATCCTCGATCCAAGTGCCGGGCACGGCTGCCAGCACGCGCTCGTAGAAAGCTGGGTCATCCGGGGTATCAACCTCGGTGCCTTCGTAGAGCCCCTTGAAGTCGAGCACGACGGCGGCGCCGCTGTCGGCGACCTCCTGCAGTGTCGCCTCGTCCCAAGCCGGCGTCGGGTCGAGTTTGAACTGCAGGTCGGGGTAGAGCGACAGTCGCTGCTCGAGAGGCGCGAGGATCGCTGGTGGCTCACCGAGGCGCAGTGAACAGACGAAGCGCAGCGGCGCAGGCGTCAGGCCCAGCCGGGCGTGGAGCGGCTCGCCTGCCTGCTGCAGTGCCAGGTCGAGGGCCGCCGACTCATAGCCCCAGATGCGGTACTTGAGCGATGGCTCGCGCTGGGCCGGTTCGGGAAAAAGGTTGATCGATTCGACCATCTCGCAGAAAGATCCGAGCGTCCAATCACCCGCCAAGGGCAGCACTGCACCGGCCGCCTGAAGGATCTCGTGATCCTCATTGTCGTAGGTGACGTCCTCACCTAGGCCGGTAAGGCCCGCGCCGGAGAGTGCGATCGTCGTGGTCTTGCGGAGGAAGCCCGAGGAAACGTTGGCTTCGCGGCCGATCAGTTCGTAGCCGTCGATAGTCAGTGGCAAGTCGGAGAGCTGGTCGAAACTCGCCATCGCGCCGCTACTCGCTCTCCGGGGTTTGGTCTTCGAGTCTTGCGATCAGCTCGTCAAGTTTGATTTCGTCCAACCCCGCACTGACGGCTTCAAGCTCGCCGGCGCAGTACTCGACCAGCGTGCGGCCCTCTTTGACCAAGTCAAGCGTTTCGCGCAGCCCCGCCTCACCCGAGTCGAGCCGCCGGATTATCTCCTCCAAGCGGCCGGTCGCAATCTCATAGCTCTGCTCGGGTTCAGTCATCGCTTCCGGTGATCTTCGCAGCAACGGCGTCGTCTGCGAACTGGAGTCGGACATTCTCTGCCTCACGAGCCTGCGCAGCGGTCGTGATCACGTTCCCTTCGCCATCGTCAACGATCGTGTAGCCGCGCTCGAGCACGCCCTTCGGGTCATGCGCCGCGAGCGCTATCGAGAGCCCCTCGAGCGTTCGCATCCGGGCGAGCTTGTCGGGCCCGGCGCCGGCGAGAGTCTTGCGCCGCAGCACCTCAGCCACGGTCGCTGAGCGCTCGCGCTCAAGCAGCAGGCGGCGCTGGCCGGCGGCGCGAAGTTCGCGTGCGTCCTGGTGGAGCTCGCGACGCTGGCGGGTGATGTGAGTGCCCGGCACGCGCGCCAGCGCCGCTAGCGCCCGTGCTCGGCCAACGACAGCGCGCTGCGCATGGCGCGAGAGTGTCTCGACTCCGAAGCGCAGCTTGTCTCGCTCGGCATTGATGTCTAGCGGCACGGCGGCCTCTGCAGCATGGGTCGGCGTTGAGCAGCTCTCGGCCGCGACGTCGTCGATCAGCGTCTGATCTGTGTGGTGGCCGACACTGGCGATTACCGGCACACGCAGCAGCGCGACGGTGCGGCAGAGCGTCTCGTCGCAGAAGGCGAAGAGGTCGGCCAAGGAGCCTCCACCGCGCGCGACGATGATCGTCTCAACCTGCTGGGTCCCGGCGAGATCGGTTAGTGCCTCAGTGATCGCTGCGGCCGCCTTGCGATCCTGAACCGGGGCGAAGCCCCAGACCAGCGTCCCGGCCCAGCCGCGGCGCTGAAGCCCGGCAAGAATGTCATCGCGCGCCTTCCCTGATTCGCTTGTTACGACGCCGATTGTGCGCGGTAGCTGCGGCCGTGCGAGAAGCTTCTGCGGCTCAAATAGCCCTTCGCCTTGAAGCTGGCGCCGCAGCGCAGCCAGTTGCGCCAGCAGGTCACCTTCGCCGGCAACTCGCAGCGCCGTAACGTCGAACGAGAACGACGGCGAGGAGGTCTTGCTGCCGGGGTAGTAGTCGGGGCCGCCGGCGACGACTATCTGGGCGCCGTCAGAAAGCGACGAGGCGATCTCGCCAAGCGCCTCAAACTTGTTCGTCCACATTGCGCAGGGCACGGCGCCGCGCGCGTCGCGCAGCTCAAAATAGACGCGAGCCGTCGTCTTCCTAAGGTTCCAGATCTCACCGAACAGCTGAAGCCGTGCGCGGCCGCGCAGCTCCTCGCGCAGCATCTCGGCGTAGGCGCCGACTGGGAATGGACCTTTGAGCGCGCTGCCTTCAATTCCGGCCGGGCGCTGGAGGCTCTCGTCCATCGCCCCGGACCGCTAGCGCAGCTTTGGATCGGTGACGCAGGCCAGTGGCTCCAGACCTTCGCTCTGCTGGCCGCGAACCTCGCCGTCATAGCCAAGCTCGTCGAGACGGGCGATCTGCATTTGGCCTTCGAGCCGCGCAGGGTGGCCGGCTGGAAGGTCTTCGATTAGGCGACGGATCCGGTTGCGCAGCTGGAGCGAAAAGTGGGGGGTAGAGGCATGGACAAGCTGACGGACGTCGTCGACGCTGATGTCGAGTGCCTGCGTTGGGTTATTTGAGGGCTTCTGGGATTCGCTCATCGTGTCGTTGCTTCTTTCGTTACCGGTGCTATCTCCAGCAGGCTATCGATCGTCGCCTGCGCTCGGTCGCTGACAGCGGCCGGGTCGCCGATCACCCAAGCGTGATTATAAACGCCGCGAACCGGGTCCGAGGAATAGCCGGGGCGAATGTCGCGCAGATAGTTGGCGACATCGGGAGGCAGACTGCCGTCACGGCCCACGAGCAACAGCGGGCCGTAGCTGCCGCTGGCCGAGAGTGGCGCGGCGCCGCCGGCGGTCAGCGGCTTGTCGACATTTGTGAACACGAGGCCGTGCCCGGGGTCGACGATTCCCCATCCAAAGTCGCCGTCTCTGAAGCGGGCAAATGCGATCGCGTTGGCGCTCGCCGGCTTCGCACCGACGCGCGTGACTTCGCCAAGCGCCGCCAACTGACCGGCAACCTTTTCGGAGATCACCGAGCTTGGTCCGAGGATGTAGATCTTCGGCTTGCCGTGCGCCTTGATCGCTGCCGCTGTAACTGCCGGCAACTGATCGCGGCCGCTAAAGAGCACGCTGTCACCTGACTTTGCAGCCCACGCGGCGGCTGGCATCGCCATTGCTGGCGACTCTGATGAGGCGATCACGACGGCGGTGCTCCAGCGGCCGGAGACTCGCGCCTGGTAGGCGTCCACTCTTGCCGCCAGCGTGAAGGGGTCGTCGCCGCCAATCGAGAGCGACTTCAACGACGTTGGCGAGACTGCAGCTCCAAGCCGGATTACCTGAGGGCCATCCTTGCCGGCACCGGTTGGCGATAGCGCGCTGAGCGCTGACTGCGTTTCAGGCGGAAGCTGCGAGCCCTCGCTGAGCAGCATTGGCGCGTGGAGCGGCGCGGCCATCAGTACCGCGCCGGCGATCGTTGCCTGCCAGATGGCGGAGTCAGCGAGAACTACCGCAAGTGGACGCTGGCTCGGGCGCGTACTCGGGTAGACCGCGCGGGCAGCGGAGGCCGCGACGCCGGCCGGTGAGTTGGCCCAGACACGCGTTGTGTTCTTCGTTGCGGCGCTGGGGATTGCGGCGATGGTTACGCCGGCCCCTGGCTGCGGGCTCGAATTGCTCTCCCCGCTTTGGTCGCCGGCGCGCCCACAGCCTGCGAGCGTCGCGAATGCCAGAACAAAACTGCCGATTACAAAGCAACGGCGTAGAGAGTTGGGCAGCATTGGCGCCAGTCCGGCGGCGAACTATCGCCGGCTCAGTCTGGGATTAGACCTTCGCCTGTGAACTCCTCGCCGGCCTCTTCAAAGCTTAGGTCGTCGGGAGGAATAATCACGTCCGAAACAGAGAGGTCGTCGTCAGCGATGACTGTGCCTTCAGTGCGAACAAGTGCCAGCAGTGCGTTGAAGTTCTGCTGGAACGCTTCGCGGTCTCCGGCTTCGACGGCCGCGACGGCCGCGTTGTCAAGCTCGTTGACGCGGGCAAGCGCATCGTCGTCAAGCCGGTACTGATCTTCTGAAGCGATCCGAATGATCATTTCGCTGGCTCCTCGCCTGCATCAAGTTCCGCTGGTGGTGACCCAGCGCCAAGCTCCGCTTTCATCCGTGCCATGTCGTCATCGACGGCGCTGGCGCTTGAAAGCTCTGCGAGCTGGCGCTCGATGTCGTCGTTGCCGTCGCCAAGCGTCGTCAGGTCATCGAAGGTGCCGGCAGCCTCTAGCTCTTCGACTGCGGCGGCGCGGGCCTTCATATCCTCCGTCTTGTCGACGGCGCGCTGCATCGCGAGGCCAACGTCTGCCATCTCTTCGCCTACGCCCGTCGCTGCCTCGGAGATGCGAACCTGCGCTTCGGCCGCTGAATACTGAGCCTTGATCGTCTCCTTCTTCGTCCGGAAGGCCTCGATCTTCGCGCGCAGTTTCGCCTCCGAATCGATCAGCTTCTGCTGCTGCCCCTCAAGCTCGACGATCTGCACATCGAATGACTGCAGCTCGGTCTGGGCGATGTTCTTGCGCTCGAGAGCCTCACGCGCGAGTTCCTCATTGCTTTGAGCGAGCGCCTGACGAGCCTGCGTGTCGAGCTTGACAACCGATTTCTCAAGCTTTTCCGACTGCATCTGGAGGCGCTTCTTGGCGGTGACGACCTCAGCGATTCCCTGCTTTACCTTCTGCAGCGACTCGAGCTGCTTCTGATAGCTGTAATCGAGCGTTTCGCCCGGATCTTCTGCCCGGTCCAGAACCTTTGAAACCTTCGCTTTTATGACGGTTGACATACGCCCACTTAGACCGGCCACTTTTGCTCCTTAAGGTCGACTCGACAAGATTCTTCCCAAGCCTAGCGGCAGCGCCTTGGTAACCTGCGCGCAGGCCGAGTTCCTCACCGAAATGCGTGAGGGAGCGGGGGACCCAACGGAGGCTTCGGCCTTCAGGGGCGAGTACCGGGCATTGCCGCCTGGTTAGCGCTTTTTCGCGCGAGCCCGTCAGCTCACCTCGCAGGCCTGATTGCAGTGATTGCTAATGAACAAATCGATCGATAGCTTCCGCGCTCTGATGCGCTCTCGCCTTGCCCTGCTCGCTCTCGTGGCGATCCT
>JANRFB010000042.1 GCA_030725785.1 Solirubrobacteraceae bacterium
GGCATGTTGACGGTCTTTGAGATCGCGCCTGAGATGAATGGCTGTACTGCGCCCATCATCTTGATGTGCCCGTGGGCGGAGATTGCCCGCTCACCGACCGCTACGTCGAAGACCTCAAGGTGCTCGTCGAGCAGCCCTGGGGCGCCAACGATCGTGCCGTGCTCTGTTACATAGGCTTCGATCTGTTCGATCTCGGCGTCGCTGTAACCGAGCGTCTGCAGTGCCAGTGGGATCGTCTTGTTGGCGATTGTCATTTGGCCGCCACCGACGAGCTCCTTGAACTTGACGAGTGAGAAGTCAGGCTCAATGCCGGTCGTGTCGCAGTCCATCAGGAACGAGATCGTGCCGGTTGGCGCGAGCACCGTTGCCTGTGCGTTGCGGTAGCCGTACCGCTCGCCAACCTCAACTGCCTCATCCCACGAGTGACGCGCGGCTGCGAGCAGCAGATCGTCAACGACGGTCGAATCTGGGATTGCGTATGAGGCGTCGCGATGCATCCGCATCACGTTGTTGTGCGGCTCGCGGTTCTCTTCGTACTTCTCGTACGGCCCGATTGCCGCAGCGATCACTGCGGACTGGCGGTAGGCGCGGCCGGTCATCAGCGCCGTGATTGCGGCTGCTGTTCCGCGGCCTGGGTCGGAGTCGTATGCAACGCCGTTGGCCATCAGGTAGGCGCCAAGGTTCGTGTAGCCAAGGCCGAGCTGACGGAAGGCGCGGGCGTTATCGCCGATCTGCTCGGTCGGGTAGCTCGATGGCGAAACGATGATCTCCTGCGCGAGCAGCAGTACGTCTGTCGTGTGCTCGAAGTCGCCAACGTCAAGCGTGCCGTCGGGGCGGCGGAACTTCATCAGGTTGATCGAGGCAAGGTTGCAAGCCGAATCATCGACGTGCATGTACTCCGAGCATGGGTTAGATGCGTTGATCCGACCTGAGTTCGGCGACGTGTGCCACTGGTTGATCGTTGTGTCGTACTGAACGCCAGGATCGGCGCAGCGCCATGCGGCGCGGGCGATTTTCATCATCAGTTCGCGCGCCGGCATTGGCTCGCCGATCGGCTCGCCGGTTGCACGGGCGGTCGTGTGCCACTCGGCGTCGTCCTCGACTGCCTGCATGAACTCGTCTGTTACACGGACCGAGTTGTTGGCGTTCTGGTACTGAATCGAGTTGAAGCCGTCACCGTCGATCGACATGTCGAAGCCGGCGTCGCGCAGTGCGGCGGCCTTGTCTTCTTCTTTCGCCTTGCACTCAATGAACTCAACGATGTCCGGGTGGTCCACGTCGAGCACGACCATCTTGGCGGCGCGGCGCGTCTTGCCGCCGGACTTGATCGTGCCGGCCCATGAGTCGGCGCCGCGCATGAATGAGACGGGGCCGCTGGCTGTGCCGCCCTTGCTAAGCGTCTCCATTGAGCCACGGATGTTTGAAAGGTTGATGCCGGAGCCGGAGCCGCCGCGGAAGATCGTGCCTTCCTTCGTGTTCCAGCCGAGGATCGATTCCATCGTGTCCTCAACGCTGAGGATGAAGCAGGCTGAGCACTGTGGCTTCTCTTCAAAGCCGACGTTGAACCAAACCGGTGAGTTGAAGGCTGCCTTCTGGTGGAGCAGGATGTGCGTCAGTTCGGCTTCGAAGGCGTCGCCGTCTTCGGCAGTGGCGAAGTAGCCGCGCGTGCGACCCCAGTCGGCGATCGTGCCGGAGACGCGGCCGATCATCTGCTTGACCGAGCGCTCGCGCTCGCGTGAACCTGCTTGGCCACGGAAGTACTTCTGCGTGACGATGTTGGTGGCGTTCTGTGACCAAGTCGTAGGGAACTCGACATCAGTCTGTTCGAAGGCAACGTGGTCGCCGTGAGCGATCCGCGCGTCGCGAACCTCCCACTCGACTGAAGAGAAGGGATCGACGCCCGGCTCGGTGTGGCGGCGTTCGATCGACATTGCGTGGCCAGCCTCGACGGCGGTGGCGGTGGTAGCGGTCTGCGGTGTGATTTCCATCGTCTGCTTCCTCTCTCCTGCCGGCTGAATTACCGGTGCTTGTTCGCGTCCCTAAAGAACCGGTCGCGGGTCGAGGAACTTCGCACTTCCATCGGACGGAATGCAACTCGGCACCCGATCTCTTTTCGGGCCTGCAACTCAGACGAATTCGCCCCTTCTAGGATAGCCCAGCTTGCAGTGGCTTTTTGAGCCTCGGCGGGCGGCGAGCTAGCGGCCCAGGCGGATGAAATCGCGGATCTCGGCGCCGTTCAGTCCAACTCGCCAACCGGCCTCGGCGGTCGAGTGGCGCCAGCGCTTGAGCCAGCGCGGGTCCCAGCCGCGAACGCGCCAGAGTAGAACCACAATCAGCACGCCGAGCAGCACTGCGCCGAGCGCGATAAGGCCAATTGTTAGCCACGCAAGACCACGGTCTTGCGCTTTGCTGAGCGGCTCGTCGCCCTGCGCCGGCGCCGGCGTCGTCGGCTCGATCACCGTAGGCGAGGCGGGCTGACCTGGGGCCCCTGGCGCGGGAGTGATCGCGCCGCCGCTTGGCTCAACCGGCTGACCGGGAACGGGCTCGACCGGCTGCACCGTCGTCTGCGCCTGCGCGCTTAGCGGCAACGTCAGCGCGAGGGCGCTAGCGACGAGTACGGCGATTAGACGAAAACGCATCTGCACAAGCCTAGGGCAGCAGATCACTGAGCGCATCGACTGCTGCCGCCAGCACAGCTTCAGGGGCAGCCGACCCGTCGAGCACGCGAATCCGCGTCGGCTCGCCTGCCGCCAGCTCGTCGTAAGCATCGGCGGCGAGCTCGAAAAACTCGTCGCCGGCGAGTTCGAGCCGGTCCGCGGCCTCGCCGCGCTCGCCGATCCGCGCCGCGCGCGTAGCGGTGTCAACACGCAGGTAAAGCGTGCGGTCTGCCGACAAACCACCGCTGGCGAACTGATTGATCTGCGCGACCGCTTCAACGCCTAGGCCGCGGCCAGCGCCTTGGTATGCGAGCGATGAATCTATGTAACGGTCGAGCACTACAAAGCGCCCTTCTTCTAGCAGCGGCAGCAACAACTCACTCACCAGTTGGGCGCGGGCTGCGGCGTAAATCAAAGCCTCCGCGCGCGCGCTCACGTCGAGCGAAGGATCTTTGACGACGCCGCGCAGCCGCTCGGCCAGCTCAACCCCACCGGGCTCACGTAGCGCAGTTACCGGCACTGAGCGGCTTTCGAGCTCTGCCGTGAGGCCAGCGACGAGCGTTGACTTGCCGGAGCCGTCGAGCCCTTCGATCGTGATCAGTCGTCCTGCCATCAACGAGCCGAGCGTACCCGTACGATCAGCCGATGAGCACTATCGCCGCGATCGAGCGCCACCCGCATGCTCTCGCCGTGCTCGGTTCGGCGCTCGAGCCGGGCGGCAAGCCCTCGCACGCCTACCTCTTCCACGGGCCACCAGGTGCCGGCAAAGCTGCTGCCGCGCGGGCCTTCGCCGCCGAGCTGCTGGCTGAAGGCGCCGCCAACCCTGATGGCGTCCGCGACCGCGCCGAGCGCGAATCGCACCCGGATCTCACTTGGGTCCGTGCCAGCGGCGCTAGTGAGATGCGCCGCGCCGACATTGACGAGCCGGTAGTTGCCGCCGCCGCGCGCAGGCCTTTTGAATCGTCGAAGCGCGTCTTTGTAATAGAGGGCGCCGACACGATGAACGCCGAGGCCGCCAACCGGATGCTCAAAACGCTCGAGGAACCGGCCTCCTACGTCCACCTCGTGCTGCTGACCGACCGCCCTGAGCAGGTCCTCCCCACTATCTCCTCGCGCTGCCTCGCAGTGCGCTTTGACGCGCCGACCGAAGCGCAGCTTGAAGAGCAGCTCGGCGCGCGTGGGATTGCGCCCGAAGTGGCGCAGGCCTGCGCAAAGCTGGCACTCGGCGATGCAAACCGCGCCCTTGCGATGTCACTTGGCGAAGGAGCCCAGCAGCGCGCCAACGCTGAGCGCTTCGCTCGCTGCGCGCGCCACAACAAGCTCAGCGACCAGCCATGGACGGCTCTGATCAACCTTGCGCAAACGTTGGCAGCGGCAACAGAGGACCGCCTCAATGAGGAGGCCAAAGCCGAAGCCGAGTCGCTGCCCAAGCGCGAGCGCAACAAGTACGAGAAGGACGCCAAGGCCGACGCCCACAGGATCTGGCGCCGCGTTCGCACGTCAGCGCTCGACGAAGGGCTACGCCTAACCGGCCTCTGGTATCGCGACCTAGCCTGCATCGCCGACGGCGCGCCGGAGCTGATCTACGCGGTTGACCGCCGCACTGAACTTGAAGCTGACGCCGCAGGCCTCAGTTCACACCGGCTGCGTGATGCGATCGCGCTGGTTGACGAAACGCGCGCATCGCTCTCTATCTACCCCGATGATCAGCTTCAGCTTGAAGCTCTCGCCTACCGGCTGGCGCGCACGCTTAGCTAACTGCGCCGGTGGCCAGCAGCACCAGCATCAGCACGCCGACCGCAACGCGGTAAATCACGAAGACGCTGAAGTTGTGGGTGCGGACGAAGCGAAGTAGGAAGGCGATCGCTAGGTAGCCGCTTATAAATGCCAGCAGCGTCGCGATCACGGTCGGCGCGACGCCGACCGAAGCGCCGGTCGAATCGCCGATCTTGCGCAGCTCGAAGACGCCAGAGAGAACGACCGCCGGGACTGAGAGCAGGAATGAGTAGCGCGTCGCCGATTCGCGGTCAAGGCCAAGGAAAAGACCGCCGGAGATCGTCGAGCCAGATCGGCTGACGCCGGGGATTAGCGCCAAGGCCTGGAATAGGCCGATGATGATGCCGTCTTTGAGCGTCAGCTCTTTGACGTCTCGGTTCTGCGCACCCTTCAGGTCGGCAGCCATCAGCACAAAGCTGAAGAGGATCATCACGATCGCAACGAGCGAGAGCGTGCGAACGTTGTTCTCGATCTGGTCGGAGAAGACGAGACCAACGATCGCGATCGGGATCGTGCCGAGAACGATGTACCAACCGAGCCGCCCGTCGGTGTCGCTGGTGCGCCAAAGCGCGTGATTGCCGCCGAATGACTTGACGAAGGCAACTGCCATCCGCCAAAGATCGCTGCGGAAGTAGACCAGCACGGCGGCCATCGTGCCAAGCTGAATCACAGCGCTAAAAGCGGCGCCGGGGTCAGGCCAGCCGGCCAGCGCGGGCACGTAAAGAATGTGGCCAGTGCTGGAGATCGGCAGGAACTCAGTTAGCCCCTGAACGATCCCAAGGACGATCGCTTCAAGCGTTGACAC
>JANRFB010000043.1:0-5870 GCA_030725785.1 Solirubrobacteraceae bacterium
CGACCTTCTCGGCCTGGATGGCCGACAGCGACGGCCTCGCGCGCGAGCATCACCCGCAGGCGGCGACGGTCAACATCTTCCTGAGCCTCTTTGCAGGCCTAGCGGCAATTATTATCGGCCGCGCGCTCGGCGGCCTGCTCTAAGCAAAGCGGCCAGCGATCTATTAGGTTTTAGCAATGGCTACTACTTCCAGCTCCCCGAAAATAACCCCAGGCAGCGCCGCGACCGGTGTAGCTGCTGAACTCGCCGAGCTCGTCGGCCTGCTCGACAGCCGCTCCGAGGGCGGCCGCGCTTTCACGCTGGCCTTCTGGGACGGCACCGAGCTACCGCCGACCAACCCCCGCCCCGACTCACCGACGCTGCGCTTTGCCGAGCGCGACGCACTGGTGCGGATGGTGCGCGAACCGAACGAGCTGGGCATGGCGCGAGCTTGGGTTTCCGGCGAGCTTGAAGTTGACGGCGACCTTGAAATGGCGCTCGACCTGACCGAGAAGTGGCGCCACGCGCCGCTGAAAGCGACCGACGCGATTCCGGCACTGAAGGCGGCGCGCAAGCTCGGCCTGCTGCGCCGCGGCCAGCCACCGGCGCCGGAGGCTGAAATCAAACTGCAGGGCCGCCTCCACAGCGCCCAGCGCGACCAGGAAGCAATCTCACACCACTACGACGTCTCGAACGAGTTCTACCGCCGGATGCTTGGCGAGACGATGGTCTACTCCTGCGCCTACTTCGGCTCGCCCGAAGACACACTCGATCAGGCACAGACGCGCAAGCTTGATCTGATCTGCAAGAAGCTGGAGCTGAAGCCGGGCGATCGCCTGCTCGACATTGGCTGCGGTTGGGGTTCACTGCTGATCTACGCGGCGCACAACTACGGCGTCCATGCTGTCGGCGTGACGATCTCCGAGGAGCAGGCCGAGCTGGCGCGCGAGCGGATCACCCAGGCCGGAATGCAGGATCAATGCGAGGTTCGCCTTCAGGACTACCGCGAAGTCAACGACGGCCCCTACGACAAGATCTCAAGCATCGGCATGTTCGAGCACGTCGGCCGCGACAACCTGCCGATCTACCTCCAGCAGGCACGCAGCCTGATCGCCAAAGACGGACTCTTCCTCAACCACGGAATCGTGCGCGTCGGCGAGGACCATCAGATGCACCCGAAGAGCTTCACGCAGCGCTACGTCTTCCCCGACGGCGAGCTGCACACACAAGGAATCGTGATTAGCGCGATCGAGGCCGCCGGCTTCGAACTGGTCGATGACGAATCGCTCCGCCCCCACTACGCCGAGACGCTGCGCCGCTGGGCGATCAACCACGACAGCGACCGCGAAGCAGCGATTGCCGAGATCGGCCCCGAACGCGAACGCGTCTGGCGCCTCCACAACTACGGCGCCGCACTCGGCTTCGAACGCAGCCGCCTCTCGGTCCACCAAGTGATCGCCCGCCCGGTCGAAGAGTACGAACCGGCGCCACCGCTGCGGGTTCGTTCGTATCCGGTTTAGCTGCGACGAAAGGTCAGAGCGGGCGGACGGCGCTGACTCCGGCGATTGGACCGAAGCCACGACGCAATTCGACCCCGTCGAAACCGGCCTCTTCAAGCCAGCCGCGCAATTCGCTCTCGGTGTAGGAATTCCCACCTTCGTTCTCGACCATCATCATCAGCGCAAAGAGTGCCACCGCTGGCGGCTCGTCGCGGTTGTCGTCGAGCACCCATTCGTAGAGCACGATCCGGCCACCTGGCCGCACAAGCTCGAAGGCGCTGGCCAGGAGCTCGCGGCACTTCGCCGGCGGATGATCGTGAAGGATGTTTGCCAGAAGAACGATGTCCCACTGCTGACCCTCCGCGAGTCCAAAGCGGGGCTGATCGAGATCGCCCGCGACGAAGGCAACTTCAGGATGGCGCTCTTCAACCAATACACCGACCTCAGGCAGATCGAGCACCGTCGCTTCGATGCCATCAACTGCGGAAATCAAGTAGGCCGAGTGTGAGCCAGATGCCCCACCAACGTCGAGCAGCGTCCCGCCTTCAGTGATCCCACTGAGGCCAGGGAGTTCATCTCCAAAGAGACCAGCGAGATCGTCCAGCGCGCGCAGGAAGCCGAGCGCCTGCTGCGGATCGTCGCCGAGACGCATCTGCCATGGATCAACGCGCGCGTGGCCATCAACCATTGCTTCTGGGAGCTCGCCCCAAACCTTGTAGAAGAACCACTCCTTTCCGACGATTGCTGAGATTGAGCGCGGATGATCGGTTGCCAGCGGGGCGCCGGTCTCGCTCAGCACGTGCCCTTCACCCTTCGCCTCTGCGAGGCCGAGCGCGACCATTGAGCCGAGCAGCGCGCGGACCGCGCGCGGATCAAGGCTGAGCGTGCTCGCTAGTGCAACAGAGTCGCTTTCTCCGGCAGCCATCGCGTCGGCAACGCCGGTCAGTGTCGCTGCCGCAACGACGGCGCTGTGCTGGTACGCGGTGAGTAGGTCTAGCGCATCTGGCTGACCGTCTGCGATTCCCGGGCTCATGATGACCTCCTTAGTGCGAGCGCGGCTTTACCGGCGTCGCGTAGTAGAGCTGCCTGGGAGCGAGCCCGCTCAGTGAATGGTTTGCGTGGCGCCAGTCCAAGCTGCTCCAGCGCTACAGCCGCAGCGTTCCGACCCGGCACGCCGGTGATGCCTCCGCCAGGGTGCGTTCCGGCGCCAGTCAGGAAGAGATTCTCGATCGGCGTGCGGTAACCGGACAGCTTCGGAGATGGCCGGAATGCGAGCAGCTGATCAAGGCTCATCTCGACATGGTTGGGGTTTGCGTGCGGGTTGCCGTGGCGCGCGACCCAGTCGGCCGGCCCAGTCAGGCGCCGTTCGGTCGCATCGAGAGAGCAGCCAAGCGCGCGCTCGGCTGTCTGCCACATGTTGTCGGCTGCGCGCTCCATTTCCGCTTCATTCCAAGCTCCACTGCGCGGCGTCCAAGGGACGAATGTTGATAGCCAGATGTTGGCGCCACCCTCGGGTGCCCAGCCGGATTCGAGACTCGACGGGAAGGCGATCATCACCGGTGTTCGCTCAGGCAGATCTCCGAGCCTGATGCTGGCAAATGCGCGTTCCAGATCGGTAGTCGTGTTGGCCGAGAGCATGAACGAACGGTCGAAGCCCTCAGGGCCTGAGATCTTCGGCTTGCTGGAGAGGATCGCGTCAACCTTGAGCTCCGAGACGTTGCTTTGGCCAACATGGATCCTTCGCACCTCGTCGCGGATCGACGGCGGCACATCCTCTGGCGCCATCATCGTCAAGAAGAGGCGCCTCGCGTCAACGGCACTGACGACAGCGCGATTTGCAGTCCAGCGCTGTCCGGCGGCTTGGACGGCGACTGCGCGCCCGCCACTTAACTCAACCTTCTCGACTGCCGCTGAGCAGTGCAACTGACCGCCGTAAGACTCAAGACAACGAACCAGCGCCTCAACCGTTGAGCGCGAGCCGCCAACGGGGCGCGCCGACTTGTGACCGTGCCCTCCAGCGAGCATCAAGGCCCCTGCCGCGGTTCCGGGATCGGACGGCGACTGTTCAGAGTGCGCTGCCCAGTGAGCCATCGGGCCTTGTAGGCGCTCATCGGTGAACTGGCCGCGGAGCATCGTTGACGCGGAAGCGAAGAGCGTCTGCAGGAGACGCCCCGACTCTGCGCCAAGCGTGAGCTCAGCGGCTGCAGCGAGCTCACGCAGACTTGGCGGTGGCCCTGCCTCTGTCTGCCGCAGCAGCCCGAGCGCAGCCGCTGACCAAGCGGCGAAGTTCCGGTAAGCATCGGTGTCGGCTTTGCCGACGATCGGCTCGAGCCCCTCGAGAGTCTGCTCAAGCGAGGCGTAGAAAGCCAGAGCCGAGCCGTCGTCACACGGCGCCAGCGTCACCTCGTCGCGCATGTGAAAGCTGAGCCCGAAGCGACTCTCAAGTTCGAGATCAGCGGCGACGCCGCTTCCTACGATCCCGCCGTGCTCGTAGGCACCGAGTTCCATCTTGCCGCGGCCGTCGGGCAGGTCGATCGTGTTGATGCAGCCTCCCGGAGTGTCCGAGCTTTCGAGCACGACCACGCCAAGGCCGGCGCGAGCCAGATAGGAGGCGCAAGTCAGTCCGTTGTGGCCTGCGCCGATAACGATTACGTCAGTGTTGTTGCTCATCTCGTATTGCTCCCTAGCTAGTTGATCTAAGTGAATGGCCCGGCTCTGCCGGGTCCTGCATAGACCGACTCGTCGCGCATACCAGCGCGCGTTACGAGGTCGATCGCTGCGACGCGTGCCTGATCGACAAGCGCCGACAGATCTGCACTGACAAGTTCGCCGGCTTTAAGTCGTGGTTTCCCCTCCCGGGTCATTGACTGATTTGCTCAAAGCTGTTCCCCATCACCGAACCGGGCGCGGCACCAGCGCCAGGCGCGCATCTGCTCGATCTCGTAGTGGCGCGAACGAAGCGTCAGAGCCTGCCCGGCAAGCGGTGCAGCGTCACCGATCCGGGATGCGTTGGCCGAGCGCTGCTCAAGGAACCATGCCCTAACTACCGCGTGGCTGAGAAGAGGGGCGGTCGCGATGTTTCCGTTTGCGCGGATCAGGAGGCAATCAGCCTGCCCAAGGCTCGCGGCGGCAGCGGCGCCAGCCTCCATATCGACGACGAGATCGGTGTCGTCGTGTAATGCAATCTCGCCGCTTAGTCCATCGAGTCCCACCATCAGCGGCGGAACCTCTCCACGTGCGCCCCAAGCAACCGCGTGCGGCGAGTGGGTCCTGCAAAGAGCCTCAACGTCCGAGCGGGCTGAGTAGATCGCGGTGTGCAGCGGGGTCTCCAGCGGCAGCAGTGAAGGCTCGCCGCTGAGGAGCTCCCCTTCGTCACTGACTTGGAGCAGATCCGCGGGGTTGGCAGCCAGCATCCCGCGAGTCGCAGTTATCAGGAAACCACCGTCAGGCAGCCGTGCGGAGACGTGACCGAAAGCCTCGACCAACCCCATCCGAGCACAGATCCTTGCCGCATCGGCGACGTCCTCTCGCACTACTTGCGCTCCCAGACGCGGATTGCCATGTCTGTCGGGTCGAAGTTGTTGCAGGGCGAGAGGTCCTGAGGGCAGGCGACGAGGCCAACAACCAAATCCTCGAGCACCTCGAAATCAATCGCCGATTCGGCGCCATGGGTTGGAGCGAAGGTCTCGATCCGACCTTCGGGCGTTACGACGTTGTTCATGAAGATGTTGGCAGCGAGTTCACCGTGCAGTGGCCAGTCGGAGCCAAACGCGTCGAGCCCCTTCTGCAATCCGGCTAGACATGACGGGTGGTCAGGAAGGTCGTAATCAACTGAGTAGCGCTCCGGGTCGCAGCAAGGGACGACAAAGTCATGGTGGCCGACGTCGTCGGCCTCAACCCGCAGCAGCGGCAGCCGGTGGTTTGAGTAGAGCGCGTCGCCAACCTCCGGGGAGAGTTTGGTCAGGCAGGAGCAGGTGTGGGCTGGAGAGAGGTACTCGTCGGGCTTGTCGGTTCGATAGGCGACGAAATCTCCAACCTGGTCGCCGTAGAGGTCAACGAGCTGAAGAATCTGACCCTTCTTGACGTTGATGAAGCGTGATTCGCCTGCAGGAACCTCAACCGACTCGACAAGCGCTGCGTCACCGGCTACTGGGCGGGGGTTGCTCATTACAGCTCCTCTTCTGGTTCACGGAAGTTGCGAAGGACAATTGTTTTCTCGCGCGTCAGCTCTTCGATCGTGTAGCCAATCCCCTCGCGGCCGGTCCCGGAGAGACCTACTCCGGCAAACGGGATCACCGGCGGGCGATAGTTGTCAGTGCCGTTCACCACGACGCCGCCGGAGTGGAGCCGTTCGGCGACGGCGACAGCGCGCTTGAGGTCGGCGCTGAAGAC
>JANRFB010000043.1:5970-19804 GCA_030725785.1 Solirubrobacteraceae bacterium
GTGATCAGCGGCCCGATCGTCGTCTCTGGGTCGGTTGCTGGGCCCACACGCTGCTTAGCTACGCCAGCGGCGATGCGCTCGGCGAGTTCGTCGTGCAAAGAGCGGTGAACAACAATCCGCTTGCTTGCCGAGCACGCTTGGCCGTTCATCAGCAGGCGACCGCGCAGAAGTTCCGAAGCTGCTAGATCGATGTCGGCATCGTTCAAGACAAGGGAAGCGTTGTTGCCGCCGAGCTCCAAGTGGAGCCGGCGAAGCGTCGGTGCGGCGGCCTTGGCAACTGCCAGCCCGGCAACGGTCGAGCCGGTCAGCGAGACCGCGGCGATGCCGTTAGCTTGCGATAGCTCCGCCCCAACGTCGCGATCTCCGAGCACGCTGGCGAGCACATCGGACGGCACGCCAGCGTCATGGAGCGCTTTGTGGAAGCGCATCACCGCGAGCGGGTCCTCCAGCGGAGGCTTTACGACGACGGCGTTTCCGCCGACCAGCGCCGCGGCGCATTTTTCAACGTAGAGCTCTACCGGGAAGTTAAAAGGCAGGATCGCTGCGACCACGCCAAGCGGCTCACGGCGCGTGTAGACAAAGTCGTGGTCAACGCCTTTGAGTCCCTCCGTTGGCAGTACCCGGCCACCAGCAGTGCGGCAGGCCTCCCGCGCGTTGCTGCGCAACAGTCCAATCGAGGCCCGAATCTCAAACTGCGCCTGATCTAGCGGCTTGCCCGCCTCGGAGGCGAGTAGAACGGAAAGCTCATCACTCTGAGGGTCGAGTAGATCGGCGGCCGCTTCGAGTAGAGCGGCGCGGTCGGCAACTGTGCGCCTCGACCACTCCGGCTGGGCCTTGCATGCAGCCTCGACGATCGCACTGACTTCGCCAACTGGCGTCAGCTCAACCTCACCGAGAAGCTCTCCGCCGCCAGGGCCAGTTATCTTGAGTGAAGTAGAAGAATTCGACATACTGAACTTAGTTCGGCTGGCTGATTCCGAGCCTATTCCGCAAGAGCCCCACTGTCAATCACCGAAGGCCGCGGGAAGGTTGCCTGAGATGACGGTTGCCGGATGAGTTGACGCCGGCGCGTTACGGGAACGCAAAGCTCGCAGTCCACCGTCGATAACGACCGCCGAAATCCCCGGCAGGTCGCCGCGCTCAATCGATGCGAGAGCGTTGTCAGCAACACCGCCGAGAGGGGCCTCGAGCAGAGCGAAATCGGCTGGCCGACCCACCTCCAGGATCCCCTCTTCGCGGCGCAGCACGCGAGCGTTATTGCCCGTTGCCATCGCCAAGGCGTCCGTGGCCGAAACCCCGCCAAGCGACGAAACCTCAGTCACAGTCTTGATCATCCCCAGCGGCATCACACCGGTGCCGGTTGGAGTGTCGGTCGCAATCACAATCCGCTCCAGCTCGCCTCGCTCTCGCGCGAGATCAAGCAGCAGCAGGCTTGAGCGCAGGTTGCCAGCCTGAACCAACTGAATTGCTCCGGCGGCATCGAATAGGAGCGGTAGGTCCTCGTCGGGTAGCGAAGTTGGTCCCCCATTTGCGTGGCCGATGAAGTCGCAGCCGAGCGTGATGCAGTCCTCGGCCGTAACCGGGCTTGATCCTGGGATCGAAGCGCCGCCGGTGTGGTTCATCACGATCATCCCGGCGGCTTGGGCGGCGCGCACCAGCGGAGCGGCGTCAGCCGGCTTATCGAAATCCCCAAAGCCAACCTTCGCCAGCTTCACCCCTGCCGCCGCCATCTGATCGAAGTCGGATGGCTCAAGCGTCGGTTCGATGATCACCGATCCGGCAAGCACCTTCACCCCGCCCGGGCGAAAGTCGGTAAAGGCGCGCTGAGCTGTGATCGCGAGCGCCTTGACGCCCTCGCGGTCCGCCGGCCGGCCCGGGAGGTGAACCTCGGAGGCCGACATCATCATCGTCACGCCTCCATGCATGTAACTCTCGATCCAGCCGAGCGTTGACTGGCGCGGGGTCCAGTCGCCAAAGACCACGTGGGCGTGAGAGTCGATCAGTCCCGGCGCCACGATCGCGCCGCAAGCATCGATCACGAGGTCCGCATCGCCGCCCGATTCGAGCGCGACGATTTGGCCGTCCTCGCAACGGATTTCAGTCACTTGGCGGAGTGAGTCGGCAAGGCGACCGCTGACGAGCCCTCCTAGGTTGCGGATTTCAAGCGATCCGGTTGTCATCGGTTCCCTCCAATGGCGTTCGTTAGCAGTGTCAAAGCGGGGTCGGTGGACAGCAACTTAGCCGGAAGCCTGCCACCCATCCGAGTGCGAAGGCGCGCCAGCTGCGTTGCGTCCGGAACTAGGTCGACAAGCCCCGGGACGAGGTCGTTGACGCCAATGAGCGGGACTATCTGCGAGCCGACCCTGCGAGAATTGGACATCCCAGCAGCCTTGCTCTGGGCGCGATCGACGATAAACGAGCGGTGCGTCAATGCGGGCGCGACGTAGGCGTAGATCGCTTCGTAATTTGAGGCGATGCGGCTGAGCGCCTTTGCCATCGACTCGGCAAGCCGATTGTGAACCTCGACGTAGGCTGCGCGCTCGTTGTCCCCCCAGCGCCACTTGCCGTCCTGCGGCACGGCGGTGTTGTCACTGCGCCATGTGCAGGCCAAACCGCGGTGCGAAAAAAGGCCGGGATCGTCGTACTGGGCGCAGGGCGAAAGCTTCCCGTTCCAGTGGTACATCGCCGAATAAGGGACGAAGCCGAAAGGCTCGGAGATCACGGCGCGATCGATCCGCAGGCCATGACCTTCCAACGGGCCGTTGCTCAGAAGCGACTCGGAAGCGTACTCCGCGATCTGATCTGGCCAATCGCCGCGCTCGGTTGGCTCATATCCGCAACCGAGTAGATGGCTGTTGATCGCGAGGTGTTCCGGCGAGATCGCGTAGGGCTTGACCTTCTGACACGGCATCAACAAGAGGACCGCTGGCTTCTTTGCAGGCGTCGGCGCGTAATCGTTCTCGGCCCAGCTCAGAAAACGCTTCACTACCGGAATATCGAGCGCCTCAAGGTTTTCCTGCGGGCAATAGAAGGTCAGCTTCGGGTCAACCCCGTACGGCGGATTTGGCGTCGAACACGATGACTCGACGAGCTTCTTGCGGTTGAGTTTTGAACTCATGATGAGGCCTCCTTCAGCTTCGCTAGGTCGGGGGCAGCAGCCTCAATCGCCGCAGCCTGATGAGGCTGAATCTCCTGAAACGGGAGCGCCGCGTAACCGCCCAGGAATGGATCCTCAACACCGCTGCTGTGGCCGCTAAGCGTTTCGATGACAGCGAGGCCGCAGAAGGGGACGTAGGGCGCCGCGTAGCCGCCCTCGTGACAGAAGACGAGCCGCCCGTCGCACAGCTCATCGGCGGCGGCCATCACAGAGGCAGTCATCGCAGCGAACCCGGCGCTGTGAACCATCATCCGAGCGAGCGGATCCATTGGGCTCGCATCAAAGCCGCAGGCGACGATGATCAGCTCGGGCCGGAAGGCGTGAAGGGAGGGAACGACGATCTGCTCGATCGCAGCCTGGTAGGCACCGACCCCTGCTCCGGGAGGCAGAGGAATGTTGATGTTCGTCGCCAGCGCCCCTTCCGAACCACGTTCGTCAACAAGCCCTGACCGCGGCGGGTAGCCACCGTCTTGATGGACCGAGATCGTCAATACGTCGGGTTGATTCCAGAAGATCTCCTGCGTTCCGTTGCCGTGGTGGGCGTCCCAGTCGATAATTGCGACGCGTTTCAAACCATGGACGGCACGTGCGTGCTCGGCGGCGACGGCAACATTGTTAAAGACGCAGAAGCCGAGGCTCTGGTCGATGCCGCTGTGATGGCCCGGAGGGCGGATCAGCGCGTAAGCATTGTCAACTTCACCGACGAGGACGGCGTCGACAGCAACGAGCGCACCGCCGGCAGCGAGCGCGACTATCTCATAGCCGCCGGGGCCGATCGGCGTCTGATCGCCGGCCATCCCACCGCCCGCTGCGCTCACCTGTTTAACGTGCTCGACATGCGCGGCGCTATGGACGCGCGTCAACTCTTCGGTTGTTGCTTCACGCGCCCTAATCGGCGTTAGCTGCTCGAGCGTGCCGCTCACTTCGAGAAGGTTTCGCAGCCGCCGCTTCGTCGCTGGACGCTCCACGTGCTCATCAGGTTCGAGCACGCCGCCCGCGGTCAGGAACGCGGCCGCGTGGCCGGTGTCGTGCCACATGTAGCGTTCATCCCATACCCAGCCGGTACTCATGAGACCCCGGGAGGTGAGCTGGGTGCCACGAAATCAGCTGGGGTGGCCTTGCCTTCGTAGTCGTAGAGGCCGTCCGCAGGCTCGCTGAGCACGCCGTAAAGCTGCGGTCGTCTCGCACGCAACAAGCCGGGTAGCGAAGTGAAAGGCTTCGGATTCGCCATTGAATCGTCGGTCTCACGCAGCCAGCGGAGCCTCGCAAGGTCAAGATCGCCAAGCAGCACGCCGGCCTTCTTCGACTCGCTCACCAAGTCCTCCGGGCCAGCGATCAGTGCTGCGCCTTCCTCTCCTCCAAAGAGGTGCTGAGTAAGGACGACATAGGCCTCGTTCTCAATCGCTCGTGCGCGGGCTATCAGCTGCCAGTTTGGAGCGACCTTTCCAAAGCCACCCCCGGCGGGAGCGAGGAGCAACTCGGCGCCGCTGACTGCGAGCGAGCGCGAGACTTCGGGAAGCCACAGCTCGGAGCAGATCAGCACACCTACCGGAATCCCGAAGAGCTCTGCGATCCCGAGCTCCGGCCCGGGCGCAAGTGAGACTCCCGAGAGCGCCGGGTGGATGTCGCCGGTAGCAGGGTGGGCGCGCTCGTAGCGGAGAACCTGCTCGCCTTCCTCGTTGATCAGGTAAGCGACTTTGCGAAAGCGGCCGTCGTCGGCGCGTTCGATACGACTCCAGCAGACGGCGCAGTTGGCAGCTCCGGCGGCCTGCGAGATTGATGGGGCAGCGTCGTAATCGGCTGATGCTCTAAGTGGGCCTGGATAACCTTCGGGAAAGACGATCAGTTGGGCGCCGTCAGTAGACGCAAGCCGAATTGCCTCAACCGCCTCATCGACGCGCGATGCCTCCGGCTCAGAGGCGATCACGGCCGGCTGGTAAGCCGCCACTCGAAGTGCATCAGGTTTCGTAACGGTCATCGACTTTTCTCCTTAGCCCATCTCATTGACGTACGTAGCTTCGTCCGAGTGCCGCCGGCGGATTGCTGCGACCGACGACGATCGCGTAGACGATGATTGTTGCGACGTATGGCAGCGCCAGCATTAGCTCCGGCGGAACATCGAGGTCTGAACTCTGGACGCGAAGCGCGAACGCTTCGACTGCGCCAAATAGGAGTGCGGAGGGAATCGCCAGCATCGGCGACCAACGCGCGATGATCACAACTGCGAGCGCGATGAAGCCACGGCCGCCGCTCATCCCGTCGCTGAAAGTCAGCAATTGACCCAGAGCTAGGAAGACGCCACCTAGCCCGGCGCATGCACCGCAGATCAGCATTGCCTGCCAACGCAAGCGCTTGACTGGGATACCAAGACTTTCGCAGGCCAATGGATCCTCCCCGCATCCACGCATCCGGAGCCCCCAGCCAGTTTTCATCAGTGCCCACCAACTAATCAGCGCCAACACGAGCGCGACATAGACAAAAATACCCTGCTGAAAGACCGCTACCCCGACGAACGGGGCGTTCGCCACCAGCGGGAAATCAAAGGCCGAAAAGCCTGCCACCTGCGGCGCGTTGCCACCTTCCCAGATAGCCCTTACCAGGAAGGCCGTGATGCCCAGCGCGCCGATGTTAAGCGCGATACCGCAGACAATTTGGTCGCCTCCGAGGTTGATTGAAACGAAGCCCTGAACGGCTGCCACAAGAACCGCTAAGAGCAGCCCTATCGCCACTCCCGCCAAGGCACTCCCAGTGACGTCAGAGCCGAGCACGGCGCCAAAGGCGCCCATCAGCATCATCCCTTCAAGGCCTACATTTACGAGCCCGGCGCGCTCGGCAAATGTTTCGCCAAGCGCCGCGAGGAAGATCGGCAGAGCGAGCCTTATCGCCGCCGCGTAGAGCGTTGCCGAGGTTACGATGTCAAAGAGATCACTCACTGGCCAATCCTCTCGTCCGGGCCCAGCTTCGGCGGACAAGCTGGCCCGCGCCCTCGGCATTACCGACGATCACAAAGAGGACCGCCGCTGCAAGCAGTATTTGGGCGATCGACGATGGGACCTCAGCCGTCCCTTGGGCGCTCTGGATCCCGCTGCGAAGCGCCCCGACTGCGATGCCCGTAATTAGGGTCCCGGTAGCTGTTCCGCGTCCAATCAAGGCTACGGCTACGGCGTCGAAACCCCACCCGGGGCTGAAGAAATCACCAAGCTTGTACTGATCTCCCTGCAGGCTGACAGCGCCTCCAAGACCAGCCAAAGCGCCCGCGATCGCCATAACGAGAATCGTTACCCGGCTCATCGACACGCCTGCGAAACGGCTTGCCGAGGCGCTCGAACCCGTACCCTTGATCTTGATGCCCGTTGGCGTCCTCTCCAGCAGGAGCCAGACGCAGAATGCTGCCACCAGCATCAGGACCGCTCCAGAGGGGATCAGATCACCAAAGACCGGCAGCTGGGCCGCCTCGGGGATCTCGCGCGTAAGCGGGTAGCCGCTCCCCCCCGGATCTTTCAGTGGACCATGCACCAGGTAGCTGATGATCCAAAAGGCAATGAAGTTGAGCATGATCGTCGTGATGATTTCCGACAGCCGCAGTTTCGCCCGAAGTACCCCCGCGAGGCAGCCCCAAACGAGACCCCCGAACATTCCGACGACCAGCGCGAACGGGATCAGCAGAATCGGCGCCAGCTCCGGGAAGAGCAGTGAGACGCCGACAGCGCCAAGCGCCCCAATGTAGATCTGCCCGTCGCCGCCGAGGTTGAACAGGCCAGCGCGGAACGCAACCGCCACCCCCAGCGCCGTAAGAGTTACGGGCACGGCCTCGGTCAGCGACTGACGGATTGCGTATGGGCTTCCGAGCGCCCCGTCAATGATTGCCTGAAGAGTCGTGACCGGATCCAGCCCGGCCGCGAGAACGGCGACGAGGCCGACGGCCAAGGTGCCGATCAACGCCACGGCGCCCCGAGTAAGCGCGGGAATGAACCTTTCGACGGTCATGCCTCTGCGCGGTTCTGTTGATCATCCAGCAGCCCAGCCATCGCCTCACCGATGCGGGCTCGATCAACGACGTTTCGGGCGATCGGCGTTTCGAGGCGACCGCGATAGAGAACACCGACCCGATCGCCGATCTCGATCACTTCGTCCAGGTCGGTCGAGATCACGAGGACCGCTTTGCCTGCGTCGCGCAGCGCGGCCAGCCGGTCGCGAACGTCGCGCTGGGCGCCGATGTCAAGCCCTCTCGTCGGGTTCACGGCAACGACCAGATCGGGATCACTTGATAACTCGCGCGCGAGCACGACCTTCTGCTGGTTTCCACCAGAGAGCGCCGACGGAGGGACCATTGGATCGGGTGGTACGACACCGAATTCTTCGAGCAGCGAACGGGCGCGCGCAACTTCGTGCCGACGGTTGATCAGCCCGCGCTTGGCTGACAGGTTCGGCCCGTAGCGAAGATTTTCCCAGAGCGGCGAATCAATCAGAAGCCCCTCGTGGCGGCGATCTTCCGGAATCCTCGCAATCGCAACCTTAGAGCGTCCCCAATCTCTTAGCTGAGGAAGCCGCTCGTCATCATGGAGCACCTCGCCTGAGTCGGGAACACGCAAACCGAAACAGATGTCCGCAAGCGGCCGTTGCCCATTTCCCTCCACCCCGGCGATCGCAACAATTTCGCCGGCACAAACCTCGAGGTCAAGATTGTCAAGCAGGCATTCGCCATCATCGCCGACCGCGCACACGCCGCGGAGCTCCAGACGGGCTGCGCCGGCTGCCCGCGGGGCGCCTTTCGCCGAACGGTCGGACAACTCTCGGCCCACCATCTGCTCTGCCAGCTCGGCTGAAGTGATGTCGCCGACGGCGAAACTGCCGACATTGCGTCCATGGCGCAGAACCGTCACGCGCTGTGCAATCGTCTGGACCTCGGCAAGCTTGTGCGTGATAAAGATCACGCTTCGGCCCTGTTCGACGACGCGCTCCATCTCGCCGAAGAGCTGCTGCACCTCATCGGGGGTCAGTACCGCGGTCGGTTCGTCGAGCACGAGAACCCTGACCCCGTGCGCAAGGCAGCGAACAATCTCCACGCGCTGCCTGAGCGACATCGGGAGTGAGTCGATTCGTGCCCTAGGGTCAACCTCAAGTGGGATTGTCTGCACGACATCGGCAACCGCTTCAAGCATCGAAGCGGGAGAGCCGTCACCCAGCCCGCCGAGCGAGAAGTTCTCCGCCACCGTAAGCGCTCCAACCACGAGCGGGTGTTGGTGGACCATCCCAACTCCTGCATCAATCGCGTCGGCGGGGTTCCGTGGTGCCACGGAAACCCCGCCAACCTCGATCGTTCCCTCGTCCGGGATCGTTAGCCCGTAGAGGATGTTCATCAGCGTCGTCTTGCCAGCCCCGTTCTCGCCGAGCAGTGCGTGCACCTCACCGGCGGCGATCTCGAGCGAAACGTCATCGTTGGCGATCGTCTCGCCGAACGACTTAACGATCCCGCCCATTTTCACCAGTGCTGTCATGACAAGCTTCGTGTTCCTTGGTTCCGGGCTCTAGTTGCTCTCAGGGCCGGTTGATGGGATGCCTGGAGCAATCTCCGGCACGCCCTTTTCGGTGCCGTCTTCAATCGCTGTTCTGGCCTTGTCGACTGCGGCCTGAACATCGGCCGGTTCGTTGTAGACCTTGGTCAGATCAATAACCCCACTCTTGAGGCCATTGACAACCACTTTGCCGCCAACAAACGTGCCGTCAATAGCTGCCTTGCACTGAGCGCCGATCATCACGTCCGTCTTGACGATCTGACTTGCGATCACAGTGTCAGGCGCGATCGAGTTCTGGTCGATGCCCCAACCGATTGCCTTGATCCCGGCGGCCTGTGCGCCGTTGATGATGCCGATCCCGGCTGCGTCGGCGATGTGATAAATCACGTCGATGCCCGATGCGGCCATGCTCTGAGCTGCTTCCTTGCCCTTTGACACGTCGTCGAACGTCCCGAGGTAGACGATTTTTGTCGTCGCGTTCGGGTTGACCGACTTCGCACCAGCCTCAAGTGCTTCCATCTGTGACTTCAGCACGGGGAAGTCGAAACCGCCGATTCCGCCGATCTTGTTTGACTTGGTTGCCTTTCCGGCAGCTACACCGGCCAAATACGCGCCCTGCGTCGAGTTAGGCATCACGTTTACCTGATTCGTCGCCTCCGGCGGGATTGGGTTCGATGTCACCACGAACTTGACATCCGGATACTTCGGCGCCAGCTTCGCTGCCGGCTCACCAAACTCGAAGCCGTGACCTATCACAACGTCGTTGTTCTGGGCCAGCTCTTCCATCGTCCGCTCCTGCTCAGGAACTGGGACCTTCTCAGCAAAGGTGGTTGTCGCACCCTGCTCTTTGCAGTTCATCAGCCCGGCATAACCGGAAGCGTTGAATCCCTTGTCGTTGATCGGTCCCGGCATTTCCATCGCGACCTTGATCGATTTCGCCGCAGTCGATTCCGTGGTACTCGAATCGCTGGACCCGCATGCCGTCACGCCCACTGCCGCAACTGCTGTCAGTCCTAGGGCGGTCAAGCCCTTTAGTCCTCTCATCTCTTCCTCCTCATTGGGTTTTTTGGTACCAACTACTAGGCCTCTTAGGCCTCGCCACATTGGACGGGCGGCAGAAGCGCCGCCATTCCCCTACCCCTTTTTTTCCAAACCCACAAACTGCATGGCCTTGCCATCCGTGGCCCCCAACCCGGCTACGACAGCCCGGACCTGCTCCATGTGACGCATCGCATCTCGCGTGCGATCAGACGGATTTGCAACGCTTTCGCGCCGCGCCTCAGTCTGTTCACGAAGTTTGTTGATCGTCTGCTTCTCGTCGACGAGAGTCAGTTCGCCGTCACGCAGGACGGGCCGACCGCCGACAAGTACGTGTCGAATGCCCCTGCCTCCATTGGAGAGGACGAGGCTTGCGACGATCTGCTGAGCTCCGGACAGCCAAAGGCTGTCGCGCTCAATCAAGACGATGTCGGCCGGGGCGCCAACCTCAAGTCGTCCGAGTAGCGCAGGGCCACCGGCGACGGCGGCGCCGCCGACGGTGGCCATCGCGAATGCCTGGTCACTGTCTACCCAGCTGGCGCCGTCGGTGTGAATAAGCGCTGCGAGCTTGGCGCAGTCCCAAAGGTCGTGGTTGTCCGACGAGGCCGCGCCATCGGTGCCCAGTGCAACAGTCACACCGGCGTCAAGCAGGGCTGCGATCGGCGCCCGGCCTGAGCCAAGCCGTTGATTGGCGGCAGGGTTGTGGACGACGACTGCACCGCGCTCTGCGATCAGCGCGACCTCATCGTCGTCAAGCCAAACGCTGTGCGGGAAAGAGCAATCGGGGCCGAGGACGCCAAGGTCATCGAGCGCTGCGACGGTGCTGCCACCGAAGCGCAGTCGACAGCTCGCGTCCTGCACAAAGGTTTCAAGCAGGTGGACGTGAATCCCACTGTCGTTGGCCCGCGCAGTAGCGGCGAGGCCCTCAAGCAGCTCGTCTGAGGCCCACTGGACTCCGCTCGGGCCGGCCAAGATCCTCAGCCGACCGCCCTCAGTGCCGTGCCAGCGATCAAACGCACCGCTGAGTATCTCGATCAGCTCGTCAGCGGGGAGCAGCTTGATCTGTGCTGCGATTGAGGCGTCACCAAGATCGATGCCGACAGAGGCGGCAAGCTCCTCCGTGTAATCGCGGTCGCCCATAAGCGGAGCGATGCTTGCGCGGATCCCCGCGTCGCGGTAGGCCCTCATTGCGCCATCGATCGCAGCGCCGCTTGGCGGCGTCATCCAGAGGTGATCAACGACCGTCGTTACGCCTGCGCGCAGCATCTCAGCCGCCGACGCGAGTGCGCAGTCGTAGTGGTCCTGTTCGCTGTACAGGCCGCTAGACGCGAACATCATGATCAACCACGGTTCGAGCGTCAGCCCTTCACCGATCCCTCGCAGGCAGGCCTCCGGCGAATGGCTGTGAGCGTTGATCAGCCCTGGGACTGCCAACAACCCATCCCCGTCGATCTGCTCGAACTGCTTGCCCGGATCGGCTGGGGCATCGACAATCAGTCCGTCCTCGATCCACAGGCCAGCGCCCTCTGAGACAGAGCCGTCGGGCCGCAGCACGTCGCAGCCCACGATGCTCAACAGCTCGCTATTTGAGCTACTCGCTGGCACGTGCCTCCTCGACGGTCTTACCGCCGAGACGCTCGTGGAGCCGCCCGCCTGAGGCGACTGCGACTACGAGCACGATCTCATCCGGGGCCGGAGAGTCGGCAATCGTCATCGTGACCGCGTCGTAGTGCGAGCGAACCCAAACCTCGTCCTTGTAACAGAGCGGCACATCGACGCTGGCTCCGGGAGCGCAGCGCTTGGAGACCGACGGCAGCCAGGCCGTCGCCCCTCCGATCGCCTCGCGGAAGGCATCGCCAAAGACGCTCGTCTTGATTGCTACGGCGTGCTCCTGCTCGCCTGCCGTGCCTACAAGCGATGCCTTGCCGTAGCTCTCAACGGGAACACCGATTGCGGCGGCCGCTGCCTCGCCAAGCAGCTTGCCGAGCTCTGCACTGTTATCGACGATCTCTGAAAGATCGTCCGCGAATGGCTTCCCGGCGTAGGGGTTTGTTACCACCGCAGCGGCCGCAGCCTTACGCAGTGGCTCTTCACCGGCTCGCGCTCCGTCAACGCGAATCTCTTCGCAATAGGTGACGACCTTCCGAATAGTGAGGCTCATCCGTCGCTCTCTTCCGTGTAGTTGGCTTTCCCGGTCGGCGTGTTCTCTCCGCACGGCCTCTTCGGCAACGAGCGCAAATATTCGATTACCTCGTCGGTCGTCTTAACATCGCCGTACTTCATCTGGATGTCAAAGAGGTTGACCTTGTGCGTCAACTCGCCGCGATCCCAAGTGCACTCCTCGGGGACGATTGAGTGGAAGTTGTACTGAGCGGCGTCTACAGCGGTCGCTCGCACGCAGCCGCTGGTGGTGGTGCCGGTGGTGATCACCGTGTCAGCGTTGAGATAGTTGAGATAACTCAGCAGCGGCGTGCCAAGAAACGAGCTCGGCTTGTCTTTGACGAAGTACACGTCCTGCGGCTGTGGCGCGATCTCAGCTACGACCTCGTTACCGAGAGACCCCTTCACGTCCGATGCATCGCCTGAGCGGTAGCTCTTCCAGTTCCAGGCGCCTTGGTCAAAGCCGTCGGGGCGACGATCCATACCGGTGTAGAAGACCGGCACCTCCTGTTCATGGGCTGCCTCGATCAGGCGGGCTAGGTGCTTGACGCCCTCCCAGCCGCGCTCGCCACAGGAGTACCGCCAGCGCTTGATCGACTCAAGGATCGGCTCCGGCTTGTCGCCCACAAAGTTGTAGATGACATCGACGACGAGCAGCACCGGCCGCTCGCCGTAGCCGGCGTCTTTGCCCCAACCCGCGGCCTCGAAGACTTGCCGGTCGATGTCTGGGAGTACGTCATCCCAAACTGCCATCTCAGGACCCCTCGGGAAGGTTGACGTCAACAAGCTGGCGGCCCGGCACGCGGCGCAGGTACTCGCCGTCAGCATCACCGATGAACTCAGGGCCCGGGGCGCCGTCCTCCCAGCGCGACATCTGCTTGCCGCGCAGGAATGTGGCGACGTTCCAGCCGTGCATCGTGTGACCTTCCAGCGCCGTCCAACCTGTGCGGGTCAGCAGCTGCGAATTTTCAACGCGCACCGTCTTGTCGAGGTCGATCAGAACGAGGTCGGCGTCTGAGCCGACTTCAATCGCCCCCTTCTTCGGGTAGAGGCCGAAAATCTTGGCCGGAGTCTCGCAGGCCACTTCAATCATTCGGGTGAGCGAGATCTTCTCCTGATACACGCCCTCCAGGAGCACAGGCAGCAGCATCTCGACGCGGCTCGTAAAGCCGGTCTTCAGCTCCCAGATGTTGTCGTTGTAACAAGAGTCGTAGTCAGAGGCACCGAATGGAGTCACGTGGTCGGAACCGACGGCGTTGATCACGTCATCAGCAAGTGCCTTCCAGATGTTTGGGTTGTTCTCGCGCGAGCGCAGCGGCACGTTGATCCGCCATGCGTTGTGCTCCTCCTTGCCGAACTCAAGCCAGTGCGGCCCGGTCTGGGCGTGAACTGTTACTCCGCGTCCACGAAGGTCGAGAATCTCGCGATAGGTCTCTGGCGTGGTCGCATGCTGGATGTAGATTGGGCAACCAAGATGCTCGGCGAAATGGCCGTATTGGCGGACATGCTGAGCCTCAAGGAAGTGAGGCGAACGGTCCGACCATGTTGCCCAGTCGGTGCGGCCCTCGGCACGCAGCCGCTCGTCAAAGACGCGAGCGATCTCCCAGTTCTCACAGTGCATCAAGACGATCCCGGGGTACCCAAGCGCGGCCGTATTTTCCATCGTCTGGTAGACCACGCCATCGTCAAACCCTGCCCCGAGGCCGGCTCGACGACCTGGCCAGTTGGGCTCAGCTTCAGGGCTCATTGCCTGCAGGTAGAGCTTGAAGCTGGTCACACCGTGGTCGCGGGCGTACTCGGGGATCTCCTTCGCCTGCTGGTCGGTTTCCAGCATGTAGGTCACGAAGGTGTCAACAGCGGAAACGTCCTCGACGATGCTGGTGAAGTAGTCGATTACCTCATGGAACGAGATCACGTCTTCCTTGTTTACAAACTCAGCCCACTCCGGATGCCCCATCCGTGT
>JANRFB010000043.1:19904-26598 GCA_030725785.1 Solirubrobacteraceae bacterium
AGGTCAACTTCTCTTTGGTCGCTCATGCGGTCTTACTCCCTTTGGTTTTGGTCCTCGCAGGACCGTTCGTTGTGGGCACTTGTTGAACCCATTTGGTTGATTCCCCGCCACAGGCCTCAGTGATGGCGTCTGCGGTTTCTCTCAGCAACGAGCCCACGCTGGGGATCTGCTTCGGTCCTAGCTGGGCAGGGAAGCCAAGTGCCAGCAAGATCAATTCCATTCGGCCCTCCGGTCCCCAAATCCCCGCCGCGACTGCGTGGTTCTCATTGAACTCCTTGACACTTGATGCCCATCCACGGCCTCGGACGAGACGGACTACGCGCGCAAGCTCTTTCGGGCGCGTGATGGTTGCTTCCGTCCTCGGCGCAAGATCGGCTTCCGTGATCCGCTGGTCCGCGTCCCCTGCTTCAAGAGCAGCAAGCATGCACTTCCCGATCGCTCCATCGAAAAGCCCGTAGCGATCACCGAGCGTGATCCCTACGTGCAGCCCGGAAGGCGCGTAAGCCCTGTCAATGATCACGGCTTGATCGAAGTTCGTTACCTGCGCCAGAGCAAACGAGAGTCCGAGCTCGGCGGCCAGCGCCGGAATTCGTTCTCCCGCGATTTCGGCGGCCCTCGTGGTCTGCGCAGCAGCTTGACCGAGCGGGATTAGCGCAGCGCCGAGTCGATATAGCCTCGTGCTTTCGTCGCGCTGCACATATCCGAGATGCTCGAGCGTGTGCAGCATGTTGTGGGCTGTGCTGCGCGAGAGATCGGCCGTCCGGGCGAGTTCACTCTGCCGCAGACCGTCGGCGTCCGGCTGAGCGAGGGCAGACAAAATCCTCGAAGCTGCGAGCACTGCCGGCACGTAGTATTGATCGTTAGACAAAGTAGAGTTTGTTCAGCATTTGGAACATAATTCCCCCTGCTGAACGAACCTACGCCGCCAACCTCGCCTTGTCAAGCAAAACCTTTGAACTCCGCGATCAGCGCTGCGGCTTATGCAGATCCTCGACTTCGTCAACGTCGGTGGCGACGCCAAGTCCGTCACACTCAACGCGATCGACCGCGAACCGGTTGATCAGGAAGCGCATTCCTTCCCCCGCACTCTGGCTTCGAGCAACAAGCAGCGCGGGCCCGCGCAGAAGCACAGGGTGCCCAGGAAGATCGCCGTCGAAGGCACGGATCACATCCGCATCTGAAACCTGCGCCCGCTGCATTACCCGATCGATAGCTTCGGCCTGCAGCCAAGCCAGATCGCCGAGCACGACCACTACTTGCTCAGCGTTCGGCACTGCTGCCAACCCTGCACGCAGTGAGCTGCCTAGCCCGCTGGTCCAATCTTCGTTGACGACAACACTCCACTCCCCTGTCGGTACAAGACCGTCGAGGAGCTCCGCATGCGCCCCGATAACGACGACGCGCGGCAGCGGCGCGCCGCCCGCCAAACGCTCGAGCAACGCGGTCAGCATCGGCCTGCCGTCGACCAGCGCAGCCTGCTTGGGAGCGCCAAAGCGACTGCCTTCGCCTGCTGCGAGAACGATCGTCGCCGTCAACGAAGCCGTTGGCGTCATCTGATATCGGGCCTTGCATCGTGCGTTACGATCGGCCGGAACTGACGACCGGTCCGATTGCCACGCAGCTGTTGGAGAGCCATCACGTGAAACGAATCCTAAGAGAGATCGAGCGTTGCCACGAGTCCTCAATCGACTTGGCGATCGCCACGGTCGTTGCCGTGCGCGGATCTGCGCCCCACCCTCCCGGAACGAAACTCACGATCGCGGCAGATGGTGCAACCGTCGGCGCCGTTTCGGGAGGCTGCGTTGAGGCGGAGGTAATCGACGCGGCCGAGCGCGTGATCGGCGGCGGCCCCGCACAGCTCTTGACCTTCGATGCCAGGGATGCTGACCCGATTGCGCAGGGGCTCCCGTGCGGCGGTGAATTGGAAGTCCACGTAGAGCGGTTTGCCGACCAGCTGCAGCTTCGATTCGCGGCTCTCGCGGGACGCGGCGAGCGCACGGCCCTAGTGAGCGTGGTCGACAAACTTGGCGGCGTCTCCGGGAGGGTGCTTGTTTCACCCGACCGCGAACCTCTCTTCAGCGACACGATTCGCCCGGCTGCGCGTCAGCGCGCTGTCGCCGCCGGCGAGCAGCACCTTTGGGACGATCACAGCATTCTCATCGAGACCGGGCCGGAGAGACTGTTTGTTGACCTCAACACGCCGGCGACAAGGCTGCTGGTCTTCGGCGCGACCGACCTCGCGCAAGCGCTCTGTGCGACAGCGATCGGCCTTGGCTGGCAGGTGAGTGTCTGCGATCCGCGGAGTCGCTTTGCAACCAGCGAACGTTTCCCCGGAGCGGAGGTAATTGTTGCTTGGCCGGACGCGGCCGTTCTGCGCGCAGGTGCGATTGATCGTTCGACAGCGGTAGCGGTCCTTACCCATGACGCGAAGATCGACGACCTCGCCCTAGAGCTGGCGCTCGCTTCGGACGCCGCCTACATTGGAGTCCTCGGAAGCCGGCGCACTCAACAGGAGAGGGTCATTCGGCTCGCGGAGCGCGGCATTGGCAGCGAGCAGATGGGTCGGCTCTCAGCGCCGATCGGACTAGATATCGGCGCAACGTCTGCTGAGGAGACGGCCCTCTCGATTGCCTCCGAGATTGTTGCCGTTCTCCACAGGCGCGCCGGCGGGCGTCTGACCGACGGCGCGGGTCGGATCCACTCCAGCGCAAGCGCAACCGGCTAACCTGCCCCGCCGACGAGCCATGACCCACTCCACGATCACAATCGAGATTAATGACCGGGCCTACAGCGCCGACGTCGAGCCGCGCCGCCTGCTCAGCGACTTCATCCGCGAAGACGCAGGGCTAACTGGAACTCACGTCGGCTGCGAACACGGCGTCTGCGGCGCCTGCACGGTTCAACTGGACGGAGCCCCCGTCCGCTCATGCCTGATGCTTGCCATTCAGGCCGACGGACGAAGTGTTCGGACAGTCGAGGGCCTTGCCGATGATGCGGGTTTGCACCCACTGCAGCAGGCCTTTCTGGATGCCCACGGGCTGCAGTGCGGCTACTGCACGCCAGGATTCCTGATGTCGCTTGAGCCATATATCCGCGATGCGGATGCGATTTCGGAGCAGGGGATTCGTGAAGCTATATCCGGAAATATCTGTCGCTGCACGGGCTACCAGTCAATCGTCGATGCTGTCCAGTTGGCAGCAGAGAAGATGCGACTCCAGGAAGACGGTTAACAGTGAAGATCACAAACGACTTTACCGTCGCCACACCACTCGAGCAGACATGGGCAACGATCGTTGATGTCCAGCGAACGGCGAACTGTCTGCCTGGTGCCAGCGTCGAAGCGACCGACGAAGCCGGCGTCTTCGCCGGGCGGATGCGCGTCAAACTCGGCGCCGTAATAACCGAATACAGCGGTACCGCACGCGTACTTGAGATCGATGAGGATTCGCGAACAATCTCCTTTGACGTTGAGGGCCGCGAGCTGCGCGGCCATGGCACGGCGGCGGCAACAATCACCAACCAGCTAACCGAAGACGGGCAGGGTACACGCGTAACAGTCGAAACCGACCTCAACGTGAGCGGCGCGCAGGCGCAGTTTGGACGAGGCTTGATGGCTGATGTGGCCGGTGCGATGCTCGACAAATTCGCGCTACGACTTGAGCAGGAGATCATCAACGGCCCCGAGACAGTCACCGACGGCCAAGCGCGCTCGACGGGCGATCAGTCAGCGCCGGCGATCAGCGGCGGCCGTCGCTCGGTCGACGACGAAGATGACCTGCTTGACATTGGCGCGGCGGCATGGCCCGCTCTTGCCCGCCGCATAGCACCAGGGATCGCCGCCCTGGCAGTGGTTGGTCTGCTCGTCGGGCTGGTGATGCGCAGCCGAACCAAGCGCGGAGTCACGATCCACTTCAATCTCTAACGCTGATGAAACCGGCGCCGTTTGATTACGTCAGGGCGATGCACACGGATCAGGCGCTTGAGCTGCTGGCATCGGCGGGCGACGAATCAAAGTTGCTGGCCGGCGGGCAGAGCCTGATCCCAATGCTCAACTTCCGCCTGGCGCGCCCGGCGCTGTTGATTGACATCGGGCGGATCGGCGAGCTCGCCTACATCACCCGTCAAGACGGAACCCTGCGGATCGGCGCCACGACGCGCCAAGCGCAGCTTGAGCGTTCGAAGCTCGTCGGCGAAGGATGGCCGCTGCTGGCACGAGCAATCGGCTGGGTCGCCCACCCGCAGATCCGCAGCGTCGGCACAGTCGGTGGCTCCGTCGCCCATGCAGACCCGGCCGCAGAGCTCCCTGTCGCCTGTTCCGTGCTCGAAGCGCGAATGACGGTCGCTGGCCGGTCCGGCAAGCGCGAGATCAGCGCCGACGATTTCTTCGTCACTCATTTGACAAGCGCGATTGAAGCGGACGAGATGCTGCTTGAGATCGCGATCCCGGCAGCGCCCGATGGAGCCGGACAATCGTTCGTCGAGTACTCGCGCCGCCATGGCGACTTTGCCTTGGGTGGAGCAGCAGTCGTGATGCCGCTCGACGCCGAAGGGCGCTGCGCTGGCGTTCGAATCACGCTGATGACAGCAGCCCCCGTGCCATGGCGCGCTCGGACTGCAGAGAAGCTCCTCGAAGGCTCAGCGCCCGAGCTTGCAATGCTCTCAGCAGCGGCGGAAGCTGCAGCTTCGGAGATCAACCCGACCGGCGACATACACGGTGACAGCTCATACCGGAAGGCTTTGGCCCGGACTCTCTGCCTTCAGGCTTTGACCGAGGCCGCCGCCACGGCGACGCCGCCCAATGCGACGGGAATGGACCAATGAGCGCCGCCCGCGACGAGGCCGATCGGCGCTCAATCGCGCGTCTTGAGGACCCGCGCCTACTCCGCGGCGAGGGCGACTTTGTTGCCGATCGGCAACCACCTGGAACCCTCCATGCCCACTTCGTCCGCAGCCCGATCGCGCACGGGAATCTGATCAACGTCAACTGCGAGCGCGCCGCCGCCCTCCCTGGAGTGCACGCCGTCCTAACGGTCTCAAACCTTGTTGAGATTGGCGCCATCCCTCTGAAAGTCGGATGGAACCACCCTGGCCAGCGAATCACCGAAACCGGTTTGCTCGCAAGCGACCGCGTTCGCTGGGTCGGGCAGGCAATCGCCGTCGTGCTCGCCGACAGCCTCTACATCGCCGAGGATGCTGGCGAGCTTGTAGAACTCGAGCTTGAGCCGCTGCCGGCGATCACCTCGGCAGGCGCCGCAATCGATGCGGACGCGGCAAAGCTCTACCCCGACTGGGCCGACAACGTACTCGCCGAGTACACCGCCGGGGTACCCGCTGACCCGGAGCTGTTCGACCGAGCGGCAATCACGCTGAGGGAGAAATTCAGTATCCAGCGGCTCGCAGCGAGCCCGCTCGAGGGGCGCGCTGCGCTGGCGGTGCCCGAACCGGGGAGTGACCGGGTCACGGCCTGGATCTCAACCCAAGCGGCACACCACGCGAGCGAGGTTATCTCCGAGGCCTGCGGCTGGCCGACGAGCCGCCTGCGCGTGATCACGCCCGATGTAGGCGGGGCCTTTGGATTGAAGGAAGCAGTCTTTGCAGAGGACGTGATCACCTGCCTTCTGGCTGGTCATTTCCGGCGCCCGGTGAAGTGGATCGAGGATCGTCGAGAGAACCTGATCGGCTCCGCCCACTGCCGCCAGTGCGAGTGGGATCTGGAGCTGGCGGCTGACGAGGATGGCCGCATTCTGGCGCTCCGGGGTGAGCTCTTATACGACATGGGTGGCGAGCCGACCGGGGTGGGGATCGGTTTCGCGCGCGTTGCAGCCGAGATGCTGGGAGGCCCGTATCGAATTGAATCGATTGAGGTCAAAGCCCGCGGCGTGGTGACGAACAAGACCCCGGCTGGCGCCTACCGCGGATATGGCGGGCCAGAGGCTGCCTTCGCAATCGAACGCCTCGTCGATCTGCTGGCGTGTCGTCTCAACCTGCCCCCGCAAGAGGTTCGACGCCGCAACTTCGTGCAACCCGATCAGTTCCCTTACAGCTCTGCGTCAGGGATGGTCTACGACAGCGGCAACTACGAGGAAGCGCTCGAACTTGCTCTCGCTCGCAGCGACTTGGCGGGATTCGAGCTGCGACGCGACAAAGCACGACAATCGGGTCGACTGCGGGGGATTGGAATGGCTAGTTTCGTCAAGCCGTCAGGCCTAACAAACTCGAGGATCATGGCCGGAGCAGGAACAGATCACGGAAACTCTGAAACGGTCACGATCCGCATCAGCGCCGACGGGGCGGCGACCGTATTAAGTGGCGTCTCCAGCCAAGGTCAGGGCCACGAGACCATCCTTGCACAGGTGTGCGCCGACGTTCTCGGCTTGGACCCCGAGCGCGAGGTCAGCGTCCTCTTGGGAGATAGTCAGATGACCCCCTACTCGTCGGCCGGAGCGATCAACAGCCGGGTTGCGATCATCGCTGGCGCCGCCGTCCGGCTTGCAGCGGAGAAGCTGCGGACGAAGCTGCAGCTGATTGCAGCCGGGATAATGAACGTCGATCCAAGCGCAGTCGTTCTAGCCGACTCGCAGGCCACAGCGGGAGAAGAATCGGTTCCGATATCCCAGCTTGCAAGGGCCGCACTCACCGGTTTTGAACTTCCAGACGGGGTCGAAGCCGGGCTTGAGCAGAGCGCCACCTACGA
>JANRFB010000044.1:0-56025 GCA_030725785.1 Solirubrobacteraceae bacterium
CTAGCGCTAGCGCTTTACTTCATCGTCGGCGCACTCGGTGCCCCAATCTTTACCGACCAATCTGCGGGCTGGGACGTCATCACGGGCGCGACCGGCGGTTACATCATCGGGTTCATCGTCGCCGCCGCCGCAGTCGGCTGGCTCGCCGAGCGCGGCGCCGACCGCCGCGTGATGTCGATGGTTGGGGCGCTACTCCTAGGCAACGTCCTGATCTACGCCTTCGGCGTGCCGTGGCTGGCAACTTGGGATCCGGCCGGCGATGGCGTCGCCTTCGGCTGGGCGCAGGCATACAAAACTGGAGTTCAGCCATTCATCCTCGGCGACCTCGTCAAGCTTGCCTTCGCTGCATCACTGCTGCCAGCTGGCTGGGCGCTGCTGCAGAAGACCGGCGTGGGCAAGAAGAACGAGAACGACGGCCCAAAGGCCGGGCTGCTCTAAAGCAAGATCGACCCGCTGAATCCCGGGCCACGCGGGTTTTTAAATCAGCGAACTGAGCTACATTTCGGCGGCCGAAGTTCAGATTGCCGGGCGGCTCAGAGAGCTCCTGCGTCGAGTGTCTGGTTGACGAGCAGATCGGCGTGCTCATTGTGCTCGCGGCGCACGCATCTGATCGACCAGCTCTCAAACTGGCGGAGCGCAGCGATCGCTTCGGCATAGAGCGGCTTCATGTCGACATGCTTGACCTTGTACTTGCCGTTCAACTGGTGGGCAATCAGCTCTGAATCGTTAACGAGCGCGAGTTCTGTTGCTCCGAGCTCAGCCGCTAGCGCTGCGCCCAGCAGGACGGCGCGGTACTCGGCGACATTGTTGGTCGCCTCACCGATCAACTCGCCGCGCTCGCCAACAATCTCGCCGCTGGCGTTGGACGCCACTGCGCCGGCAGCAGCCGGACCTGGGTTCCCGCGCGAACCACCGTCGACGTGAACCGTCAGCTTCACGGACCCTCGACCGCCGTGTGCAACATGCCGCGCGAATCAGCGACCGCATTGGGCGTGCGATCGTCCTCATCGAGCTGAACCAGCTCAGTTCCCTGATCAATCAGCCGCGCTCCAGCACCCTCGTCAGCGAGGTCGATCTCGTAGCAGTACCAGGAGAGCTCCCAAGCGATCACTACGGAGACGATGCTCCCCTCTTTCGCAGAGGGCCGCACGCTGACAACAGGAGCACCGAGCGTGCGGGCCAGCGTGGCAATGGTGCGGGGATGCTCTCCGGCGTTGAAGACTTCAATCGCCCGCGCCCCTTTCATGTCAGCGTGCGTAGGAACCGCGCGCACCGCTCGTTCGTTCACGGCGAGTTCAACCTTGCCTGGAAGCTCGAACTCTGAACGTTGCTGGATCTCGGCCGGCTCGGACAATTCCACGGCGAGCTCATCGGCGAACTCCCCGGAGCGCTCGACCAGCTCCTCAGCTTCCGGCGGCACGAGAAGATCACCTTCGGCGTCCTCGCCCCGGCGGCCGCGCCGCGTAAGCGACGAGCGCGTCGCAGAGCGGCGGATCCAGCCGATGCGGCCGCTGGCAGGGGCCATATCGCCGGACTCACGGATCCAACCGAGCTGAGTCGCACGCTGCGTGCAGAGCTCGCATACGACCTTGCGCTCTCCTCCATGAAGAAACGCGCTCTGTTCCTCTCCTCGCAAGAGATTGCGCTCACAGACCGCGCAGAATGTTGGTTCGCGCGTTGTTGAGATCTGACGGACTTCCACGGCCGCTAACGGTAGCGGAGCAAGGGCCGCTGGCCGCAGCGCCGCGATCAGGCGCGCGGATGGCTAGAGCTGTAGGCGCTGCGTAGACGTGCCGACTCAACGCGCGTGTAGATTTGTGTGCTTGAGAGATGCTCGTGCCCGAGCAACTCTTGGATCGCGCGAAGATCGGCGCCACCGTCGAGCAGATGGGTAGCAAACGAATGACGAAGCGCGTGTGGGTTAACTCGCCCAGGGATCCCTGCAGCACGGGCCCAAAGCCGCAAGCGTCGCCTCACATCAGAGCTCTGGAGCCTCCGGCCCGACTTCGACAGGAAGAGCGCCGGCTGATCTACACTGCTGACTAGCGCGGGGCGGGCTCGTTCGAGGTATCCGACGATCGCATCTCGCGCGTACTCGCCGATCGGAATGACGCGAGTCTTCGAACCCTTTCCCTCTACCCGGATCTGCTCGCTGTCGAGCTCAAGTGATTCGAGATCTGCGCTTACAAGTTCCTCTGCCCGTAGCCCTGACCCGTAGGCCAACTCGACCAATGCGCGGTCGCGCAGCTCCAAGGCCGTGCCCGCGGGGATGCGATCGATCAATGCGGTCAACTCAGACGGCCGCAATACGCGCGGAAGGCTCGACGGCCGTTTCGGCGCGGCGACAAGCTCAGCCGGGTTCTGTTCCACGATCCCGTGCTCACGCAGCGTTCGAAAGCCAGCCCTGAGCGCGGCGAGTTTGCGCGCAACAGTCGACGCCGCCATCCCACTTTCACTGCAGAACGCGGCGTAGCGACGCAGCTGGCGCACGTCGATGTCGGTCGGCTCGAGTTCCGTCAGCAAGGCCCACTGGGCGAACTGCACAAGGTCGCTCTGATATGCGCGGCGAGTGCGAACGGCGCTACCGCGGCGAGCCAGATCGGCGGCAATCAGTTCCAGCGCGCGCCGCCAAGCCTCCGTTAACTCGGGGTTCGTATCCTCGGTAGCTATCGCGCTCTTTTTTATCAACACAGAGACCGGTCAGGTTGCAACCGCTACGGGGCTTGAGGTGGACGGCGTCTGCTCACGTGAGGAGGTTCCGCCGCGTCCTTGGCACCGGATCCAAGGATCCAGCGACGCAACGACGATGTGGTATTCCATCGTGCGTCGCCCAGAGCGGAGTGTTTTTATTGGTTCGCTCGTCTTTCGCCACGGTGACCATCATCGCCTGCTAATTGAGCAAGGCTGGGAAGAGGTTCCCATCGAAGAGATTCGCGGCGGCCCCGGAGCCCGTGGCGGGCCCCGCCTTTAGGCGATGAAGACAGGCGTTCCTACCCCGACACGGTCGTAGAGATCGATCACGTCGGGAACCGCCATCCGCACGCACCCATGCGAGGCTGCCGAACCCAGTGAAGCCGGCTCCGACGTGCCGTGGATTCCGGCGCCGGCTGTGATCCCCATCCAGCGCGCTCGCAGTGGATTGTCCGGCCCCGGCGGCACGACGGTGCCGGCCAGATCGCCGGCCCAGTCGCTATTGGGCACGTACCAGCTGGGGTTAACCTGCTTGCTCTGAATCGAGTAGAGCCCGGCCGGCGTCTCCAAGCCGGCCTGTCCGACGGCGATTGGATAACTCTTCACCGCTTTCAGATCCTTGAAGAGCGTTAGTCGGAAGTTCGATCGGTCGACCGTGATCACAACCGGGTACGTCGATGCAAGCTGCTTTGTTGTCACCTTGGGCTTCAGATTGCGGACGGCTACCTTGATCGAACGGTTAGCGCCAGGAGTCGATAGGGCCCGCGTCACTTCGGCATTCAGTCTCCCTCTCTTAATCGCGACGCCAGACTTTGATGGGACCGGCTCCACTGCTGAAACGGTGAATGCGAGCGATGCATCGGTCGCCGGTCGATCGACCTCTTTCGCGACACGCGCGGTAAATCGCTTCACTGCTGGCGCTGAAAAGGTGATTGCCGGCTCTACCGACGCGTCAAGAGAGCTGCCACTAATTTTCCGAAATGCGCGAACGACGAAATTGTCGCCGTTCGTCCTCGCTAGGGCGGCCTCAACACTGCCGTCGATATCGACCCCGACCTTCGACTGCCATGGGCCCAGGCGCCAACTCCTGTCGCCGAGACGGGCGATTACTGGTGTTTCGAGCTCGCCGAGTAGATCCTGGCGGAGCCTTCCCTGAGCTTCCTCTGCAGTCATTCCGCCGACGTTGAAGCCGCCAACGGTGATGCCGGGTGCGATCGTTCGCGACGTTGCGCTGTCGTAGGCGTAGGCGCCGCCAACGAGCATCACGAAAAAACCTGCGACCGCGATCAGTGAAATTAAGTACTTGCGGGGCATCAGGACAAAGATAGATCTAATGGCCGACCGATTGCGCCAGCTCTCTGTCATTCGCCATGCAGCCCCGCGCCCCTGCCGTGCCGCCTACTGATTGCTGTCTGCAAGCAGCGGCTCGAGCAGACGGCCAAGCTCGGACCAATCTTCGGCGCTAGTTATCTCGCTCTCCTTGCAGACCTCGGCATTCCAAGGGTGGAGCAGCGTCGCGCCCCGGATCCCCTCGGCCAGCGCACTCTGCAAGTTAACCGGGCTGTCGTCAACGAGCAGGTCGATCTCCAGCTCGCGGCAGCGCGTGATCTTGTCGTACGAGCAGTAGAGCTCGTCATATTGGAGGCCGATACCGTCGAGCCAGCGCTCAGTTGGCGCTGCTGCGGCAACATCTCGATGGCTCGTGATGTGAATGAAATGCCCGGCCTGCGACCAACTGTTGACGACCTCGACGGCACCCGGGTACGGCTCAGCGGCACTGATCCATTCTTCACTGTGGGTTTCAGCGATCGTCTCGGCAAGCTGCTCCTGCTCGAGCTCGCCTATCCCCCACGTCTTTTGCTGCTCGTAGGGAAGGACGACGCCGTAACGCAGACGGACGACCTCGGCGAGCTGTTCCCAGTAATGGTGGAGCGTGGAGTCAATGTCGATCGCGATCCGCATCGAAGCCAGCTCAGCGAAGCTCGTCGACGAGAGTGACGGCACCCTCGGAGGCACTGCCGACCTGATCGGCGTACTTGGCGAGCACGCCGGTGCGATCTGGATTTACCGGCGGGACGTATGCGGCGACCCGCTCGTCGATCTCAGCGACGGTCAGGTCGACGTCGAGCGTGCGTTTGTCAACGTCGATAGTGATTGTGTCGCCGTCTCGAACGGCGGCGATCGGGCCTCCACGGAAGGCTTCAGGAGCTACGTGGCCGGCCATAAACCCGTAGGTAGCTCCCGAGAAGCGGCCGTCGGTAAGCAGCGCCACGTGCTCTCCCAGCCCTGCGCCGTTGATCGCAGCGGTAACTGCGAGCATCTCGCGCATGCCAGGCCCGCCAGCCGGCCCCTCGTTCCGGATAATTACTACATCGCCTTTTTCGATCTTGTCGCTGGTGACGGCTTCCATCGCCAGCTCTTCGCTTTCGAAGACTCGCGCCGGACCTTCGTGGTGGCGACGTTCGTGACCGACGAGCTTGACGACGCAACCCTCGGGGGCGATGTTGCCGCGCAGAATTGCGAGACCGCCGGACGCTTTGACCGGGTCGCTCAATGGACGAACGACCATCTGCCCTTCTGTTTCAGTCGCCTTAGCGGCCTCGTCGCCGATTGAGAGCCCCGTGACAGTGGGAGCATCTTCATGCAGCAGTCCCGCCTCAAGCAGTCGGTTGGCAACCAGCGGCACTCCGCCCGCCGCATAGAGATCGACGGCGACGTATTTTCCTCCAGGCTTGAGATCACAAAGCAGCGGCGTGGCCTCGCTGATTCGATCGAAGTCATCTATGTCGAGCTCGACCTTCGCTTCGCGAGCGAGCGCCAGCAGGTGGAGCACGGCGTTCGTTGAGCCACCGCTGGCAGCGACGCCGGCAATCGCATTCTCGATCGATTTGCGGGTAATGATCTCGCTTGGCATGACTCCGCGCCGCAGCACGTCCATAACAAGTTCGCCGACCGCAAAAGCAACGTCCGCTTTCGTGGCATCTTGTGCCGGAACCATTGCCGATCCCATCGGCGAAATACCCATGATTTCGTAGGCCATCGCCATCGTGTTGGCGGTGAACTGACCGCCGCAAGCTCCGGCTCCGGGGCTAGCGACGCCTTCGAGTTCGTGCAACTCCTCGTCGCTCATCTTGCCAGCCGAATGAGCGCCAACAGCTTCGAACACATCCTGAATTGTTACGTCGTGGCCTTGGAAGCGGCCAGGCGGGATTGAGCCGCCATAGAGCATTACCGAGGGAACGTTGAGCCGCGCGATCGCCATCACTGTCCCCGGGATCGTCTTGTCGCACCCGGAGAGCGCAACTACGCCATCGAAAAGGTGGCCGCGGCCGACAAGCTCGATCGAGTCGGCAATGATCTCACGCGAGACGAGCGAGGTTTTCATTCCTGGTGTACCCATCGTTATGCCGTCGGAGATCGCGATCGTGTTCAGCTCCATTGGCGTGCCGCCGGCGGCGCGAATCCCCTCCTTAACCTTCGCCGCCAGTGCGCGGAGGTGGAAGTTGCATGGCATTGTCTCGATCCAGGTTGAGGCAACACCGATGATCGGCTTTGAGAGCGCTTCGTCGTCGTAGCCGATTCCCTTCAGATAGGCGCGCGCAGCTGCTCGTTCGGGGCCTTCAGTCAGCGCTGCACTGCGGTGCTTCATGTTGAAGGTCACGTTGTCGGTCATCTCAGAGATGCTCCATTGATTGGATCGGCGAATACGAGCTGCCAGCGATTATGCCAGCCTCCCGGCCTCGGGCTCGCAGCCGCTCCCCGCGAGCAGCGGCTCAGAGTCGCAGATAGCTGCCATCACGACGACGTTCGAGCACGCCGAGCAGCTCAAGCTCTGTCAACGGGCCCACGACCTCGGCGGCGCTGCCGCAGTACTCAGCGACGCTCGCGGCGGTCGTGAAGCCGGCATCGACTGCGGCGATTACAGCTCGCTGATCGTCGCTCAGGCCGGGCGGCAGCGGCAGCGGCCCTCGCGAAACGACGACTTTCCCGGCTGGCTCAACGCCAAACGCGTCGTCGAGGATGTCGCGCGCGTCGCGAATTAGGTGAGCGCCGTCTCGCAGCAGCGCATTGGCGCCGCCGCTGTGCCACGACCCGGGGGGACCGGGGACAGCACCGACGGCTCGGCCGAGGTCGGCGGCGATCTCGGCCGTGATTAAGGAGCCGGAGCGCTCGGCGGCTTCGACGACAACGACCATCTGCGAGAAGGCCGCGATGATTCGGTTGCGAGCGGGAAACGCCCAGCGATACGGCGCTGTGCCAGGGGGCAGCTCAGAGACAACGACACTCCTCCTTGCCAACTCCGCGTGGAGCGCTTTGCGCCGAGCTGGGTAGGCTCGTTCGGGCCCGCAGGCCAGAACAGCGATTGTGCGCCCGTCTGCAGCCAGCGCCCCTTCGTGAGCGGCGCTGTCGATACCGAGAGCCATCCCGCTGATCACGCTGACTCCGCAGAGCGAGAGAGTACGGCCGAGCTCGCGCGCCACTGCAAGGCCGTCGGCCGAGGCACGGCGCGAGCCAATCAGCGCAATCGTCGGCGAGCGCGAAATTAACTGATCAAAGCGAGCAAGATCACCGTAGAGATGGAGAACGGCAGGCGGATCGGGGAGCTCGGCTAGAGAGGCCGGAAAAGAGTCGCCATGACGGCAGATTGCCAGCGTCGATGATGCGCGCCATTCCCGCCGCGTGGCGGCTGCGTCGAAGCGAGACCACTCGGCGGTAATCGTTGCCTTCTCGCGACCGGATAGCGCCGCGATCAGCTTGCGGTCGCCGAGCGCCAGAACTCCGCGGATCGCGGGCCGATTGCCTCGGATCTGATCTAGGTGACCCGAGAGTCGTCCGACCAGCCAGCTCCGACGCGTACACCGGTCGCACGCCTCGCTCACCGCGAGCCAAGCCTTTCACTTTCGTGCCGATAGCCCAGCGCCTGGGCTAACGCGTCGATACCGATTTCGCCACCGCCACCGAGATCGGCGATCGTCCGCGCCACGCGCAGTGCACGGTCGCGGCCGCGAGCGCTTAGGCCTCCACTGTCATAAGCCCGCGCGAGTGCCCGCGCGGCCGCTGCGCCGCATTCAACCGCGGAGATCATGTCGCGCGCAACAAGCTGAGCGTTGGCGCAGCCGCAGCGCGCAAGCTGCAGTTCCCGCGCCGCAGCAACCCGCGCGGCGACCTCCTCAGTCGTCGTTAGCGGATCGGCCTCAAGCGCGGCCGAGGACGGCCGTTCGACGCCAACAACCAAGTCAACTCGGTCAAGCAACGGGCCCGAAAGCCGTTGCCGGTGGCGAGCCAGCTCCGGCTCACTACATCGGCATGCTTTGCCGCCGCGACCGCAGAGGCATGGATTGGTCGCTGCAACGAGGGCAAAGCGCGTCGGGAAGCGCGCCACCTTCTGCCCACGCACGATCGTTACCTCGCCGTCCTCCAGCGGCTGACGAAGCGCCTCCAAAGCCCTGCGGTCGAACTCCGAGATCTCGTCGAGGAAAAGCACACCACGGTGCGCGAGCGTTGCTTCACCTGCTGTGGGGACGGCGCCACCACCGACCAGTCCAGCGGCCGAGATCGTGTGGTGCGGGGCGCGAAAGGGGCGTTGCTCGGCAAGCGTGCCGTCGCCTCCAAGCCCAGCGATGCTCTGGATCCGCGTGACCTCCAGCGCCTCGCTGCGACTGAGCGGCGGCAGAATACCCGGGAGGCGCCGTGCGATCATCGTCTTGCCGGTTCCGGGCGGCCCGCTCAGAAGCAGGTTATGACCGCCGGCCGCTGCGACCGTGACGGCGTCAATAGCAGCGCGATGACCGCGTACGTCGGCTAGGTCAGGGACGTTGGCACGACCGAGCTTCGGCCGCTGCTGAGGTTGCGCATCGCCTGAGTCGGATTCGCCGGCTAGCACCGCCGCGAGGTCGCTGAGAACTGCCAATGCACCAATGCGGATCGAATCGACGAGCCTCGCTTCGGCGGCAGATGCAACCGGCACCACCAGTGCCTTTAAACCGGCCTGCTTCGCTCCTTCCGCAACCGCCAGGGCGCCGCGGCAGGGCCGCAGCTCGCCACTCAGTGACAACTCGCCAAAGAGAGCCGTTGTTGCAAGCGCGTCAGCCTTTATCTGACCGCTGGCAGCGAGGATCGCGCAGGCGATAGCAAGGTCGAAGCCGGGACCCGCCTTGCGCAGGTGTGCGGGTGCAAGGTTGACCGTCAACCTCCGCATCGGAAATTCGAATCCACAGTTGACGAGCGCGGCACGGACGCGCTCGCGGGCCTCCGCGACTGCTCTGTCGGCGAGCCCGACGATCGTGAAGCTAGGCAGTCCGCGGCGAAGGTCGGCCTCGACTCTCACAGCGTGTGGCTCCAACCCGTCGAGCGTGAACGTCATGACCTCGGTAACCATTGGCGCTCACGTTACGGGCGTAATTCAGCGCTGTGGCGGTCGCTCTGTTCCCACTTCGACACGGAACTCAGGCGCCTTCGCCGACCGAACCGAAAGCGAGGCTCCGGCTCCACACACTCGCCCTAGAGCGGCCACATTCTCATCCGTAGCTTCCGCCCCATTCGTTCAACCACCCCCGATCCCCGTCATGTCCTCGGCCGCGCAGGCGAACGGCTGGCGCTCGAACACCTGCAGCGGCTCGACTATTCGCTCGTGGCCCGTAACCACCGAACGCGCTTTGGCGAGATCGACCTGATCGTGCGTGGCGGCACAACACTCGTGTTCGTCGAAGTCAAGACGCGCCGCTCTCTGCGCAGCTGCGCGCCGTGGGATTCGCTAGACGAGCGTAAGCGTCGTCAGGTGCGGCGCCTGGCTGCCGCCTTCCTAAGTGAGCAGCCGCTCCGGCCGCGACCGCTTGATCTGCGCTTCGACGCAATTGGAATTCTGCTCGACTGCCAAGGGCGCCTGCTTCGCCTCGATCACATCGAAGACGCTTTCTAATTATTGAGCGCGAGCTGCTCGTATGCGCTGGACTGGAACGACATGCGGTGGAGCGGTGAAACGCCATGCTCACGAATTGCGTCGCGGTGCGCCGGAGTCGAGTAGCCGAAGTGAGCGCCGAAGCCCCACTCCGGCAGCTGCTCGCCCGCACGAGCCATCAGTCGATCACGCGTCACTTTGGCAACGATCGAGGCTGCGGCAATTGCTGCGCTAAGGCCGTCGCCGCCTACGACGGCGCGCTGTTCGTACTCGAACGGAGGAACTTCGAAACCGTCGATTAGACAGATGCAGCCGGGGCGAGCAACGCGAATCAGCGATTCCCTGAGCGCGGCAAGATTTGTCTTGTGCAGCCCGCGCTCGTCGATCCCACGAGCGCTGCGCGAGACAACTACGACGCGCTGCGCCGTCTCCATGACTACCGGCAGCAACGCCTCCCGCGCCGCGTGATCATGCTGCTTCGAATCGTTCAGCGCCCCGAGAGCGCGCACCTCGGCAACGCCGATCGCCTCGATGTCGAGCAGGACGGCGGCCGCGACGAGTGGGCCGGCAAGGCAGCCACGGCCCGCCTCATCGGCGCCAGCTATCCAACGTGCGCCGACCGACCGATCATGCGCGATCAGACGAGCGCCGCTTGAGCGACCACCTGAGCCCTTCCGCTTCGGGCGCTTCGAGCCCGGCGGGCTAGAAGATGTTGACCCGGTCAGGGGGCCAGTATGTGGCGAAGGCCGGTCCGATGATCGAATCGGTAGGGACGGGACCCCAGAACCTGCTGTCGTCTGACTCGCCACGGTTGTCACCCATCATGAACCAGTGCCCGGGCGGAATCTTGATCGTCTTAGGCAGCGTGCAGGCCGCGCCATTGTCATCAGCGCAGGTGTCGCTGATAAACGGCTCGTCTGTTGGCTTGCCGTTGAGAATCACTCGCCCCCGGATAATCGAGATTGTGTCGCCGGGGCCAGCGACAATCCGCTTAATGAAATTCACATTCGATTCCTGGGGCGTTGGCTTGTTACAGGCCGCGCCCTGCTCCGGCCTCTCGCCACACTGATCGAGCGGCATCTGTTCCGACCCTGCCGGCGGATGGAACACGGTTACATCACCGATCGACGGATCTTTGAATCGGGTCGTCAAGCGATTAACCAGCACGCGCTGGCCAATCTGAAGCGTAGGAACCATTGACTCGCTGGGAATGCGGTACGGCTTAACGACGAAGGCTTGAATCAGCAGCGCTAGCCCTAGAGCCACCGCGACGATCACGATCAGCTCGAGGATCGAGCTCCCGGTCGACTTCTTCTCCTTGGCGGCGCTCACGCCGTGTCGCCGGAAGGCTCTTCGCTGCCGTCGGCCGGCTGCTCTGAATCCCCCTCGGCTGATGGCGCTGCGTCACTGCTTGCCGCTTCAGTCTGCTCGTCGGCTGGAGCTTCGGCCTGCGCTTCAGGCTGCTCGTCCGCATCGGCCTCAGACCCAGGCTGGTCATCGACTGGAGCGTCAGCGATCACTTCGCCGACAACCTCTTCAGTCACAGCCTCCTCAGCAACGACCCCTTCGCCTTCAACGACTTCGGCAACGACCTGCTCGTTTACTTCACCGTCGGGCGCCTGCTCGTCTGTCGCGCCGGCGTCGGCGGCAACCTCAGGCTGATGCACGAGCCCTGGAGCGACCTCGTCCTCGGGCCCGTAATAGTCGCGCTCACGGACGCGAGCACCCTTACCGACTCGATCACGCAGGTAATAAAGCTTTGCTCGGCGGACATCGCCGCGAGCGGCCACGTCGATCTTCTCGATCTTGGGCGAATGGACCGGGAAGGTTCGCTCCACACCAACACCAAAAGACTGCTTGCGGACAGTGAAGGTCTCGCGTGCACCACTGCCTTGACGTGCGATGACTACACCTTCAAAGACCTGTGTACGACGGCGTTCGCCCTCGATCACTTGGAAGTGGACTTTGACCCGGTCGCCTGGGGCGAAGTTGGGCACGCGGCGCAATTGTGCGCGTTCAAGATTGTCTATTACTGTGCTCATATTGAGGGCGCTCGCGAAGGTTCGGCCGTATTTCCAGCGAGCGCATTAGCGTCGCGACCGGAGCGAGATAGTTCAGGATAGCGGAGCGTCGTCCGAAGCTGCCCCACGCTCACGACTTCTTGCCCTCCGCCACTGCCGAATCTCCTCGTGATGGCCCGAAAGCAAGACATCCGGAACGCCCCATTCGCGAAACTCTGCAGGCCTTGTGTAGTGAGGATATTCGGGATCACCCTCGAGCGCGGCGCTGAACGATTCTTCGACCGCGGAGTCGGCGTCGCCGAGCGCTCCGGGCTGCTTGCGCAAGATCGCGTCGCAGACGACCATCGCCGCCAGCTCGCCGCCAGCTATTACATATCGCCCGATCGAAACGGCGTCGCTGCAGAAGTGCTGGACAATCCTCTCATCGAAACCTTCGTAGCGGCCACAGAGCAACGTCACCGCCGGCTCAGCCGCCAACTCGTTGACGAGCTGCTCGTCGAGTACACGGCCGCCTGGGGTCAGCGCAATAACGCGGCGCTGACGTGGCAGCTCAACTGGATCGACACCGTAGAACCCGCGTAGAGCAGCCTCCATCACGTCGACGCGCAGCACCATGCCTGCACCGCCGCCAAATGGTGTGTCATCGACCTGACCACCACTAAGCGGCGTGTGCTCACGCAGGTCGAGCGCCCGCAGCTCGTTGCCGTTGGCCACTGCGTTAGCCACATGCCGCTGCTCAGAGAACCATTCGAACCACTGCGGAAAGAGCGTTACAACGTCGAGCTGCATCGACTATGCCCCGCCAACGAATGCAAGGTTGACATCGATCCGCCGCTGGTCGACGTCAACTGAGCGAATCGCATCGCTGACCATCGGAACGAGTAGCTCAGTTCCATCGGGGCGCTTGACTTCAAGAACTTCGCAGGAGGGCAGCACCAGCAGCTTCGAGACCTCACCGATTGGGGTGGCGCCATCGATCACGCTGCACCCCTCGAGCTCCTCTGCCCACCATTCCCGTTCACCGAGCGGCGGGGCGTCGGCTAGCAGGCAGAAGAGCGCCTGCCCACGGACCTCGTCAACCGCCTCGGGCGTCGATATTCCGGCGAGGCGAAGGATCGGTTTTTGGTCGGTGCCTGCGCGGCGCTCGATCGCGAACTGATCCTGCTGAACAAGGACGTTCACTCCCACTTCTAAGAGAACGGACCGTGCCCTCGTTACGTAGAAACTTCCATCGAGACCGTGCGGGCGACCTATTCGACCGGCCTGCAACCAACGCTCTGCCTCGGCGGCCACGTCAGTCGACGATATCGACAATGACGCGGCGCTCTTCGCGGACCGCGGCAGCCTTCATAACGGTGCGCAGCGCATTGGCTGTGCGACCACCGCGACCGATCACCTTGCCGTAATCGTCCTCGCCAACAACCAATTCGAGCACTACCGTGCCGTCGTCGTCGTCGAACTGTTCAACGACAACTGCGGCTGGGTCGTCAACTAGGGATCGGGCGAGAAACTCGAGTAGTTCGCGCATGGCGGCAGACTAAACGGGAATGCCCTGCGTGTGCAGCAGCTTACGAACCTGTGAGGTCGGCTGCGCGCCTTTGTCCAGCCAAAGCTTGATCCGGTCCTCATCGAGCGTGATCGTTGAGGGGTTTGTCTGGGCGTTGTACTGGCCGACGACTTCGATGAAGCGGCCGTCACGCGGGGAGCGCTGGTCGGCTACAACAACTCGCCAGATAGGATTTTTCTTGCCGCCCACTCGCGTGAGCCTTAGTCGTACGGCCACAGGTTCCTCTCGAAGTTCACAGAACGTCAGCGCTAAAGAGTAGCGGGGCGCCCCAGCTTAAGCGCGCACGCCGCGCCGCTAACGCGGCTGCGGGCGGTCTACGACCGCTATTGCTCCTCGCACAGCGACCACCTCGACTGCCTCGCCGGGCGCGAAAGTCTGCCTGTCATCGTTCGCTCGCGCGGTCCAAGCTTCACCGTCGATCTCAACGACGCCGGTCGCTTCACGGTTTACAACGTGCTCTTCGACGACGCCGTGCTGGCCGATCACAAAATCGTGTTCGGTGCCGCCAACAGCGAAATCGAGCCGCTCCCGGCGCAGCAGGGGCCGCACTATCAGCAGCGTCATTGCCGACACGACAATCGCAACCAACACAACGAGAACGAACTGTGCCCCGATCAAGGCGCCTAGCGCCATCACGACCGCACCAGCAACAAGCGGGGCGAGAAAGAGGCTCTCCGTGACGATCTCGGCGAGAGCCAAGGCGGCAGCGACGAGGAGCCAGATGACTGGGGTTGACATCACCTAGAGCCTACCGGCTCGTAACGAGACGCAACGACCAACCAGCGCGGCTCAGGCAGCTTGCACGGAGCTGCTGTCGCCTTCGCCTTCGGCCGGAAGCTTGCGACTGATCACCTTCGAGACGCCGTCGCCGCCCATCGAAACGCCGTAGAGCGAATCGGCCGCTTCCATCGTCCGCTGCTGGTGCGTAACGACGATGAACTGAGCGCGGTCACGGTAGAGCCTCAGCAGCTCAAGGAAGCGCCCGATATTTAGATCGTCGAGCGCAGCTTCAACCTCATCGAGGATGTAGAACGGACATGGCTTAGCTAGGAAGACCGAGAAAAGGAAGGCGATCGCGGTCATCGATTTTTCGCCACCCGAAAGCAGCGTCAGGCGTTTCATCGACTTTCCTGCCGGCGTGATCTCAATCTCTACGCCGAGATCGTCTTCTGGTTCGCCTATCTCACGTTCAGCTTCGGCGTTGGCCTCGTCCTCGGCCGCTTCTAGCCGTGCGGCCTCTTCTTCGCCTCCGCCGCCGAGGACGGCCTTGGGAGTCTGCTCCTCGCGCACCAGACGGAGGCGACCACGGCCACCGGGGAAGCAATGGGCTGCAAGCTCTTCAAAGTTCTTTGCCGCAGCCTCAAAGGTCTCCTCGAAGCTCTCGCGGATCTGACGATCGGTGTCACGAATTAGCGTGCGCAGCTCGCGCATCGCTGTCTCGAGATCGGTGCGCTGATGCTCGAGCGTCTCGACGTGCTCCAGTGCCTCTTCGTACTGAGCTTTGGCCAGCGGGTTAACGGGACCAATCTGCTCGCGGCGACGCTCTAGCCGCACGATCCGCTGCTCAAGTGAAGCGATCGCATCAGCGTCGAGCGGTTCGACCGATGGCTCCGCTTCAAGACCGAGCAGCTCGGCAAGTCGAGCAAGTTCAGCTTCGGTTTCAGAGTGCTGGTCGCGGGCTTGCTGGGCGGCCACCTCGGCCTTCGTGACGGCCTCCCCGGCGTCACGCAGCGAGCCCTGTAGTTCGGCGCCGGACTGGGCGAAGGCGCGCAGATCGTCGGTGACGCCGGCGTTGCCGAGCCGGTCAGCCTCAAGTTCAGCCTCGAAGATCGCTACCCGCTCCTTAACCGCTGAGTGAGCCTCCTCGAGGGCGTGCTCGAAGGCGTTGTAAGCGGGAACCATGCCAACCTCGTAAGCGATCGCCAGTTCCAGGGTCGCAACCGACTGCTTGCGTTGCTCACGGGCCTCAGCGGCCTGCTCGGCGACTCTCCGCTCCGCGGCTAGCTCGCCCTCTAGCTGGGCGCGAGCGACTGCTCCCGCACCCTGCTCTGGAGACTGGCGTCGCTGCTCGATGATCCACTCTGCGCGGCGAGCAGACTCAGCTGCTTGAGCGGCGTTACGTTCACCGGTTCGGGAGCTGTCGTCAGCGGCCGCGAGAGCCTGTTCGGTCGAAGTGCAAGCCTGCGCCGCAGCTGTTAGAGCCGTGGCCGTTGTGCCCGCCGAATCGGCCGCGCGCGCTGCGTCAGCGGCGAGCTGCTCGCGCCGCTGGCGCTCGGCAAGAACCTGTTCGCCGCTGCCGCTGGCGCTCTGACGTAGCTCGCCGGTAGCGCCGTTCCAAACACGCCCGCCGCGCGTCACCGCGATGGCGGCGAAATCAGCGGGCAAGCCATCGAACGTATCTACCAGCCAGACGTCCGCCAGCAAGCGCCGTCCAAGCTCGGCGTTCTTGCCGCCACTAATGCAATCTGCCAGGCAGCGAGCGCCCGGCGGCCCCGAGGCAGCGCGACGGCTGGCGTCGCCGGCGGCAGTGACCAGGGCTGACCCCCCACCGGCGCCAAGCCGGCCGAGCAGCTCCTGACCGCCCGCGAGGTCATCGACAATCGCCGCCCGCAGGCGAGCCCCTAGGACCGCTGCGACCGCGGTCTCATAGCCGGCTTCGACATCGAGACTGCTCGCCAACGAAGGCTTCCCTTCGGGGGCGTCAGCATGTTCGCGGAGGAAATCGTCTAGTCGCGAGAGCTCAGCGGTAAGACGAGCAACCTCACGCGTGGCCTGTTCGCTGGCCTGCTCGATCTCGCGCAGTTCAGCGCGGGCACCGTTCGCAGCGGCTTCAGCGGCGTCTCGCTGCGCGACCAGCTCGGCCGCGGTTGCGGCTGCAGCATCGCTCTGGGCGACAGCTCCGTCTCGCTCCACAAGCAGCGCAGCGAGCTCCGCATCTAGCTCGGCGGCACGTTCAAGGTCGAGCTTTGCCAGCGCAGCCTCCAGCGAGGCGATTCGCTGCGTGCCGCTTAAGTCCGGAGAGTCATCGGCCACTTGAGGCCGCAAACGCTCAAGCTGACCCTCGCGCTGCTCTAAGCGGTCGGCTAGCGCAAGCGCGTTCTCGCGCGCGCGCTCAATACGCATCTCGATTTTGCCGGCCGCGCTGCGGGCGAGTTCGCCGCGGCGCGCGATCGCTTCGCGCCGTTCGCTCCGCTGGGCCAGCTGCCTCTCAGCTTCTTCACGCTTCAGGTCGACCTGACCGAGCTTCTCTTGAAGCGCGTCACGGGCCTCGCGTGCAGCGGTTGCCGCTTTCTCTGAGCTTTCCAACGAGCTGCGTCCAAGGCGCGATGCGTCACGGACCAATTCCCACGATGCCTCTGTCGTCTGGCGTTCAACGCGCGCCAGCAACTCCGCCGCTTCAGCTTGGCGCTTGAGCGGCCGAAGCTGTGAGCGGGCTTCGCGCTCGATATCGAGACAACGATCGAGGTTTTCCTGCGCGCGGTCGAGCTTGATCTGTGCGCGGCGACGGCGTTTGCGGTGCTTGCCGAGACCGGCGGCCTCCTCGATCAGCAAGCGACGGTCGCGCGGCTTCGACGTGACGATCGATTCAACGCGCCCCTGCGAGACGACCGAGTGCATCTCCTTGCCAAGCCCCGTGTCGGAAAGAACCTCGAGCACGTCGACGAGCCGGCAGCGTGCTCCGTTTAGGCGGTACTCACCTTCGCCGTTGCGATCGAGACGGCGAAGGATCGAGATCTCGCCCATCGGCATCTCGATAGCCCCGTCCGAGTTGTCGATGATCAGCTCAACTTCGGCCGACGAGCGCGCCTTGACGCCGTGGCCGCCACCGAAGATCACATCCTGCATCTTCTGGCCGCGGACTGCGAGTGGCGACTGCTCTCCCATCGCCCAGAGCACTGCATCGGTGATGTTAGATTTTCCCGAGCCGTTCGGCCCGACGACGACGGACACGCCAGGCGCGAACTCGAGCACGGTCCGCTCGGGGAATGACTTGAAGCCTTTCAGGCTGATCGACTTCAGATGCACGTCAGTCGCCCTCGTTTGTTGGCCCGAGTGCGATCCGCGCTGCTTCCTGCTCGGCGGCCTTCTTCGTCCGCCCAACACCTCGGCCGACGACCTCGCCAGCGACGATGGCCGTGACTGCGAAGCTCCGCTCGTGAGGAGGCCCATCCTCGCTTGTTATCTCGTAGTCGACTAGTTGGCCGCGAGCAGCGAGCTGCTCCTGCAACGCCGACTTGAAATCGATCGGATGTTCGAGCGCGAGAGCCAATTCGGGAGCAAAGCAGTCGACCACTGCGGCGGCGGTCGTCTCGTAGCCCTGCTCGATGTAGCAAGCACCGATGATCGCTTCGACAATCGAGGAGAGGACGCGTTCGCTGACAAGCGTGTCGGCAATCGGTGTGCCATCGGGCGCTGCGGCAGCGAGTCGCCCCGGCACATCCAAGCGAACCGCCACTTCGCGGCAGGCCGCGCCGGAAACCGTCTGCGCTCTGATCTTCGTCAGCCGACCAGCGCCGAAGCGGTCGGCTTCCAAGAGCGGGTAGAGGTGCGACGTGATCGCCAGCCCGAGCACGCTGTCGCCAAGAAAGGCGAGCCGCTCGTAGGAGTCGCTGCTGCGCTCGCCCCACGAGGCGTGCGTGAAGACCTGCCGGTAAAGGTCGGCCGGCAGATCGTCGAGGAGTGAGGTGAGGGTTTGCAGAGCTCAGGAGCTGGCGCTGGTGTGGGCGAGGACAAAGTCGATTGATTGACCGACGGTGAGGATCTCTGCTGCTTGCTCGTCCGACATCTTCGTGCCGTACGTGTCTTCGAACTCTTGGACGAGCGTGTAGAGGTCGAGCGAGTCGGCTTCGAGATCTTCTTTGAAGCGCGTCTCGTCGTTGATCGTGGCGGGGTCAACGTCAAGCTCGTCGGCAAGATGCCGGCGGATCAATTCGAGGACGTCGTCACGAGTCATCAGGCGGAAAACTAGCCGCGCCTTCGGACGGGCTGCCAGCCTCAAGGCCGCCCGAACGGCGCAGCGCGCCGCCAGCTTCGAGCATTGCTTCGGTGCGCCCAACCAGATCCCCGCTTACCGCGCGAGCCGCGAGCAGGATCGCCTGCGAGAACCCGTAGCGCGTAAACCGACCGTGCGAGACAACAGCCAATCGCCGGAGGCCAAGCATGTAAGCGCCGCCAGGACCCTCGGGGTCGATCTCGTCGCGGAAGCCCCGTAGTGCGGGGCGAAGCAGAGCGCCACCAAGCTTGGCGCGCGCCGAACTTGTGGCAGCATCCCTAATGCCGCCAACGACGGCCTGCGAGATACCTTCCATCACCTTCAGAGCGACATTGCCGGTGAAGCCGTCGGTGACGATCACGTCAGCAATACCTGCGGCGAGGTCGTTCCCCTCGATGTTGCCGACGAAATCGAAGGTTGAGCCTGTTCCTGCCAAGAGCTGCTGCCCGGCTTCGATCACGACTGCCGTGCCGCGGCTGGCCTCACTGCCGTTAGAGAGCAACGCGACGCGCGGCCGCTCTTGACCAAGCACGGTTGTCGCGAGCGCCGCTCCCATGAAGGCGAACTGAACGAGGTGCTCGCTGCGAACCTCAACGTTGGCGCCGACGTCGAGCAACGTGACCGGACTGCCAGGGATTGGCACCGGCGTCGCCAATGCGGGCCGGTAGATACCCCGGGCGCGCTTAATCTCGAACAGCCCGGCGGCCAGAGTCGCGCCAGTAGCTCCAGCGCTCACGAGTGCATCGGCTTCACCCTCGGCCACGGCGCGCGCAGCCTGAACGATCGAAGCCTCAGGATTAGAGCGTGCCGCCCGCGCTGGGTCAGCCTCCTTGGCGATCGATAGGGGCGCGCTGACCACTTCGATTCCGGCAGCGACCTCGCCGATCTGCTCGGCATCGCCAAAGAGGAGCACCTTCACGCCAAGCGCAGCCGCGATCGCAGCACCGGCAGCTACTTCGGCGGGACCAAGATCGGCCCCGTTCGCGTCGACCGCGACCGTGACGCTCATCTAGAGCTACTGGTCGGTGTTGGCCGGGGCGACGATTGAACGGCCGCCGTAGGTACCGCAGTTAGAGCAGACACGGTGCGCAAGGCGCGGCGCGCCGCACTCTGGGCAGCCGCCACCGGTCGGCGCAGCGATCCCGTGCTGGGCGCGGCGCTTTGCCGTGCGGCTGTGTGACTGTCGTTGCTTAGGAACGGCCATTCGAAGCTCAAAGATAGCGAACCCGCGAAAAAGAGCCGCGTTCAGTCGAACTTCAGCTCGTCCAATTTCGACCAGCGCGGGTCCTTATCGGGCTCGTGGTCGTGGCCGGGATCGATATTCAAATCAATGCCGCAAGTTGGACAGAGACCTAGGCACTGCGGCTTGCAGATCACCTGAGTTGGAAGCGCCAGCGCGAGAGAGTCATGGGCCCACCTGTCGAGCGAGACGACCGATCCATCGATGTATGGGCTGTCGAGCTCCTCTCCCCCGTCAGCCTGATCGACCTCGCGCACCTCGACCGTCGTCTTGCGTTCGGCTGGGCCGAGGCAGCGCATGCAGGTTCCGCGCATCGTCGTCTCAAACGCCAGCTTCAGAGCCCAGCCATCACCGTTCATGCGCGTCACGTCAACGACCACCGGGCATGGCTGCGGCTCCGGTCGATACGGCTCACCGGCAAACTCGAACTCGCCTAGCTCAGCCTCCAGCTCAAGCCGTTTGCCGTCGCCCGCGCTAAGTCCGAGGATCGCTAGATCGAAGCTCTCTGAGTCGCTCGCCATCGGCTGGAGATTAGAGCCTTGGGGACAGAGAGCGACGAGCCTCAGTCACCACTTAACTCGCGGCGCAGAACCTTGCCGGTAGCGTTGCGCGGTAGCTCGTCGATGAACAGCACTTCTCGCGGCACTTTGTAGCGCGCCAGTCGATCCCGAACGAGGTCCTGAAGCTCAGCCTCATCCGGGCCGCCCTCGCCGCTGACGACGACGAACGCTCTTAGCCGCTGACCCCACTGGGCGTCGGCCACCCCGATCACGGCCGCGTCGGAAACCCCCGGGTGATCGGCCAGCAGATCCTCGACCTCGCGCGGGAAGACATTCTCGCCGCCGGAGACAATCATCTCATCGTCGCGGCCGTCGATGAACAAGCGGCCGGCAGAGTCGAAGTGGCCAACATCCCCCGCCGACATAAGGCCTGAGATCTGCTGCTTCGTCTGTCCGCCGGTGTAGCCATCGAAGCCGAGTCCGTTGCCGACGAAGATCCGGCCTGTGACTTCGAGCCCTGTGACCGGCTTGTCGTGCTCGTCAAAGAGCTCGACAACCGTTCCGCGCGGTGGACGGCCCGCGGTGCCCGGCGCGTCGCGCAGATCGGCCGGGCCGGCGACCGTCGCCCAAGCAACCTCGGTCGACCCGTACAGGTTGTAGAGGATGTCGCCAAAGCGATCCATCGCCCGCAGCGCCAGCTCTCCGGGCAGCGCGCTGCCGCTTGCGGCGATCACTTTCAGCCGCGATAGGTCGACGCCGGCAAGTGCGTCGGCGGGCAGCTCGACCATCCGCTGGAGCATCACCGGCACGACCACCAGCGCGCTGGCTGCGTTGCGGGCCGCCGCGACCAGCGATTGCTGCGGGTCGAAACCGCGCTGGAGGACGATCGTCGAGCCGAGCATCAACGCCAGAGAGAAGTGAGCCATCCCCCACGAGTGAAATAGCGGCGGTGCGATCAACGTTATCTCCCGGGCGCGAAGCGGGATCACGTCAAGCAGCGACGCGGCGGGAGCAAGCGAGCTCGGTTGCTCGCGCTGCGCACCCTTCGGCATTCCGGTCGTTCCGCTCGTGAGGATGATGATCCGACCCGGTGACGGTGGCGGATCGAGCGCGTCGCTCGGTTGGCCAGCGCGGATCTCGTCGAGGGTTCGGGTAGGGCTGCTGCCGGGGCTATCTGCCCAAGCGATGAAACAGATCCTGCCCTCGCTTGCAGCCGCCACCGTTTCGCCGAACTCATCGTCGTAGACGATCGCAACCGGCTTCTCCTGGTCGCAGACCGCGCTCACCTGAGGCGCAGCGAACATCGTGTTCAAGAAGATCAGGTCGGCGCCAATCCTGTCAGCGGCGATTGTCACCTCAACGAAATAACGGTGGTTGCGGCAGAGGACGGCGATCCCGTCACCCGCTCCGATGCCGGCAGCACTCAAACCGCGTGCCAGCTCGTTTGCGCGGCGATCTAGCTCGGCGTAGGTAAGTGCGCCGCTGTCATCGATCAGGGCCAGCGTGCCGGGGCGACGGATGGCGGCGCTCGCATAGCCGCCGGCGATCGAGGTTCCCCAGCGACGCAGCACGCCTACGGACTGCAGTAGCCGCAACGGATTCTCGGGCCGAACCATTCCAGCGCGAGCGAAAGTGCGGGCAACAAACGCTGCCTCTTCGACCTTTTCGCGCATTACGCGCAGCGTATCGAGCGAGGCATATCGACACGGTCACGCTGCAGGGGTGCCTGCGGTCTGTCAGAAGCTGCGCGTACGGTGCAACTTACGTGTCGGTGGAACCAATCACTCCAATCACTAGCGAGCAGGTGAGACTGTTCGGCAATCAGCTGCTCATTGACGGCCTAGCGGTCGACGACGACACCACGATTGCGCTCGCGCGTGAGCGCGAGGCGGCCGGCGAGAGCCTCGATCAGCTTGTCAGCCAAGCAATTGAGATTGGCGCGCGAATTCTGCAGCGTGAGCAGACGGCTTCAGACACGGAATTCGTCAAGGCCGAGTTTGAGCGCCAAGCCCACGAGGTTGAACAACAGTTCAACGAGAGTGCTCTGAAGGTCACCGAAGGCTTCAAAGAGAAGATCGACGCGACCTTCGATGCCGACGCAGGCCTGCTGCCGAAACTGCTTGATCAACACTTCGGCGCGAACTCGAGTAGCGCCGTTCAAAACCAGGTCAAGGCGCTCGTCGAGGAGATGCTGCGGACACATCGCGAAGCGCTGACAAAACAGTTCACCGCCGATGACGAGACCAACCCACTGATTCAGTTCCAAAAACTGACGACAGAGATCATTAAGCAGGCCTCCGACCAGCAGGCCAAACAGCTGCTCGAGATGAACCGCACGATCACCGAGATGCAGAAGTCGATCGCCGGTTCCGAGGCTGAGGCCGAGGGCGCGGAGAAGCTTGCTGAAGCCGAGGCGCGCGGCACCGCAAAGGGCCGCAGCTATGAAGAGCAGGTTGCCGACGCGATCGCGGTAATTGCCCAAGGTCGCGGCGACAGCTCTGAGGCCGTCGGCGAAAAGACCGAGGGTGGCGGCAAGAAGGGCGACGTCGTCGTCGAGATTGAGGCCCAGAGCGGGCCGGCCCGGGGCCGCATTGCTTTCGAAGCGAAGAACTCGCGCCTCAGCCGCAACGAGGCGATCGTGACACTCGACGAAGCTCGCGCTCAGCGCAGCGCCGGATACGGAGTTCTTGTCGTGCCGAGCGACGCTCAGGCGCCTGCCAAGTTCAGCCCGCTGGAGGAGCTCCACGGCAACAAGATCGTCGTGACCTTCGATCCTGAGAGCGATTCGACGCTAGTTCTTGAAACCGGCTACCTGCTCGCGCGGGCGCGGATTCTGATGGCTAGCCCTGAAGGCGATGAGATCGACGGCGTCGCCGTAAGGCAGGCCGCCGGCCGCGCGCTCGACCTACTGAAGAAGGTTTCCGGAATCAAGCGATCTCTGACCACTGCCAGCAACCAGATACTTGCTACTTCAGAGAGCGTTGACGAGCTTGCTAACTCGGTTCGCGAGCAGCTCGACGAGATTGCCGCGCTGACGAACCCTTCAAGCAGCGAAGACGAACAGCTCTAGATCAGCGGCTGTCGGATGCTTCGTCGTCTGCGCCCGCGAGCCGGTCGCGACCGCGTTGCACGGCGGAGATGAACTTCGAAAGGTTGGTTTCGAGCGTGCCAAGGATTTCGTCGGCGTAATCCTCGGCGCCAAGGCGAATCTCGCGCTCGCGGACCTTCGCCTCTTCGATGATGTCGTCGGCGCCGCGCTCTGCTTCGCGCGTTACGGCCTCACCAGCTATTAGCTGCGCCTGCTTCTCGTGACCTTCCTTGATCACGCGCTCCGCTTCGCGCTTGGCTTCTGCAAGCATCTCTTGGCGTTCCTTGACGATCCAGCGAGCCTGCTTGATCTCTTCCGGGATCGTGGCGCGCATCTGATCGAGGATGTCGTAGATCTCCTCTTTGTCCACGCGCACCTGGTCGGTGAGGGGCACCGGCTTGGCGTTGTGGATCAGATCATCAAGTTTGTCGATTAGTACGAGAACGTCCATAGCACGGTGCCTTTCGCTAGCGAGCGAGTTCTTCCTTCAGTCGGGCTGCAACTTTTGGTGTGACCAGCTCGTCAATAGTTCCACCAAAGATCGCCAGTTCCTTGATTCCGCTTGAGCTGATGAAGCTGAACTGCGGGCTGGCCATCATGTAGAGCGACTCTACATCGGGGGCCTGTTGGCGATTGAGTTGATTCATTTCGGTTTCGTACTCGAAGTCTGAAATCGCACGAAGTCCCTTGACGATTGTCTTTGCGCCGATCTCGCGCGCGAAGTCGACGATCAGCGTGTCGAAGGGCGCGGCACGAACAGTTGAAAGTTCGGAGGTTGCATCTTCAATAAAGGCGAGCCTCTCGTCAAGGCTGAAAAGAGTTGACCCCTTACGCACCGGATGATTGACGACGGCAACAACAACCTCGTCGAAGATTTCGGCGGCGCGAGCGATCACGTCGACGTGGCCTCGCGTGATCGGGTCATAGGAGCCTGGGCAAACTGCGATCTTCTTTGAGTTGGTCATTGTTTGTGGATTCGTATCAGGGTGTCGCCGTAGCGGCGTTCGTCGATCATCGGTATTTCAAGTTCAAACGGCTGACGCCGGTCGCTTTCGGTCACCACTCTCGCATCTGGCGCGAGAATTGCCCCGATCAGCTTCGCAGCATCGTTGCCAAGCATCGCAGGCTGACGGTACGGAGGGTCTAGAAAGATTAGATCGTATTCCTCAGCGGCCTTGGCTGCCTGCTCCAGCGCCTTCTGCGCATTGCCGCGAATTAGTCTTGCCCGGGGCTCAGTCAGACCAAGCGAAGCTAGATTCGCCGCGATCACCTTGGCTGCGCCGCGGTCTCGCTCAACCAGGACTGCGCTTGCGCCGCCACGTGAGAGCGCCTCGATCGCCAGCGCGCCCGAGCCGGCGAAAAGATCGAGCACGGTGAGCCCTTCGATCGGGCCGAGAGTCGCGAAGAGTGATTCGCGCACGCGGTCACTGGTTGGGCGCGTGACCGAGCTGGGCGGCGACGACAGCTTGCGGCCCCCGAATGCCCCTGCAACGACGCGCATCAGGCTGGAATCGTTGCCGCCAACAACGATCCTCTCGCCCGCTCCAGCGCCTCGCGCAGCGGTACGTGCTCAGCAAGTTGCAACTCCGGGTCAGCCTCGAGGATGTCGCGGGCGCTGAGCCGGGCTCGCTCCAGCAGCTCTCCGTCTTCCGGCATCGAGGCGAACCGAAAAGCCGCCATGCCCGACTGGCGGGTGCCGGTCAGCTCGCCTTCGCCGCGAATCTGGAGATCAACCTCGGCCAACTTGAAGCCGTCGTTCCAGGTAGAGAAAGCTGCCAGCCGTTCTGATTCTTTCGGCCCAAAGCAGATACAGACCGATGCGTGCTCTCCGCGGCCGATACGCCCACGCAGCTGATGCAGTTGGGAGAGGCCGTAACGCTCCGCGTTCTCGATGAGCATCACGGTTGCGTTTGGAACATCGACCCCGACTTCGATCACTGTTGTCGCGACGAGTACGTCGACCTCACCGGCTTTGAAGCTGCGCATCGCCTCGGCTTTCTGCGCCGACGGCATCTGGCCGTGGATCAGAGCGACGCTGAAATCGGCGAACTCGTCGGCGCTGAGCCGTTCGTACTCAGCGCTTGCGGCGCGCGCAGCGAGCGCCTCGGATTCCTCGACCAGCGGACAAACCACGTAGGCCTGGCGGCCCTCCCGCAGCTCCTCTCGGATCCGCTCATAAGCCCGGGCGCGGTCGCGCTCCCCGGAGGCAAGGTGGGTGGCGATCGGCTGGCGCCCTTTAGGCAGTTCGCGGAGCTCAGTTACATCAAGATCGCCGTAGCCAAGCAGTGCAAGCGTCCGTGGAATCGGCGTCGCCGTCATGTGCAGCACGTGAGGAGCGGCGGCACCTGCAGACCCCACCGCCTTTGCGGCCTTCGCGTCGAGAGCGGTCCTCTGACGGACGCCAAAGCGGTGCTGCTCATCGACAACAACAACGGCAAGCCGTTTGAAGAGCACGTCGTCTTCGATTAGGGCGTGGGTTCCAACGATTATCCCAAGCTCACCTGAATCCAACTTGCCCAGCAGATCGCGACGCCTGGCGGCCGGCGTTGATCCGGTCAGCAGCGCAATCGGAACTGCCTGCCCTGGCATCAGCTCCGCCAGCGTGGCAAAGTGCTGGTTGGCAAGCGTCTCAGTTGGTGCCATCAGCGCGGCTTGGTACCCGTTGGCGACTGCGCGCAACATCGCCGCGAGCGCAACGACCGTTTTTCCGGAGCCGACCTCCCCCATCAGCAGGCGCTGCATTGGGTGCCCCCGCTCAATATCGCCCAGCACCACAGCCACGGCGCGCTCTTGGTCTCCCGTTAGCTCAAACGGGAGCTGCTCCGCAATCCACTCGTTGACTAGGTCGACTTCGCCAGCCGCCGAGCCCTCTGGAAGCTGAGGCGCTTTGACCTCTTCTGCGCGGCGGGCGCGGCGGCGCAAGAGATCTAGCTGTACGTAGAGCAGCTCATCGAAAGCGAGCCGCTGGCGCGCGGGTTCGAGCTGCCCAGCGTGACCGGCCAAGAGCGCCGATGGCATGTCGGGCAAGCGATGACGCGCGCGCAGCCGGCCCGGCAGCGGGTCGGGGGCAAGCCGCGCAGCGTCAAGGTGTTCACGAACGACAGCCAGGATCTGCGTCGACGAGAGGCCCTCTGCGGCGGGGTAGTGGGCGACGTCATCACCGGCGCCGATCTCGTCGGCGGTCGGGGCGTGCGAGCTGACGCGGAAGCGGTTTCGTGCCTCGTAGCTGCCGTGCAGCACCAACCTTGTGCCTGGCGGATACTTCTTCACCAGCCAGGGCTGATTGAAGAAGGTGACCTGAAGCGGGCCGGTTTCGTCGAAGACAAGCGCCTCCACCAGCGGCCGCATTCCGCGCCTGCGGACGGGCCGCGAGCTGATCGAGCGGACTTCGACGACGATCGTTGCCTGCTCTCCCGGCACAAGCGCCGCGATTGTGCGCGCCTCACGCCGGTCACGTGGCAGGTGCTCAAGTAGTGCCCCGACCGTCGTGAGGCCAAGATGCTCTGCTCCCTCTTCAGCCTTACGGCCGCCAAACTTTGGCCGCTCGGCGAGCGCCTTCTCCGAAGGCCAGCGCAGCGGAGCGCCGATTAGCTGGTCGTGATTCAACGGCGCGCCGTCGCCTAGTCCGCGAGGGCTCTTATCCACGGGCTAATCGTCAACTATTCAGCGGACAACAGCCACCAGCGGCTCGATTGGCCGCCCTCATACTGCTCAAGTTCGAGTGTTGCGGGGGCCAAGTTCCGGACACCCGCCCCATCGATTGGCGCTCCGACCCCGGCGATAACCGTAAGCAGTTCGCTCCCTTGCGCCAATGCATCGATGACCGCGCTAAGCGTCGCTTCCGGCTCACCCCAGGCGACTAGCTCCTCCCCGACATAACCGACCGCGTCACCTTCCGCAAACCTCCCCTCGCCGTCAGCGCGAGCTGCTCGTGCGACGCTGCCGCTGCGAACGTCCACCAGTAGTGCGTCGATCTCGGCAGCATTCTCTGCCGCGGAACGCTCTGGGCGATAGGCCACGAGCGCCACGAGACCTGCCTGCATCTCGCTCGATTGGGCAACGTGAACGGCTCGCTCTGACATCTCGGCAGCCGCCTGGGCAGCCATGAAGACATTGCGGCTGTTAGGCAGCACAACGACCTCATCTGCAGGGACGCTGTGAATGCCGGCGAGGATTTCGTAGGTAGAAGGGTTGAGCGTTTCGCCGCCATCGAGGACGTGTGCTCCGAGAGAGCGGTAGAGCTGGGCGATCCCGTCACCGGCAACGATTGCCAATGTGCCGCAGCGAGAGCGGACTGCTGGTTCGCTGGCGAGCCGCTCCTCACGGTCAGCGATCTGCGCCGACATGTCGGCAACATCGAGCCGCGAAACCTGTCCGACCTCGGAGAAGAGCGCCGTCGCTGCAGCCGGTTCGTCGGTATGGACGTGGACGCGCAAAGTCACCTGGTCACCGACGACGAGCACCGAATCGCCGAGCTCCTCGAGCTCGGCGATGTACTGATCGGCAGTCGCCAGCCGATCCGCGGTTGTTGCCGTGACGGCAAAGTTGGTGCAGAAACGGAATGTTGAGGACTCATGTTGTGGCTCGCTCGAGCGCGCTGGCGCGACGTGATGAGCGACCGACAGGCCCTGCTCGCCTCGTAGCGCCGTGACGCAGCCCGCGAAGAGGACGACGACGCCATAGCCACCCGAATCGACTACTCCGGCCGCCTTCAAGACGGGAAGCAGCTCGGGACCTCTTCGCACCGACTCCTCCCCCGCGACCACGGCGATCTCGAGCAGCTCAGCGATTCTCGCGTTCTGCTGATCTGGCGTGGCGTCGCCCGACATCGGCGCGATCTGCTCCAACGCCGCTGTCACAGCTGTCGCCATGTCGGCCATCACTGTCAGGATTGTTCCCTCCGCTGGCTCGCGGACGGAGGCGTATGCCCGCTCCGCGGCGCGCTGCATCGCGAGCGCGATTAGGACTGGGTCCACCAGCACTCCGGGCCGCGAGATCAGCTCCTCGGCGGCGCCTCGAATCAGCTGCGAGAGGATCACACCGCTGTTGCCCCTGGCGCTGAGTAGCGCCGCACGAGCTACAAGATCGACAATTTCCTCACGGCCGATCTCATCGAGAGAGCGCTCGCCGGACTCTTCGGCGAGACGATCAAGCTCGGCAAGGCAGCCTTCGATCGTCAGCACCATGTTGTCGCCCGTGTCTCCGTCGGCGACCGGGAAGACGTTGAGGTCGTTGATTTCGGAGCGCCGCTCCTCAAGCGCGAGCAAGGCGCCGCCGAGGATTGCTCGGAAGCGCAGCAGGCTGGAGCTGGAATTCGATTGCGGCACTACGCCGCAGAGCCTAAAGGGCCTTCTGGACCTTATCGGCCTTCAGGCAGCGCGTACAGACGTATTCGCGGCGAGGTGCACCCTCGACGACGATCCGCACCTTCTGCAAGTTCGGGTTAAAACGACGGCGAGTAGCAACCATCGAGTGGCTTCGGCTGTTGCCGAATGCCGGTCCCTTGTTGCAGCTGAAACATACCTTGGCCATTGCGTTGCGGAGTGTAGCGGTCAGCTCGCAGGTTCCGAGTCACGCTGAGGCGTTGGAGGACGATGCGGCGCACGGCGCGGAGCGCTAAAAGCACCGCCAATAGCACGCGGGCCACGCAGACGGACGGAGCTTTGCTGCGCGTCCGGTAGAGGAATTCCACTACCACCCGGGCCGCCTGTCGGCCGGCCATCGGGGCCGCCACCAGAACCGCCGTCGCTATCCCACCAGTCGCGGAGATCTTGCGGGCGGGCACCACCCAAGCGGATTAGCATCACGACCAGAATCGCAGCCGCGCCGACGTGCGAAAGTCCGGTTATTAATAGGGCGATTGTCTGTCCGCTCATTGCCGTCAAGCTTAGCGACGCTCGCCGCTGCCTGCCAGTGCGGCCGCTACTTGGCTGCGAGCTGCGAACGGATGCGCTGCAAGGCCAGCAACGCGTTGGCGGCGTTGCGACCCGCGTCGCGAACCCCGCCACCGGAGCGCTCGAGCGCTTGATCGAGAGTGTCGACGGTCAGCACGCCAAATGAGCAGGGCACACCGGTATCCAGCGAGACGCTCTGGATTCCACGCGCGGATTCGGCGCAAACGTAGTCGTAATGGTCTGTCTCGCCCCTGATCACGGCACCAAGACAGGCGACTCCGGCAAAGCGACCGGACTGAGCGCAAAGCTTCGCCGCTGCCGGCAGTTCGAAGGCCCCCGGCACTTCAAAGCACTCGGCCGATTCACATCCGGCCTCCGCAAACGCGGCCTGCGCGCTCGAGGTCAGACGCTCGGCTAATTCGGAATAGAACTGAGCGCAAACGATTGCATAGCGCTCACTCATCGCCGACTTCCTCCGCACTTCTGTCCTGTTCGCGCTCGGCGTGAATCATCTCCTCGTCGAGATTGAGTCCTTGGTGATGGAGCGTGTGGCCCATCCGCCGCCGCTTCGTATCGAGGTACCCCTCATTGTGAGCGTTCGAAGCAGGTTGGATCGGCAGCTGCTCACTTACAGATAGGCCGTAGCCCTCAAGGCCGTGGATCTTCTTCGGGTTGTTAGTGAGGATGCGGATCGAACTGAGCCCGAGGTCGACAAGAATCTGCGCGCCGATTCCATAGTCGCGAAGGTCGGCTGGTAGACCGAGCTTGAGGTTGGCGTCGACCGTGTCGTAGCCCTCCTCCTGCAGTTTGTAGGCCTTCAGCTTGTTGAGAAGTCCTATCCCCCTTCCCTCTTGTGCGAGGTAGAGCAAGACTCCCTGACCCTCCTCTTCAATCACGGCCAACGCGGCTTCTAACTGATCGCCGCAGTCGCAGCGGAGAGAATGGAAAACATCGCCGGTCAAGCATTCAGAGTGGACGCGAACGACTACGTCCTGCTTACCATCGACGTCGCCCTTGACCAGTGCAACGTGGTGTTTGTCATCTACGAGCGAGCGGTAACCGAAGACTGTGAAGTCGCCAAAGGCGGTCGGCATTGTCGTCGATACGACGCGCTCAACAAGCTTGTCATTCTTGCGCCTATAAGCGATCAGGTCGGCGATCGTCAGCATCTTCAGTTGATGAACTTCGCAGTAGCTCTTGAGGTCATCAACGCGGGCCATCGAGCCGTCGTCGTTCATGATTTCGCAGATCACGCCGGCCGGCGTGCAGCCAGCAAGGCGCGCTAGATCAATGCTTGCCTCAGTGTGGCCCGTGCGCTCAAGAACGCCACCAGGCTTCGCTTTAAGTGGGTTCACGTGCCCGCCCTTGACGATTGCTTCCGGGCCGTTGGACGGGTCACTGGCAACGCGGATCGTCTGCGCACGGTCGGCGGCGCTGATTCCCGTTGTGACCCCCTCGCGAGCTTCGATCGTGACCGTGAACGGTGTCTCGTAAGGCGTCTCATTCTTTGCCGTCATCAGCTCAAGGTCGAGCTCGGCGCAGCGATCTGGCGTCAGCGCCAGGCAGATCCAGCCGCGAGCATTCTTGGCCATAAAGTTGATCGCCTCTGGCGTAACGTGCTCAGCCGCCATCACGAGGTCGCCCTCGTTCTCGCGGTCCTCGTCATCGATGACGACGATCATCTTGCCGGCAGCAATGTCGGCCAGCGCCTCATCGACGGTCGCGAAGCGGTAATCGGTTTCGGCGGAATTGGTCATTTGGTCGTTGAGAGAAGCCGTTCGACGTACTTGGCGAGGATGTCAACTTCGAGGTTGACTGTACGGCCCGGCTCAGCTGTGCCGAGATTGGTCCGCTGAGTTGTCTCCGGAATTAGCCAGACATCGAAGCCGGCATCATCGACGCTCGCGACCGTCAGCGAGACCCCGTCGACGGCGATCGAACCCTTCTCGGCGACGTAGCGAAGCAGCTCAGGGCCGGCGGAGACCGTTACAACGAGGGCAATTCCATCCTCACGCGTTGCGGCAATCGTGCCGACGCCATCAATGTGGCCTTGGACGATGTGGCCGCCGAGGTGGCCGTTGGCTCGGACCGGAAGCTCAAGGTTGAGCGACGAGCCCGGCTCGGCCTTCCCAAGTGAGCTGCGGCTGAGAGTCTCGTTCATCGCGTCGGCAGAGAAGCTCTCCTCGCCAACCCCGGTTGCCGTGAGGCAGACGCCATTGACGGCGACCGAATCACCCTCCGAAAGCTGCGCTGCGAGCACACTGCGAATCGTCAGCCGTGCGCCCAGCTCATTGCTTTCGAGCAGACTCAGCTCACCTAAATCCTCGATCAGCCCAGTAAACATTCTCACCACTCTCGCAGTCTTGCCGTCAACAAGATGTCATCAGCGACCGGCTCTGCTTTCAGCGAAAGCGCGCGGGTCGCGTCGGCAATCAGCGTAACTCCCATCCCCTCAACTGGATCACGTGCAGTCGAGCCGCCGAGCACGAGCGGCGCAATGAAGAGCCGGACTTCGTCGATCTCGCCTGCGTCAAAGAAGGCTCCGGCCAAGTGAGGCCCGCCTTCGAGCATCAGCGCCGTAACAGGTGGATCGAGATTCCCGAGCTGAGTCAGAGCATCGCTGATTCGAAGTGGCTCGTTCTCGCCGCTGACGACGATCACTTGAGCGCCGGCCGATTCAAGTGCCTCGACAGCGCTCCGAGGAGCAGCGCGCGTGACAATCACGACCAGCTCCAGATCCGGTGCCCCAGCGACGAGCTGCGAATCGAGCGGCAGCCGGCCGTCGGAATCGAAAACAACTCGGCGGGGCTGTTTTTCAACGGCGGGAGTGCGAGCCGTGAGCTGCGGATCGTCGGCCATAGCCGTTCCTATTCCAACGGCGACTGCGTCGACCTCGGCTCGCCAGAGGTGAACCAACTCTCTGCTGCTGGCATCGGAGATCCACTGCGAATCGCCTTCCCGTGTGGCGACCTTGCCATCGATGCTCATCGCTGACTTGAAGAGAACCCAAGGCTTGCCGCAGCGCGCATGTTTGCGGAAGGCCTGATTCTCCAGTCGTGCCGTCGCCGCTAGTTCGCCGCCAACAACTTCAACATCGACGCCTTCGTCTCGGAGGATTCCCAGCCCACGACCGCTTGCCTTCTCGGTCGGGTCATCGCTAGCGACCACGACTCGAGCGATACCGGCTTCGGTAATCGCATCGGTGCAAGGTGGCTGCTGGCCCTGATGACAGCAGGGCTCGAGCGATACGTAGAGCGTTGCGCCAGTTAGGTCGGCGTCGCCGCAATCGGCAATTGCGTTCACCTCAGCGTGAGGCCCGCCGTAACGCTCATGCCAACCCTCGCCGAGAACCTCGCCGTCTCGGGCGATGACGGCGCCGACCTGCGGATTTGGGCTGACGTTGCCGATCCCTCTGCGGCCAAGCTCAATTGCCTTGGCTAGCAGCGTCTGGTCGCGCGTTGAAACGGAGCTATCCATTAGCGCTCAGGATAGGCCTAGTGGGCCGCGCTCAGCGACAGCGCCCGTACACCGAATAGAGATCGTTGGCCGCAATCGGGCGGTAGCCAACCGGCGGCAGGTTGCGCAGGGTGTCCGCGGCAACGGGGTTCTCACGGTCGAGGCCGCCGCGCAGAAGCACCGCCCGTCCGGCTGCCAGCACGACTATCCCTTCCTTCACCTTCGATGAGACCAGCACGTCGCTACGCGGGACCACCTGATCGGCCGGGAGGTCCATGATCCAGCGCACCGAAGGTACGAGGCGGTGGTTGCTCGTCAGCACGGGGCCACACTTGGCGACTGCGCGAACGTCAGGCCGGTCGAGCAGGCTGGTCAGAGCGCGCACCGAATCACCGCGGAATTTCAGCTCCGAAACGAGCACGCCAACGTTGACGCGGACAACCGTCCAAACAATCAAGGCGACCACAGCGATCGCCGAGGCGGCCGACCAATATTTACGCACACGGCCTTCTTCGATGACTGTGAAACCGGCGACGAGGAACGCCGCGAAGACCATCAGCATGATCGCCGGCAGCAGCAGGTAGCGACTGATAACCGAGAACTGCCCAAGCGCGAGCAGTACGAACGTGAACAGTCCGATCAGAAAGAGCGCCAGCGGCACTCGCACGCGCTGCGGCACGAGCCAGCTGGCAAGACCAATGCCGATAAGTCCGGCGACCATAACCGGGAGCTTCAGCAGTTGAGTGAAGAAGAGCACCGTGTCGCCTGGAACCGCGCCAGCCGACCTATTGCGGCCGTTCGCCGCCGTCCAATCCGTCGTATTCGTCTGGGAGAAGAACGGGTCGCCAGTAACGATGTAGTCAATCCCAGACCAGATCACTGGCGCGGCAGCGACGAGCATCGCGAATTCGACCCGCCTACGCCAAGAGAGCCCGGGGAAGAGCCAAAGCCAATAGATCCCGGAAATGATCCAAGCCTCCGGCCTCAGCAGCCCGGCCAGCGCCAGCAGCCAGAAAACAAGCGCTCCTCGGCGCGGCTTTGCTACCTCCAGCGCGGCCGCCCACAGCAGCAGCGCGAGGTAGGGAATGTCGATGAACGCGCGCGCCGCGAGAAACGGAAAATCGAAGCGCGTACAGAGAAGCGCTGCCGCGGCGAGGCCGACCAGAACCGTGAACGAGTTGCGTGCAAGCTGATAGAGGGCGACGACCATCAGGACGAAGCTGCCCATCGTCGCGAGCAACATCAAACGATCGCCGGCGCGACCGAAGGCGGCGAAGAAGACGCCGAAGACCAAACCCAAGGGGTGCTCCGTTGGGGCCCGGAAGGTGTCGAACACTGGCAGCTGCCCGTCAAGGATCTCGCGCCCCCAGAGCAGCGAGTAGGTCGCGTCATATGCGGTGTAGGTCGGGAAGATGATCGTCCCCGCCGCAACGACCACAATCAGAACCCCGAGCAGGATCATTGGCCACGGCAGCGATAGGGCGCGTGAAATCAAGTTGGGCGAAGAGGAGGCTGTGGTCACGGGAGGCAGTCGGTTGAGCACGATTACGTAACGCGCAACCGGCAGGGATACTACGCAGCCAGATGACGGGCAGCGCTAACTGGTCGACCCGTTTCAGCCCCGATCGCACCAGACCCGTACGATTGGGCGTCGATGAAGTTGATCATTCAGATCCCGTGCCTGAACGAAGAGGCAACCCTTCCTGAGACCCTCGCCGACCTCCCGCGTCAGGTCGACGGCGTCGACGACGTCGAATGGCTGATCATCGACGACGGATCAACCGACGCAACGGTTGACGTCGCGCGAGCTAACGGCGTTGACCACATCGTCCGGCTGACCAACAACCGTGGTCTCGCCGCAGGCTTCCAAGCTGGCCTCGACGCCTGCCTCAAGCTCGGTGCCGACGTAATCGTAAATACCGACGCCGACAACCAGTATTTCGGCGCCGACATCCCCAAGCTGGTCGAACCGATCATCGACGGCCGCGCCGACATGGTTGTCGGTGACCGCCAGACGGACTCAATTGAACACTTCTCTCCAATCAAGAAGCGCCTCCAGAAGCTTGGCTCTTGGGTCGTTCGTCAGGCTTCCGACACAGACGTCCCGGATACGACTTCCGGCTTCCGCGCCTACAACCGCGAAGCAGCACTGCAGATGGCAGTCGTCTCGCGCTTCACTTACACGCTCGAGACGATCATCCAGGCCGGCAAGCTTCTTGTGGCCGTAGAGGATGTTCCGATCCGCACCAATCCGAAGACGCGCGAGTCGCGACTCTTCCCATCGACTTGGTCTTACGTGCGACGCAACAGCATCTCGATCTTCCGCATCTACGCCCAGTACGAACCGATGCGCGTCTTCGCTACAGCGGCGGTTGTGCTCGGCATCGCTGCCCTGATCCCGTTCACGCTCTTCTTCATCTACTGGGTTCAAGGAGATGGCGCCGGCCACGTGCAGTCGCTGATCTTCGGCGCCGTGCTCTTCAACGCCGCCGTCGTAATGGGCGCCCTGGCCGTGATCGGCGACCTGATGCACGCCCAGCGGATCATGAGCCAACGCATATTCGAACGCGTCCGCCGGGTCGAGCTGGAGCTAGGCGTGCCACCGTCGCACTACGAGCCCGGAGCCGCGCCGACCGGCCAAGCGGCAACCACCGGTGCCCATTCAGCTCCGACTCCCAGCGAACAGCGCGCGCTGATCAAACAAGAGGAGGCGCCTCGATGAAGTCGCGCGTGACTGTAGACAGCGAAGGGACCGTAACCGGTAACACTTTCGACAAGTACGGTTCGACGCACCCAGTTGTTCGCCGCCTGATGGCCGGCTTCCACCGCGACCTCGATGCTTGCTACGCGATGGCCGCCCCGACTTCAATCCTCGACATCGGCTGCGGCGAGGGGGTGCTCACGCACGAGTGGGCCGGCCGATTGCCGAGCGGCGGCCGGATTGTCGGCACCGACCTCGACGATCCTCTGCTCCACGCTCAATGGGAGCAACGTCGCGCGCCGAACCTCGAGTACCGCGTCATGAAGGGCGAGCAACTTGAGTTCGCCGACAACGAGTTCGATACCGCGACCGCGATCGAAGTGCTCGAGCACGTCAGCGACCCTGAGATGGTGCTCTCCGAAATGTCGCGGTGCGCCGAACGCTGGCTGCTTCTCTCAGTGCCGCGCGAGCCGCTTTGGAGAATCACAAACATCGCGCGCGGCGCCTACTGGAGCGAGCTGGGCAACACGCCTGGGCACCTCAACCATTGGTCCAGTCGCTCGTTCCGGGAGATGCTCTCTCGCTACGGCGAAGTTGTTGAACTGCGCCACCCGTTCCCATGGGTAATGGCGGTAGTACGACTCAATGGCTAAGCCACAGCGATCCGCTCCGGCAGAGACGCCGACTGAGGGCGATTACGTATCAGGGGCGCGCGTCCTTGCGGTCGGCGTTGGCGTTACCGGGCTGCTGACGTTTCTCTACTTCTCACTCTCGTCGCACCTGCTGACGGCGACCGATTACGGCGAGCTCAGCGTCCTATGGGCCGCGCTCTTCATTGTCATCTCGGTTATTTACAGACCGATCGAGCAGCTTCTGTCACGGACGATCGCCGATCGCCGCGCGCGCGGCGCAGAAGGCAACCACCCGCTCCGCGGACCGATGCTGATTCAAGCAAGTTTTGCGCTCACCTTTCTCGTCGTGGCGATTGCCCTGCGACCGCAGATAGAGGGGCTCTTCGGCGGCTCTCAGTCGCTCTATCTGATCTTCGTCGCTGCGACTGTCGCCTACGCCGCCAGCTACTTCGCGCGTGGCTACTTCGCCGGCCACCAGTGGTTTGTTCTATACGGCGGATTAATGCTCTTTGAATCCAGCGCGAGGGTCTGCTTTCCACTCGCCGTGCTTATTGGAATCAGCAGCGGACAGACCGCGATTGCGATCGGGATCTTTGCCGCCCCACTGGCGTCGCTACTAGTCGTTCCGTGGGCAATCGCCCGTCACAGCCGCTTGGATCGCGACGCGCCGGAGCTCGAGGTCGCTTCGGTTGCCGGCAGTGGTGTTGGCTTCGCCGGCGCCGTGGCTGCGATTCAGCTCGGCGAGCAGACACTGCTAAACGCGGGCGTACTCGTAGCCGATTCGGTCGCCGGCGCGGCAACTGCCGGCGCCGTATTCAGCGTGCTGCTGATCACGCGGGCGCCGCTGCAGCTCTTCCAATCGGTCCAAACGACGCTGCTGCCACACCTCACAGGCCTTGAGGCCACCAAAGGCGGCGAGGAATTCTCGCGAGCGATCAAGATCACGGTTCGCGCAATCGCGATCTTCGCTGGGCTCTCGGCACTGGTGATGCTGCTGCTCGGACCCGCCTTGATGGAGCTCTTCTTTGGCGACGACACAAGCTTCGGCCGCTGGGGCCTCGCTGCTGTCGCGATTGGAATGGGATTCCACCTCATTGCCGGCACGCTCAACCAGGCAGCGCTGGCACGCGGCCGAGCTAGAGCCGCCAGCGTGATCTGGTTGCTGGTTGCGTTGGCATTCGTCGGCTGGATGTTTGTACCGGTCGTGGAGTCGGCGCTGCTGCGCGCTGAGCTTGGCTACCCGGCGGCCACGGCGACGCTATGCGCGATGCTCTACGTCCTCTACCGGCGGCCGCCTCGCGCCGACGGAGAGCTAGTTCCTGATCGTCGCAGCGTTGAGGATGTCATTGAAGGCTCGGGCGGGATCATCCTGACCGAAGATCGCTGAGCCGGCGACCAGCCGGGAAGCACCGGCGGCGACACATAGCCCCGCCGTTCTTGCGTCGACTCCGCCGTCCACTTCGATCACTACCTCGTCGCCGACAATCGCGCGTAGCCGAGTGATCTTCTCGATCGAACTTGCGATGAAGCTCTGACCGCCCCAGCCTGGGTTGACGGTCATGCAGAGCGCCAAGTCTGGTTCGATCTCTTCGTAAATAGAGAGCGGCGTTGCCGGGTTGACTGCCAGCCCCGCCTTGCAGCCATGTGAGCGAATCAGCTCAAGCGCGTAGTCGACGGCTGGGGTTGCCTCGGCGTGGATAATGATCGTTCCCGCGCCAGCCGCGGCGAAAGTCTCGACTTGGATTGTCTCCGGGCGGTCAACCATCAGGTGCACCTCGAGGTGAAGGCCCATGTCGCGCAGCGCCTCACAGACCTGCGGGCCCATCGAAAGCGGCGGCACGAACTGCCCGTCCATGACGTCGACATGGATGATTCGGGCACCAGCGTCCTCAACGAGCTGTACCTGCTCGCGCAGAATTCCGAAATCGGCGCTGAGGATCGATGGAGCAATCTCAATTGTCATCATCAGACCTCGACCAGCATTGAGGTGCCACAGTGTGAGCACTGCGTCGTCGCAGTACTCGACATCCGCACGATCGTTTGGTGTTCACCGCAGCCCGGGCAGACCGAACGTAGCTCGTAGCGGTGGAGGCAGTAGACGCAGCGGTAGCGGCCGGGCACGGTCGTCGGCCGCAGCCACGGCTCGTGGCACGAAGGGCACTCCAATCCGACTGACACTTCCGCCATATTTCGAACAATAGAACGCCCTCCCCCGGAATGGCGATCAGTCCCGTTCGTCGCGGCCACGCTGGAACTCTTCCCAGCTCATTGGGCGCGAGCCAGGAGGCACGACCTCGTCGTAGACCAGGCGGCCGCGATCTAGGTGCCCGCTGCGAACTCCGAGCATCAGACCGTCTTCGAGTTCAACCCGCGCGCCGATGTGCGGGGAAAGTGCGCGGACCACGCGATCCTGCTCTGCGGCGCTGCTGGCTGGGTCGAGGATGCGGTCGCTGGCGGTGATTTTCTCGGCGTACGTCGCGGCCGATTCATCCTGCTCAACGAACGGCCGTGGAGCAGCCAAAACCTTCCCAAGGAGCGCGGCGCTGCGCTGCTGGAGTCGCTCACTTAATGTGCCGAAACTGTCGTCATCAGCTATCGGCTCACGCTCTTGGGCGCAGACCGGGCCGCAATCAAGCCCCTCGACGAGACGCATTATTGAGACGCCAGTTTCGGCATCGCCTTCAATGATTGCTCGCTCGATTGGTGCAGCTCCGCGCCATCGCGGCAGCAGAGAAGGATGGACGTTGAGAATCTCGTAGCTCGAGAGCAGCGGCTCGCGAATCAGGGCCCCATAGGCGCAGACCAGAAGTGCGTCCGGCCCAGCGTCGGCGATCAGATCGCGGCCTTCCTCGTCATTTACGTCCTCAGGCTGTACGACTGCAATTCCTAGCTCGCGTGCAACGTCGGCGACCGGCGGGGCTGTCAGCTTGCGCCCTCGTCCGGCAGGGCGATCCGGCCGCGTGACGACGAGCTGCGGCACCGTCCCGTCCGCAACGAGATGGCGCAAGACCGCCGCCGCGAACTCTGCCGTGCCGAGGTAGACCGTCCGCATCGCTGGGAGGTCCTAGAAGCCCGAGCCAAGCTCGCGCAGGCTGCGCATCGCCTCGCGGCGCTGACCGCGCGTAGTGCGGTCGATGATCAGCACTCCGTCGAGGTGGTCGAGCTCGTGCTGAATGATCCGAGCCTCGAGGCCATCGACTTCAAGCTCGACCAACTCGCCGAAACGGTCCTGCGCGCTGACGCGAATCTGCGCCGGCCGCGTGACTTCGACGACGACCTGCGGCAAGCTGAGGCAGCCTTCCTCAAACGTCTCCTCCTGATCCGAGCTCCAAGTGATGACCGGATTGGCCAGCGCTTCGATCGGACCATCTTCTTCAACGCGATAAACAAAGAAACGGCGCAGCAATCCGACTTGATTGGCCGCCAACCCGACCCCGATCGCGTCATTCATCAATAGCCCCATGCGATCAACTTCGGCGCGCAGCCCGTCATCGAAGTCCTCCACTTCAGCGGCCCGTGACTTCAGCACCGGGTCGCCGAACTTGCGCACGTGACGCAGCGCCGCCTCGCGGCGCGCGAGCATCTCTTGGTCGAGCTCTGGTGGCTCGCGGCGCAGCTCTTGCGCTTCCGTTTGGCTCTCTTCAGTCATCGGTATCGAGCAGATTCTAGACGGCGCGCACGGCGCTACTGCGGCTCAACGTCAACCGAGATTGCGACCGACTTGCGACCGGCCCCCTTTGCGACCTTCCCGACCGCAGCATTTACCGCCGCGACGGCGGTGTGGCGATCCTCTGCCTTGATCACGATCTGCGAACGCTCACGGCCGCGAAGGCGGAATAGCGGCGCAGGGCCAAGCGAACCAGGGAGAGCCTGCTGGAGCTGGCTAGCGGCGTCCTGAGCAGCACCCGGCTGAGGCGATGAACAGACAATTCGGATCAGCGTTGAGAATGGCGGGTAGCGCAGTGCTTCTCGGCGCGAGAGCTCCTGCTCTAGAAACGTCGGCGCGTCATGCTGGGCAGCCAGCGTCAGCGCCGGCGCGTCAGGGCTAAATGATTGGACTATCACCCTCCCCCGCTCGCTGCCGCGGCCGCTGCGGCCGGCGAGCTGCGTTACGAGCGAAAAGGTTCGTTCCTCGGCTCGAAAGTCAGGAAAGCGCAAGGTTTGGTCTGCGTCGACAACGACACCGAGCTCGACATCAGGAAAGTCATGTCCCTTAGCTACGACTTGGGTTCCGAGCAGGATCCCCTCGTCAGCCTGCTCGAAGGCTCGAAGGACGGCGCCGGCGTCAGCCGCATCACCGTCGAGACGGAAGACGATGCCGGGCAGCTCGGTCTCGAGCCGCTCGGTACCGGTACCGTGGCGCGCGATCGAGACCGACCCGCACTCCACGCAGCGCTCCGGCACGCGCTCACGATGGCCGCAGTGGTGGCATGAGATCGACCCACTTGCTCGATGGAGCACAAGCGTCACGTCGCACTGAGGGCACTCCCAGGCGTAACCACAGCTCGAACAGCTCAGATAGTTTGACCAGCCACGGCGATTGAGCAGCACGATCGACTTGCGCGAATCGACCAATGCCTGAAAGGTGTCCGGGTGGAGCACCCCGGAGGCGCCGCGCAGATCGATGATCTCTACCTCAGGGAGCGGCATCTGATCAACGCGACTGGGCAGGCTTAACCGGCGCAGCCGCTGCCAGCTTTCCGCTCGCGGCGTGGCGCTGCCGGCTACCAGCACAGCGCCGTGGTCCTCGGCGCGGCGAGCCGCGACGTGGCGGGCGTCGTAGCGCGGATCACCCTCATTTTTGTAGCTGCTGTCGTGTTCTTCGTCAACGATGATCAGGCCGATCTCACTCATCGGCGCAAAGACAGCCGAGCGCGCCCCGATGCAGATCCGCGCTTCACCGCTGCGAAGCCGCATCCATTCATCGAACCGTTCGCCCGGACTCAGTTTGGAATGGATCACCGCAACGGTCTCGCCGAAGCGTTCGACGAACCGCGAGATGATCTGCGGAGTCAGCGCAATCTCCGGCACCAGCACAAGCACCGTCTTACCGGCAGCCAACACCTCCGCGGCCGCACGCAGGTATACCTCCGTCTTCCCAGAGCCCGTAACGCCATGGAGCAGCAGCTGCTCTCCCGGCGCCGCCGCCAGCAGCTCTTCGAGCGCCTCGGCTTGATCGGAGGTAAGCGGCGGTCCGCTTGCCCCTGAAGCCTTACCGACCTCGGCATGTTTGGGCGCGCGCCGCTGCGACTTGGCCTCTAGAAGCACGAGGCCGCGCTTCTCAAGCCTCCTTAGCGCCGCCACGTCGCCGCCCGCCAGCCGTGGAAGTGAGCCCAGCAGCTCGCTCTGATTCGCGGTCAGCCGCTCATCTTCGCCCGGCTCCCGCAGCACGCTTGCGTAAAGCGCTGAGCGTTCCTTAACGCCGCGCGGCGGTAGCATCAGCGAGTATGCACGAGCGGGCGTAGAGCAGTATTCATCCGCCAGCCACGGGCCAAGAGCGACAAGGTCGCGTGGTAACGAGACAGGGAGGAGCTCTATCGCCTCACTCATCTCGTGCTCTGACGAATCCGTCACGGCCGTGACGACCGCCAACAGATCACGGCCAGCGAATGGAACGACCATCACTGAGCCCACACCGGCGCCCTCGGGGCAGATGTAATCGAACGGCCCGCGCAGGACGCGGGCCGTTGTTATTGGCTCTACCTGAGCGACTTTGGGCACAGCGGCGACGATAGAGCGCGAGTTGGATGGGTCGCGCTGGCCGACGTGGATCGCAGCCGTTAGGTTTCTGACGATGGACATGCACCCAGGCGAAGAAATCATCTATAGCGGTCACCCGAGCTGGCGCTCAATCAAGGCGTTCTACCTAAGTGGAATTGGAATTGGGCTTGTTGTCGGCTTCCTGTGGTGGTTGATCGTCTCGCCGCTTGGCGCCGTGCTCGTCTTTGCCGTGATCACCGCCGTGACAATTGGCGTCGGGCTGCTGAAGCGAATCTTTACGGTTTACACGATCACCAGCGACCGGCTCTCAATCCAGCGCGGCGGGCTTTCTAAGCGGGTTGAGCAGACGCGGATCGACCGCGTGCAGAACGTCTCGACCAGCCAGTCGGCATTCGACCGCCTCTTTAAGGTTGGCACCGTCGACTTTGACACGGCCGGGGCCGAGGGTGGAAATCTTCGCTTCGAGGGGGTTGATGACCCTCCCGCGGTTGCAGCCGCAATTGATCAAGCACAGCGCCTTCACGCCGAGCAGCGACAGCCCCCGAGCGCCAACGACGGGCTCTAGTTACTCGGCGGCAGCAGCGCGCAGCGCGTCGGCGCGGTCGGTCCGCTCCCACGTGAACTGCTTTTCGTTACGGCCGAAGTGACCGTATGCCGCGGTCGCTGAGTAGATCGGGCTATGCAGGCTGAGGTACTCGCGGAAAGCTGCCGGCCGCAGATCAAAGTTTTCGGCGACGAGCTCTTCGATCCTTGCGCGCGGCACGGTCTCCGTGCCGAAGGTGTCGACCATGACCGAAACGGGATGCGCGACGCCGATCGCGTAAGCCACCTGAACCTCCGCGCGCTCAGCAAGGCCAGCAGCAACGATGTTCTTTGCCACGTAACGAGCGGCGTAGGCAGCGGAACGGTCGACCTTCGAGGGATCCTTGCCAGAGAAGGCTCCACCGCCGTGACGAGCCTTGCCGCCGTAGGTGTCGACAATTATCTTGCGGCCGGTCAGTCCACAATCGCCAACCGGGCCGCCGATCACGAAATTGCCGGTCGGATTGACGAGCAGATCCTCGCGCAGCTGCCTGGCGTCGTACATCCCTTCAGGCAGGACGGGGACGACTACCTGCTCCCAGAGGTCGTCGGCGATCCGCCCGGCAGGCGTATCGGCATCCTCGTCGTGCTGGGTTGAGATCAGAACCTTCTCGATCGCGACCGGTCGATCGTCAACGTAACGGACGCTGACCTGCGTCTTTCCGTCGGGACGGAGGTAGTCGAGCGTGCCGTTCTTGCGCACCTCCGTAAGCCTTTCAGCGAGCCGGTGGGCAAGATGAACCGGCAGCGGCATCATTGACTCGGTTTCGTTGCTGGCGTAGCCGAACATCATTCCTTGGTCGCCTGCGCCGGCCTTGTCGAGTGGATCCTCGTCGCCTTCGCGAGCCTCCAGGGCTTCATCGACGCCTTGCGCGATGTCAGCCGACTGACCGCCGAGGTGATTGAGGACGACTACCAAGTCGGCGTCGAACCCTTCATCGAAACCGACGTAACCGATCTCGCGGATCTTCTCGCGCACAATTTTCTCGACATCGATCTTCGAAACGTCGAATGAGGTCTCGCCCGCGACTACGACGAGATTGTTGTTAACGAGCGTCTCGCAAGCGACCTTGGCGAACGAATCCTGAGCGAGAATCGCGTCGAGAATCGCATCGGAGATTTGGTCGGCGACCTTGTCGGGGTGACCCTCGGTGACCGATTCAGAGGTAAAGAGAAAGCTGTTTTCGTGACTCATAGAGAGGCAGCCTAGCGGGGACCAATAGTCGCGAGGAACGACGTCCTGCAGGGCCCGCAGCGGCTAACGCTCGGAGCGACGCTGCTTACGCTCGTGAATATCGATAATCAGCGGTACGCCGTCAAGCCCGTAACGGGCGCGCATCCTGTTTTCGATGAAGAAGATGTAGTCGCGGGTCACGCGGTTTCGCCTGTTTACCTGCAGCGAGAAGCGTGGCGGAGAGTCCTCAATCTGTGCCAGATAGAGCAGCTTGAGACGCTTCCCCTGTCGGGCCGGCGGTTGGCGCTCAGCGACTACCTCAGCAAGGAAACGGTTGAGCTGCGGGGTTGGAATCCGCTCTGCGCGGCGGTCACCGAGAGCGACGGCCTCATCGAGAACGCGGCTGACATGACGCCCGTCCTTGGCGCTGATTGTCATCAGTTTCGGACGAAGGCGAAGCTTCTTTGCAACCTTCGCCCGCTCGTGGTCGAGCTCGTCTTCATCGAGCGGGGTCTGATCCCACTTGTTGAGAGCCATCAGCGTGGCGCAGCCCTCCTGCATCGCCAGCTCTGCAATCCGCATGTCTTGCGAGGTGACGCCGTCGGCCGCGTCGCAAACGACCAAAGCGACGTCGGCGCGCTCGACGGCCCGCTGCGAGCGCAGCACCGTGTAGTACTCAAGGCTGTCAGAGAGCTTCGACTGACGCCGCATCCCAGCAGTGTCGATCAAAGTCACCTTGCGCCCGCCGACCTCAATCGGCATGTCGATCGCGTCGCGGGTGGTCCCTGCCACATCACTGACGATTGTCCGCTCGGAGCCGACAATCTTGTTCATCAACGTTGACTTGCCAACGTTCGGCCGGCCAATGATTGCCAGACGGATCGGCCGATCAAGCTCCTCTCCCTCGTCCGCGGCCGCGTCGGGCAGCATCGAAACAATGCGGTCGAGCAGGTCGCCGCTTCCGAGTCCCTGCGCGGCGGAGACCGAAATTGGCTCACCGAGGCCGAGGCGGTTGAACTCCCCGGCCAAAGGAATGTCGGAGAGGACATCGGATTTGTTGGCAGCGACGAGAACTGGAAGGCCGCTACGGCGCAGCAGATCGGCCATCTCCTCGTCGCCCGGGCGCAGGCCACCTTTGACGTCAACGACGAGTACCGCGAGCTGCGCTTCGGATAGCGCGGCGGTTGCCTGGTCCCGAATCGAGCCGGCGATCGGGTCCGGATCGAGCAGGTCCATTCCGCCGGTGTCGACAAGCGTGAACTGGCGCCCATTCCACTCGCAATCGAGCTCCTTACGGTCGCGCGTAACGCCGGCGCGTTCCTCAACGACAGCTTCACGAGAGCCGCTAAGACGGTTGACTAGGGAGCTCTTGCCAACGTTCGGGTAACCGACAATCGCTACGCGCGGGCGACTCATCGGCTACGGCTTTCAGAGCGCTCCGTAGCGAGGTCAACGATTGCGCCGATCACTTCGTCGGCGTTCAGCGTGGTCGTGTCCAGCTCGATCGCGTCGTCGGCGGCGACGAGCGGCGAGAGTTCGCGCTCACCGTCGCGGCGGTCGCGCTGTTGCTGCTCTGCGAGGACCTCGTCGAGCGCCCGACCGGTCTGTTCGGCGCGGCGGCGCGCGCGTTCGTTTGCGTCGGCGGTGAGGAAGATCTTCAGCTCAGCCTGTGGAGCGATAACGGTGCCGATGTCGCGGCCTTCGGCTACCCAGTCGCCGCTTGCCAGCATTGTCTGCTGACGGCGCGCCATCGCCGCGCGCACATTCGGCTCAGCGGCAACTTCCGACGCCATTTGCGTAACGGCAGTCGAGCGGATTGCCTCGCTTACATCCTCACCGTTCAGGGTTACCGTCTCAGCGAGTTCGATCTCGAGCGCTTCGACGTCGGAGCTGCCGTCGCGCAGGCGAGCCAAGGCGGCGCAGCGGTACATAGCCCCAGTGTCGAGGTAGGTGAAGCCGAGCGACGTCGCGACTGCGCGCGCCACCGTTGATTTGCCGGCCCCTGCGGGTCCATCGATCGCCACAATCATCGCCACTGAACGTAGCGTCCTGACGAACCTCAGCGCAGCGCAGCGATCTCTTCAAGGAAGTTTGGATACGACACCGCGGCGGCCTCGACGCCTACTACCTCGACGCCTTCCTGCGACGCAAGCCCAGCGACAACGCCGAGCATGGCGATCCGGTGATCGCCCGCGGCGTCCACCTGCCCGCCGCGCAGCGAACCATGCCCATCGACAATCAGCCCATCCTCTGTTGCTTCAGCGTCGGCGCCAAGATTGGTCAGTGCAGTGACGACCGCGCTGATTCGGTCCGATTCTTTAAGACGCAGCTCGGCGGCTCCTTCGATACACGTCTGGCCTTCCGCGAAGCAGGCCATCAGCGCAACCAGTGGCAGCTCGTCGACGGCAAGAGGCACCTCATCTGCGGAGACCGTGGTCGGCTTCAGCGGACCGGCAGTCACGTCAATTTCGCTGACTGGCTCCTGCGGCGCAATCACGCCGTCCCTTGGCCGCTCCTCGAGATCGGTGATTATCACCGCGCCCATCCGTTTGGCGATCTTGATGAAGCCGCTGCGCGTCCAATTGACCGAGCAATCCTCGACTAAGAGCCGAGAACCTGGCACGAGCACCGCCGCCGCGATTGCAAAGGCCGCTGAGGAAGGGTCGCTAGGAATCTCAATGCGCTCCGGCAGCGTCAGCTCATCTGTCGGATAGATCGTCAGTTCGTTGCCGGCACGCGAAATCTTCACGCCGGCGTTGACCATCAACCGTTCCGTGTGGTCACGGCTGGCAACCGCTTCGGTGATCGTCGTTGAGCCTTCTGCTAGCAGCGCGGCCAGCGCGATGCAGGACTTCACCTGGGCGCTGGCGACCGGCAGCGTGTAATCGATCCCGTGGAGCCGCGCGCCTTCGACAGTGAGCGGTGGAAAGCGCTTGTCGGTCGCTTCGATCGACGCGCCCATCAAGCGAAGCGGCTCGGCGATTCGATCGACCGGTCGGCGACGGATCGATTCGTCGCCATCGAGCTGGAAGATCGAACCGTCCTGCCCGGCAAGCCAACCGGGCAGAAGCCGAATCAGCGTTCCTGCGTTGCCGACATCGATTGGCTGCGCCGGTGTTTGCGCATTGCGCAGGCCGACGCCACGGATCATCAGCCCTTCGCTGCGGCGCTCCACCAGCGCACCGAGCTGCTCGATCGCAGCGAGCGTCGAGAGCGTGTCGGCGGCCTCCAAATAGTTGGTAATCAGCACCGGCTCGTCGGCCATCGCGGCGAAGATTGCGGCGCGATGGGAGATCGACTTGTCGGCCGGCGCGGCAAGCCTCCCTTTGATCCGCTCTGCCGGTTCGATCAGCACCCTCACAGGACAGGCAGCCCGAGCTTGTCGAGGCATTCGCTGGCCTCAGGGGCAGAGCCTTCCGAGACCCACAGCGCAACGACACCCTGCTGTCCGTCAAGCGATGGGCTCAGCGCCATGTCGACGATGTTGATGTCGGCTTCACATAGGCCAAGCGCGATCTGTGCCAGCACGCCGGGGCGGTTTGGCACCGGCACGCGCAGCTCGGTGAGCACGCCTCCAGAGAGCCCGGCTTCAGTCAACGCCTCGCGCCTTTCGGCCGCGAGCGCCTGCCACTCGGTCAGCCAAGCACCGTCGCCGCGACTAATAGCCGCGCGCGCCGCCGTGAGCCGTTCAATTGCGCCATCGAGTTCCTCAACCAAAGCGGCGGCGTTGGCAAGGTAGATCGCCGTCCACATCTCGGGGTTCGAGCCGGCAACGCGCGTTACGTCACGGAAGCTCGGGCCGGTCACCGGGATCTTGCGCTCCTCGAGTGCGGCGTCAGCTTGAAGCACGAGGACGTTCGCGAGCACGTGCGGCAGCTGCGAAACGGCGGCCATCATCCGGTCGTGATCATCGACGCCGACAATCGTTGGTTTGGCGCCGATCGCACTGAGCAGGTTGTGGACGCGCTCCAACATCACGCCGCTGGTGATCTCGGTTGGAGTGAGGTACCAGGTCGCCTCATCGAAGAGATCCTCACGTGCATTTACGACACCTGAGTTGGCGCTTCCAGCGAGAGGGTGGCCACCGACAAAGCGCTCATCGCGCGCGGCCGCGTCAACCACAGGCCGCTTGATCGAACCAACATCGGTTATCGCGCAATCCCGTGGCGCCGCTGCCAGCACCTGCTCGGTCACTTCGACCAAACGATCAGCTGGAACGGCGACAACAACGACGTCGGCGTCGTTCAACGACGTTTCAAGGCCGAGGCAAGCCTCGTCGATCAGTTCAAGTTCGAGTGCTTGGTTGGCCTCAGGCCCCACTCCTCGAACGTGGGCACCGACGCGGCGACGAGCGGCGAGAGCAAAAGACCCGCCGATCAGGCCGACACCGACGACCGTTAGCTTCAAGCCGAGCGCGCCTGGGTGTGAAGGAACGACGCTTTGCCGGCCAGCTGAGCCGCCTGATCAACCGCCTGCGCATACTGCTCAAACTCTTCGCTGCGCAGCGCCTGCGGGCCGTCGCAGATAGCCGCTTCAGGCTCCGGGTGAACCTCGACGATGATCCCGTCGGCGCCGACGGCGGCGGCGGCCAGCGAGAGCGGCTGCACCAGCACGCGGCGGCCTGCCGCGTGGCTCGGGTCGATCACGATTGGAAGGTGGGTCATCTCTTTGAGTACCGGTACGGCCATCAGGTCGAGCGTGAAGCGGTAGGCGGTCTCAAACGTGCGGATCCCCCGCTCGCACAGAATCACCTGCTCGTTGCCTTCCTTGAGGATGTACTCGGCTGCCATCACGAACTCTTCAAGCGTCGCCGAGAGGCCGCGCTTGAGCAGCACGGGCCGGCCGGCGCGGCCAAGCTCCGTCAGCAGCCCGTAGTTCTGCATGTTGCGGGCTCCAACTTGGATCAGGTCGGCAACTTCGAGGACCGGCTCGATGTCGCGGGCGTCCATCAGCTCGGTGACGATTGGCAGGCCGCTCTGCTCGCGCGCTTCCGCCAGCAGCTTCAGCCCTTCAACGCCGAGTCCTTGGAACGAGTAGGGCGACGTGCGTGGCTTGTAGGCGCCGCCGCGGAGCATCGAGGCCCCGCAGGACTTGACAAGCGCCGCGGTGTCGAGCAACTGATCACGCGACTCAACCGTGCACGGCCCAGCAATTAGAGCGAAATTGTCGCCGCCGATCTTCGCGCCGCCGATGTCAAAGACGGAGTGGCTGCCGTGGCGCGACTCAAGCGCAGCGAGCTTGTAGGGCTTGAGAATTGGGACGATCTTGCTAACTCCGGCTAGCGCACCGAGTTCAAGCTCGCTGACGCGCAGCTCGGTGTCGGCGTCGCCGATCGCTCCGATCAGGGTCAGCTCTGCGCCGCGGCTGGGGTGCGCGGTTCCGCCAACCGACTCAATCCGGTCGATTACGGCTTGAACTTGTTCTTCTGTGGCCTCGGGGCTCATCACGACTAGCATCGCGACAACTTTAGCGGCCACGCTGGGCCGGAGAGCGCTGTGGACGCTCGCTTGCGCTACTGCGCGCCGGAGATGTCGCTGCGCAAGCTCTGCGCGTCGCGCAGGTACACGTGCTGCGCCGCGTGCCCATCTGGCCCGCGGTAGTGAACCAGTGCACGGATCACGTGCTTCATCGAACCGGGAACGTCGATCTCGCGGACGCAGAGCAGCGGCACTTGGTCGAGCCCCATCTCGCGCGCTGCGACAGCAGGAAATTCAGCGTTGAGATCATCGGTCATCGAGAGGATGCAGCTAACGATGTCGGCCTGCGCGAGACCGTTGCGTTCAATCAGTGCTTCGAGCAGCTCGCGGGTAGCGCTGAGAATCGCTTCGCGCTCGTTGCTGTCGACTGTTATCGCTCCGCGTAGGCCGTAGACGTTCATCGTCGCCCAATCATGCCACTCAGCTCTGATCTGTGGGCTCGAGCAACGATTCGATCTCGGCAAGGTTGAGCCGCCTCGAGCTGCCCTCAGCGAGAGGGCCTAGCTCGAGCGATCCAAATGCAATCCGCTTGAGCTCACGAACCGGATGGCCTACCGCTTCGCACATTCGCCGCACCTGTCGCTTTCGGCCTTCGTGAATTGTCAGCTCGATATGACCGGCCGCAATCTGCCTGGCCTTCGCCGGAGCGGTCTTTCCGTCCTCCAAGACGATCCCATCGCGCAGCGCCTGCAGGGCGCGCTCGCTCAAAGCGCCGCCGGAGACGCGCGCGATGTAACGCTTGGGCACCTCGAAGCTCGGGTGCGTGAGACGGTGAGCGAGGTCACCGTCATCGGTCAGCAGAATCAGCCCGGTCGAGTCGACATCAAGGCGACCAACCGGGTAAAGCCGGCGTGAACTGGCCGCGCCGCTGCGGACCATCTCGACGACAGTTGGCCGGTCGTGCGTGTCAGCGGCAGTCGAGACGACGCCAGGCGGTTTGTTGAGCGCGTAGACGACACGCACCTCCGGACCGCTACCAACGCGCTCCCCGTCAAAGAGGATTCTGTTGCGCGAATCGACGTCCAAAGCAGGGTCGGAAACGATCTCGCCGTCAACGCTGATGCGCCCGCTCGCGACCAGCGCTTCGCTGCCGCGGCGCGAGGCGATTCCTGCGTGGGCTAAATACTTGCCGAGTCTCATCGTCTTGGCTGCCACGATAGGGGGACGATGGATCTCGAACTTCTACGTACAACTTTGGATCAGGCCGGTGAGCCGAGCTACCGCTTCGACCAAGCATGGGCTTGGCAGGCACGCGGAGCTGCCGACTGGGAGGCGATGAGCGACCTGCCCGCACCGCTGCGCGCAACGCTGAGCGAGGCAATTCCATTTTCAACGCTGAAGGTCGAGAACGAGGCAGTTTCGAAGGACGGCACGATCAAGGTGCTCTTCAGCACCCACGACGGTCGCCCGGTCGAAGCGGTGCTGATGAGCTACCGCGATGGGCGCCGGTCTCTCTGCCTCTCCTCGCAATCTGGATGCCCCTTGAGTTGCACCTTTTGTGCGACCGGCACGATGAAGTTCGGGCGTAACTTGACGGCGGCCGAGATCGTCGACCAGGCGCTCCACTTCCGCCGCCTCGGTGATGTCAACCACTGCGTCTTCATGGGCATGGGCGAACCGATGATGAACCTCGACAACGTGCTCGCGGCTTGCGAGCTGCTCCCCGATCTGGGCATTACCAGCCGCCGCACTGCGATATCAACTGTCGGGTGGGCGCCGGGAATCGACGCGCTTGCCGCGCAGTCTCGCCCGATCCGCCTTGCACTCTCATTACATGCTCCCAACGACGCACTGCGCAGCGAGATTATGGCCGTCAACGACCGCTATCCGATCGCCGAAGTCTTGGCCGCCTGCGACCGCCATTACGAGGCCCGCCGGCGTATGACCTTCATCGAATACGTGATGCTCGCGGGAGTCAACGACCGATACGAACAGGCGGTCGAGCTGGCGGCGCTGCTCGACCCCAAGCGCTACAAGATCAACTTGATTCCTTACAACCCGACCGGCTCACCGTATGACGGATCGTCAAGAGCGGCCATCGACGCTTTTCAACGCACGCTCGAAGCGAACGGGATCGGGGCGACGGTGAGGCTTACGCGCGGCCAGGACATCGCCGCGGCTTGCGGTCAGCTGGCTGCGAACGCGTTGGCCGGCTGATCGCCGTCTGCATCGCCCGCGTCGCGGGACTCAGGGCTCTCGCCTGACTCAGCTTCGCGTTCGACCTGCGGAAGCGCTTCCTGCATAGCGTCGACGCCATCGGCTGTTGGTGACTCTCCGAGCCGCGCACCACCGGCCGCCATCAAGCGCTCACGCAGATCGGATTGCTCCTCGGGGCTTGGATCCCATTCGGAGATTGGAGGCAGCTCTCCGATCGAGCTGAGCCCGAAGAGGCGCAGGAATAAATCGGTCGTGCGAAAGCAGATCGCGCCAAACTGAGACCGACCGGACTCCTCGATCAGTCCGCGCTCCAGCAGCGTGCCGCTCGCTGAGTCGGCGCTGACGCCCCGGATCCTCGTGATCTCGGGCCGCGAGACCGGCTGCAGGTAGGCGACAATCGCCAGCGTTTCGGCCTGGGCCGGCGTCAGCGGCGGCGTGCGTGGCTTCGAGAGCAAGCGGCGTGCTGCTTCGTCGTTCTCAGGTGCAGTAGCCAGCGTGTAGCCGCCAGCGACTTTTTTGAGCACGAGACCGCGCTCACCTTCAGCCCATGCCAGCGCAAGCTCCTCTAGCCCCGTGCTGACTTCCTCGAGCTCGCATCCGATTGCCTCAGCCAATTCGGCCTCATTGACGGGCTGCGGGCTGACGAAGAGCAGCGCCTCGATCATCTTCGCTGGCTGATTCATGCAGCTCCTTGGATCAAGTACGGACGCTGCGTCTGCTCGACAGCCGCGATTGTGATCGGTGCGAAAGGCGCCGGCTGATCCCAGGTCGCCTCGCCTTGCTTGTAGAGCTCAAGCAGTGCGAAGAGCGTGACGGCAACGGTCATTCTGTCGGCTCCAGCCACCGCTTCATCGAACGAGCAGGAGCCGCGCAGCAGAATCTTGCGCAGGTGCGCGAGCCGAGACGGAACCGTGACCGAAGAAGTCCGCAGGTGAGCCAACGAGATTTGAGGCGGGGTTCGTAGCAAGCCGCCGATCGCCTCGCCGAGCTGGCTTGCGGCGTACACCTTCTCGGCGTTGTTGAGCGTGACCTGCTTAATAAAACTGGGCAGAGGCGCTTCGCGGTAGTGATAGCCGCGTTGCTCGCCGAGCAGCTCTGCGAGGTGGTCTGCGGCCTGGCGGTAGCGGCGCGCGTCGAGCATCCTCGCGAGCAGCTCTTCGGCCGCCTCGCCGGGCTCAAGATCTCCGAGCTCGTCAATCTCACCGGCGGAGAGCATCAGTCGCGACTTAAGCTCGAGCAGAGCCGCGATAAGCACGATGAACTCGGTCGCCATCTCAAGGTCTAGCTCACCGCGCGCCTCAAGCACATCGATGTACGAGACGACGATCTCGGCGAGATCGAGATCGAGCAGATCGACCTCCTCGCGCAGAACGAGCGTTAGCAGCAGGTCGAACGGACCCGTGAAGAGCTCAAGGTCAAGCTCAATCTCGGCAGCAATCACGGGTCGAAAGTTACAGCGGCGGCCGGTCGGCGCCCCAACATCACTATTCCAATTAGGACGCAAAGCGCTGCCGCGGCGGCATATGCGAGAAGGTCGCCCCCAATGGCTGCCAGAAGCCCGCCAAGCGTTGCGCCGGCGCCGATCGCGAGCGACCAAGTGCTGTTCTGGATCGCAAATGCCCATCCTTGATCGACCTCGAGCTGCTCGGCTGCGAGCGAGATTAGCTTGCCGGCCGGCACCCAGAGGATCCCGATCGCAGCTGAGCAGAGGATCAACGCCAGGGCCAACATGATCACGCTCGTTGGGAAGAAGAGCGACAGCACCAGCCCGGCAGCCAGGAAAAGGCCAACACGGACGATTCGCAGCACACCGATCCGGTCGCTCAGTCGCCCAACAACCGGGCTTACGACCGCCTCGACCGTTCCAGCGAGGAAGAAAATCAGGCCGATCAACTCAGCGCTGGCACCGAGCACATTGAGTCTCAAGGGAACGAGCACCTCAATAACGCCGAAAGCAAGTGACGGAATTATGAAAATCATCAGCGCGACTAGGTAGCGACTGCTGCGCAGAAGAACCAGCGGCGAAGCTCGCGTCGTCTCCTCTGCAACGTGTGGTTCCGGCGTTCGAGCCGCAACGGCAGCGATAACGACCGCCGCCAGCGCAGTGGCCGCAAAGGCCGGTCCGCGACCGATCAGATGTGCGACCGACCCCAGCACGGGACCAAATTGCGCGCCAACAACACCGGCGCCAATGCCAAACCCGAGCGCCTCGCCGCGCCTCTCGCGGCTTGTGCCCTGCGCTAGCCACGCAAGGCCGGCGGTCCACGACGCTGCACCGGCCAATCCCTGTAGAAAGCGCCCTGCATAGAGCATCTCGATCGTGTGCCCAAACGCGAAGACGAGAGCTGCAGCCGCCATCACCGCAAGTGAGACGAGGACCGTCGATCGAGGGCCAAAGCGCGCCGTTGCCCAGCCGGCCGGGATCGCGCCGAGGAAGGTACCTAGTGGGTAGATGCCAACGAGTAGTCCGGCGCCGCCTTTGTCGAGGCCAAACTGCTCGGAGAGCGAGGGCAGCAGAGGCGCTAGCGCGGCGTAGAAGAGCGTGTCAAGCAGGACCACCGATCCAACGAGAATTACGAGCCGACGGTTCACTTAACTCAGGCCAAAGGGCCGACTCCCATCGCTGCGCGCACTTCGCTAAGTGTGAGGGAGGCAATTTCGCGCGCCTCCTCGGCGCCACGGAGGAGGATCGCCTCGAGCGCCGCTTCGTCGCCCCGGAGCTGCTCGTAGCGCTCTCGAACCGGCGTCAGCATCTCAATTACAGCGTCACTGACTGCGGCCTTGAGATCGCCGTAGCCACGAGCTTCAGCGAGCTCGGCGGCGGCCTCATCGGGCGTCATTCCTTTGCAGGCGGCGAGAATGTCGAGCAGGTTGCTCACGCCGCGCTTACTTGGATCGACGGCGATCACCGGCGGGTCATCTGAATCGGTCACCGCCCTGTTCAGCTTCCGTTTGATCATCTCGGGCTCATCGAGCACGTAGATCGTTCCCTCTTCGGAGGCGGCCGTTGTTGACATTTTCGAATCAGGGTCTTGGAGATCCATGATTCGCGCGCCGACTTCGGGGATCCGGTGTTCAGGCGTCACCAAGATCTCGCCGCCGGGAGCAAATCGAGCATTGAAGCGCTCGGCGATGTCACGCATCAGTTCGATGTGCTGGCGTTGGTCTTCTCCTACCGGCACTTCGTCGCAGCGGTATGCGAGCACGTCAGCGGCCTGCAGGACCGGGTAGAAGAAGAGTCCGGCTGAGATCAGCTCGCGCTGCACCTCCGACTTCTCTTTGAACTGGTGCATCCGGTTTAGGTCGCCGTGGGCCGTGACCGACGACAGCAGCCAGCAGAGCTCAGTCTGTTCAGGCACATCGGACTGGCGGAAAAGAATGCAGCTACTTGGATCGAGACCTGCCGCAATCAACAGCGCCGCGGTGTCATAAGTGCGCTGGCGCAGCTCGGCTGGGTCATAGGAAACCGTGATCGCATGCAGGTCGACGATGCAGAAGATCGCGAGGCCATCTTCCTGCGCGGCGCGTTCCTGCCCGTCGACGTATTGACGGATCGCGCCGATGTAGTTACCAAGGTGTTTGCGGCCGGTCGGCTGTATTCCAGAAAAGATGCGCATTTACAGCGAGGCTACAGCCGAAGCGGACGGTTCAGCCTCTAGCTACCTATGCGAGTGTCGCCTCGTATGCGTCGGCGCCGAGCAGCAGATCGGTCTCGCCACTATTCGAGAACCGAATCTTGATCAGCCATCCGGCTCCATAAGGCTCTGCGTTAATCAGCTCGGAATCGACCGCCAGTGCATCGTTAACCTCGACCACTTCGCCGCTGAGCGGCGCGATCAGGTCACTGATCGCCTTCAACGACTCAACCTCGCCGTACGACTCGCCAGCAACAACAGCTGAGCCAACCTGCGGAGGATCGAAGAAGACGACCTCTCCGAGCGCATCCTGGGCAAACCAGCTGATCCCGAGTGTGGCCAGATCATGATCCAGCCGCGCCCATCCGTGCTCTGGGTGGTAGAGGAGCTGCTCCGGATAGCTGCCTGCGGCCATAGCCAGCCGAACGCTACTTCAAGAACGCGGGAATATCGAGATCGTCGTCGCTGATCTTCGTGTCCGACGGCAGCGGCCGCGGCGAGCGGTCTCGCCTCGGCGCCCGATCGCTCGCGTCTGCACGCGCAGAACGCGGACGGCTGCGCCCCGAAGCCTGATCGAAGCCGGTGGCGATGACGGTCACGCGGACCTCTTCACCCATCGATTCGTCGAGGACGGCACCGAAGATGATGTTGGCGTTCTTGTCGGCTGCCGAGTGGACGATCTCGGCCGCATCATTGACTTCAAAGAGTCCCAGCTCACTGCCGCCGGTGATGTTCAGAAGGATTCCGGTCGCACCCTCGATTGTGTCCTCAAGAAGTGGACTTTCGATAGCTGCCTGGGCTGCGTCGACGGCACGCGATTCGCCGGTCGAGGCGCCAATTCCCATCATTGCCGAGCCGGCATCTGACATAACGGTCCGCACATCGGCGAAGTCGAGATTGATCAGCCCGGGGATCGTGATCAGGTCGGTGATGCCCTGGACGCCTTGACGAAGCACGTTGTCGGCTTCACGGAAGGCTTCGAGAACCGTTGTTCGCTTCTCGACCGTTGCGAGCAGGCGCTCGTTCGGAATCACGATCAGCGTGTCAACAACCTCTCGCAGTCGTGCGATCCCTTCGTCGGCGGCGCGCATCCGCTGCGCGCCCTCGAATTCGAACGGACGCGTAACGACTCCTACCGTCAGCGCGCCGATCTCCGATTTGGCGATCTCTGCGATCACGGGGGCGGCGCCTGTGCCGGTGCCGCCGCCTTCGCCGGCCGTGACGAAGACCATGTCGGCGCCCTTCAGCGCCTCCTTGATGTCATCGCGCGATTCGGCAGCAGCTCCGAATCCAACTTGAGGGTCTGCGCCGGCGCCAAGCCCGCGAGTCAATTCGTGACCAATATTGAGCTTGATGTCGGCGTCGCAGGCATCAAGCGCCTGAGCGTCAGTGTTGCTGGCGATGAACTCGACGCCGCGGAGACCAGCGTCAACCATACGGTTGACGGCGTTAGTTCCACCGCCGCCGACTCCGACGACCTTGATCACTGCGAGATAGCTACCGGCTTGATAGTCAGTCATAGATCTTGTCCGACCCTCGATTTATCGTTGTGCTGTTTCGGCGTCAGTTTCTGCCGACGAACGAACGTCACGGTGGCA
>JANRFB010000044.1:56125-57514 GCA_030725785.1 Solirubrobacteraceae bacterium
ACTCCGTCAGCGGCGACTGCCAGCGCGCCTCCAGGACCCACCAGTGCAGCTACCGGCCGGCGCTCGTAGACGACAATCGCCATTCCGTGCGGAAAGTCAGTCTTTACGCTGATGCCCTTTACCAGCGGGAAGCGGGCAACGACGGCATTCAGCGCGCCGCGATCAACGTTGAGTGTGGTCATCTGTTGGGCGGCACCGGTCAGGGAGGATCGCACCGCCGGGGCGCCAAGGCCGCTGGCGCCGGTAACAGTCACGCTTTCAACCGCCACGAGCGAAGAGTCCCGAAGCCAAACCCACCCGCCAAGCAGAAATGCAGCCGCCACCAAGAGCGAGACGACAACTGCCAGCGACGGGCGCCGCAGCCGCGGCACTGCTGAAAATCTAGGCGCGCGCTCAAACGCGGTCGGCCAACTGGGCATCAAGCCCTTTTTCGCGCGCGGGAGCTTCTCTCCTTCATTGTCAGCTGCTCGGCTCAACGACGAGATCTTCGCCGAGGCTGCGGACGTCGCCAGCGCCAAGAATAAGGCAGCTGTCACCGGCGCGTAGGCGCAAATTCAGCTGCCCAAGCGCGTCGCTGAAATTCGGAAGCCACAGCACCTCTCTGCCCCCCGCCGCGTCGGCCGCGGCGGCGGCAATCAAGCGCCCATCTACGCCAGGAAAATCATCTTGCTTCTCGCGAGCTTTGTAAACGTCGAGCACGCAGACAACGTCAGCGGCCGCGAGCGCGCGGCCAAACTCCGCAGCCAGCCTCTCTGTGCGGGAAAAGAGATGCGGCTGAAAGACAGCGATTACGCGCTTCGTGCCAAGCGTCCGTGCGGCCGCAATCGTCGCCGCGACCTCAGTTGGATGGTGGGCATAGTCGTCGATTACTAGCGCGCCGGACTCGCTAACGCCGAGCTCTTCAAAGCGCCGGCCAGCGCCGCTGAACGATCTGATTGCTCGCGCTGCTTCGCTCGGCTCAACCCCGGCCAATAGCGAAGATTCCAGCGCCGCGATGGCGTTGGCTGCGTTGTGAGCCCCCGGAACGCTGAGCGTGACCTTCTCTCCGCGCCATTGGAAGCTCGACCCCCCAGGTCTGAGTTCGAGCGCGTCGACGTTGAAGGCTACGACAGGCAGCTCGCCGCGGAGTTCGAGCAGCTCTGGAAGATCTGGGATGACCGCCTCTGCCGGCTGGCTGAGAAAGCTGCGGAATACGTCTCGCAGCTCAGCAAGGGAGCGGTAGTTGGCGTGGTGGTCTAGCTCAACGTTCGTCACCACGGCCACCTCGACATTGAGCGACAGCATCGACCGGTCCGATTCGTCGGCTTCGACAATCAGCCACTCACCGCTCCCCCACGCGGCGTTGCGGCCGCTGCTGCGCAGCTCGCCGCCGATCAGGTAACCGGGGTC
>JANRFB010000044.1:57614-89036 GCA_030725785.1 Solirubrobacteraceae bacterium
CGGGTCGGCGAGAAGTCGACCAACTTCGTCCGCAAGGCGCGCTCCGCTTAGCGCTTCGTCGGCGAGAACCGTTGCCGCGCCAGCCTGCTCCATCCAGCGTGCGTTGCCGGCCTGATGGTCGGCCGCTGCGTGCGGGTATGGAACCAATATTGCCGGCCGGCCTGCTGCTGCGATCTCAAAGACCGAACCGCCAGCGCGCGATACGACGAGGTCGGCGGCGAGCAGCGCCTCGGAGAACGAATCGATGTAACCGAAGAGCTGATAGTTGGCGCCGCGTGCCCGCTCGTCGAGGCTCGCGAAGTCGCGCTCGCCAGCAGCGTGGATCACCTTCAACCGCGAATCGTCAGCAAACGCTTCCAGCGCAGCCTCATTAATTGAACGCGCGCCTAGCGAACCGCCAACGACGACGACGACTCGATCGTCGTCGCTCAGTCCGAAGCGCTCGCGGGCCGCGCGCGCGTCCTGCGCCTGCGGCGGGATCGGCCTTCCAGTCACGATGTAGCGCTGACCGGATCGCCCTTCGAGCGGGAATGCTAGGCAGACACGGCTCGCAAAGGGCGCGAGCAGACGGTTGGTCAAGCCAAAGTGGGAATCGGCCTCGGTCAGGACCAGTGGAACTCGCCGCAGAACGGCAGCAGCTCCGACCGGGCCCGCGACGTAACCGCCACCGCCGAGCACCGCCGCCGGACGCAGCCGGCCAATCATCTTCCACGCCGTGAATGTTGCCGCAATCGATTTGACTACCGCGCGAATTGCGCGCAATGGGTTGCTGCGGTCGAGTCCCTCGACTGGGATCCGGCGAAATTCGAACCCGGCCCGCGGCACCAGATCGGCCTCGGCTCGATCTCCACCAACGAAGACTACGCGCGCACCACTAGTGCGCAGCGCGTCGGCGACCGCGAGCGCTGGCACTACGTGGCCGGCGGTTCCGCCGGCTGCGATCAGGTAGGTCGTCTTCATAGTCGTCCTCGGATCGTCGCGCATCAGGCTCGGCGGCGGCGGCGCGCGTCTTTGCGGAGCCCCCGCGGGCAATGTTAAGCAAGAGCCCCACGCCAGCAAGCAGCGTAACGAGGCTGGTCGAACCGTATGAGAGGAACGGAAGCGGCACTCCGGTCAGCGGCGCGATTCCGAGCACCGCAAAAAGATTGAGCAAAGCTTGACAAAGGATCAGCGAGGTGACCCCGGCCGCTAGCAGCTGCGCGTAGCGCCCGCTGGCAGATTGCGCGATTCGCAGCCCGGCCCAGGCAACCAAGGCGTAGAGCACTAACAGCCCGCAAAGGCCAGCGACTCCAAGCTCCTCGCCAATGATCGAGAGGATGAAGTCGGTGTGGGCTTCCGGCAGATAGAAGATCTTCTGGACGGACTCCCCGAGCCCGCGGCCGAAGATCCCTCCCGAACCGATTGCGATCTGGCCCTGAACGGACTGGAAACCAATGTCGCTGGCGTGATCCCAAGGGTTTAGGAACGACGTCAGCCGAGCACGGCGGTACGGGGCGCTGAGCGAGTAGAGCAGCACTAGGACTCCGGCAGCGCCCGCGTAACCAGCTAGCCAGCGCAGCTTAATTCCCGCCGCGACCAACATCGCCGCGCAGGTGAAACCTGCGACCAGCGCAGTGCCCAGATCCGGCTGCGTGACAACCAGCAGGATCGCACCGCCAACGACCAATGCCAGGGGCAGGAGCTCTCCGGAGCGCTTGAAGCCACGCGGCCTTTCGGCAAGAAAACGCGCCGTGTAGAGAACCAGCGCGAGCTTCGCCAGCTCACTGGGCTGGAACTGCAGCTCACCAAACCCGATCCACCGACGGGCGCCGTTGACGGAGACGCCGATGCCCGGGATCTTCACCGCTATCAGCAGGACGAAGGCGATCGCCAATAGCGGGCCGGTCAAGGCGAGCAGTCTCTTCAGCGGAAACCGAGCTGCGATGTTGAGGCCAATGAAGCCCAGCGCAGCGAAAACGAGGTAGCGAATGAGGAGCGCGGTGCCATCGCCGCGGTCTGCCACGACAGATGAGGCCGATGACGCGCTGTAGACCATCACGGCACCAAAAGCGACGAGACAGAAGACCGCGGTCAGCAGCACGTCCTCTTCGATCGACCGAGAACGCACGTTTTCACGAGCGAAACTTTGATCTTGCGCGGGTGCGCTCGCTCGGGCCATCCTGACTCTCCTTCGGCGCCAACCTACGAACTCCTTCCCAGCTCTTTTAGGTGCCGAGAAAGCCAGGTAATTGCTGGACCATCTGGCGAAACATTTCGCCTCGCTGCTCGAAGCCGCCCGGGAACTGATCAAAGCTTGCGCAGGCCGGCGAAAGCAGCACAATTTCGCCTTCGGCAGCGGTCGCAGCAGCGGCGCCAACAGCTTCTTCAAGGCTTCGGTAACTGCCCCAGTCGACCAGCCCTTCAAACGATGATGCAAGCTGCTCGGCGTCCGCTCCAATCAGAAATGCGGCTCTCACGCTCGCCGCAGCTGCCTGCGCAAGGGCAGCGAACTCCTGGCCCTTCGCTTCGCCCCCTGCGATCAGCAGCACCGGCTGCTCGAACGCCGCCAGGGCGACGATCGTCGACGCTACGTTGGTCGCCTTCGAGTCGTTGACCCAGAGAACGCCTTGGCTGGTTCCGAGCTCTTCGAGCCGGTGCTCAACGCCAGCGAATGACTTTAGCCCTGCCACTACTGCCTCTCCCGGGATTCCGGCGCTGAGCGCAGCAGCCGCGGCGCAGAGTGCGTTCTCAAGATTGTGCGCGCCGCGCAGTCGGACTTCGCCCGCGGCCAGCAGCGCGGTTCCGTTCCAGCAAATCAGCCCGTCGCGCAGCTCGAGGTCGGCACCGTTGTCGCCGCTTAGATCTACCGTCACGCGCCGCGCGCCGCCACCGGCCAAAGCCAGCATCGCTGCTGGTCCGACGGCAAAGTCCTCTCGATCTTGAAAGGCGAAGAGCTCGAGTTTCGCACGGCGGTAGGAGTCAAAACTGCCATGACGATCAATGTGATCGGGAGCGATGTTGAGCAGCACGGCAACCTCAGGGTCGAACGCAACGGAATCTTCCAGTTGAAATGAACTCGCCTCGCAGATCACCGTCGTCTCCGGCCCAATCTTCCCTACAAGCGAACTGACAGCGGTACCGACGTTGCCGGCCACAACTGCGTCGCGGCCGGCCGCGCGCCAGATCTCGCCGAGGAGTTCAACCGTCGTCGTCTTTCCGTTTGTACCTGTGACGGCAACGAACGGCGACTCCAACATTCGCCAACCGAGCTCGAGCTCGCTGTAAATCGGGATGCCTGCAGCTCGCGCGGCTACAAGCACAGCCGCCTCGTTTGGCACGCCGGGGCTGCGGACGACTGCACGGGCGCGCTCGAGTTCTTCAACCCCGTCGCTGCCAACCGAAATCTCGATCCCTTCGCGGCGCAACGCCCCGGCCTGCGGCGGATCGCCAATATCGACGCCGATCACCGGCTCGCCCCGATTCCAGAGCGCTCGCGCGCAGGCAGCGCCGGAGCGCTCAAGGCCTACGACGAGCCACGGGCCTGGCGGAATTGGAGGGCGACGATCGGCGGCCATGCTCCAACGATACGCCGCGGCTTAGCTGATGTTGGCTTGATAGAGCGTGAATCCGATCGCCGAGCAGACCACGGCGATGATCCAGAAGCGCAGGATAATCTTTGTCTCCGACCAGCCGCGCATCTCGAAGTGGTGGTGAATCGGCGCCATCAAGAAGACACGTTTGCGCATGCTCTGGAAGACGGAGACCTGAATGATCACGCTGAGCGCTTCGATCACGAAGATCCCGCCGATCAGCACTAGAAGCAGCATTGTGTCGGTCATCACGGCCATCGCACCGATCGCGCCACCGAGCCCGAGCGAGCCGGTATCGCCCATAAAGATCGTGGCCGGAAACGCGTTGAACCAGAGGAACCCAATGCAGGCACCGACGACGCAGGCGCTGAGCAGCGCTAAGTCGCGGTCGCCAGTTGTGATGAACGTGATCGCAACGTAGGCGAGCATGACGATCGCTACGCAGCCCGCCGCGAGGCCATCAAGTCCATCGCTGAGATTGACGGCGTTGGTTGAGCCTGCAATTACAAGGAAGACGGCAACGGGGAAGAAGAGTCCAAGGTCGACGCTCGCATCGACGAAGCGGAGCTGAATCGTCGTAGAGAGCCCTGCCTTGTGAGTTGCCAGCCACCAGAGAGCAACCGAGATCAGCAGTAGTACGACCATCTTCGTACGTCCACGAAGGCCAAGTGAGCGGCGGCGCACAATTTTCGAATAGTCATCGGCGAACCCGAGCAGCGCGCAGGCCACAGCGGTCCCGAAGACAGCGACAGCGCGCCAGTCCCAACTAGTCAAGACGAGGAATGGAATTGCGATCGAGATGAAGATCAGGACGCCGCCCATCGTCGGCGTACCCGCCTTAGCGTGATGGCCTGCGGGCCCTTCTTCGCGAATCTGCTGACCGAATTCACGCCCGCGCAGGTAGGTGATCAGCCGCGGCGCAGCGAAGACGCAGATAAGCAGCGCGCAGGTGCCACCAATGAGTACCTCTCCCATCAGGCGCCCCCTCCTGCAGCGGGCGGGAGCGTCTGGCAGAGAGCTTCGGCCACTACCTCCAGCCCCACCCCGCGTGAGCCTTTGATCAGAACCGTGTCGCCCGGCTCAACAATCGATGCGATCTGCTGAGCGGCTTGGGCGGCGTTTTCAAGCGAGTAGAGGTTCTCCCCGCCGAAGGGCGGTCCTGAGTCGCGAGCCATCTCACCGACCGTGACGAGCACCTCGACGCCGACCTCGCGCACATGGGCACCGAGCTCAGCGTGGAAGCGGCGCTGGTCGGGGCCAAGCTCGCGCATGTCACCGAGGACGGCCACAGTTCTACCCGAAGCTGAATCAGCAAGATCGTCGAGTGCTGCGCGCATCGACATCGGGTTTGCGTTGTAACAGTCGTTGATAACGACAACATTGTCCTCTAACAGCAGGCGTTGACCGCGCAGCCTCGACAGTTCGACCTCGATTAGGCCGCTTGGCTCGACGCCAAGTGCTCTCACCGCTGCCAGCGCCGCGAGCGCATTTTGGCGCATGTGCGCCGAAGCGAATGGCAACTCAATTGCTTCCGGGAGCTGTTCGAGCTCGCCGCCAGGGCCGAACCGCACGGTGCGGATGTCGCTGCGTATGTGAGGCTCGAGCAACGCTTCACCTGCTGGCACGATTGCGATTGCATCCGGCTTGAGGCCGGCAATCAGTTCGGCCTTGGCGCGCGCTACGGCCTCAACTGTGCCCAGCAGCTCGAGGTGCACAGGGCCAACGTTCACGATCACTCCGACGTCCGGCTCCGCGATCCGTGTTAGCTCAGCGATCTGACCCTCGCCGCGCATTGCCATCTCGAGGACCAAAACCTCAGTATCTGCTGGCGCAGAGAGAATCGTCAGCGGCAGCCCGATCTCAGTGTTGAAGTTTTCAAAGGTTGCGACGGTCCGCCGAGATCGAGCGAGCATCCCGGCAATGATGTCCTTCGTCGACGTCTTACCGGTCGAGCCGGTGACTGCGATCACGGCGCAGCCGAGCTCGCGCCGCCAGGCCTGCGCCAAATCGGCTAGCGCCTTCAGCGGTTCGCTGACCGCGATCACAACCTGCTCCTCGTCGCAGTCCAGCAAGGCGGCGCGCTGCTCGGAGACGATCACTCCCCAAGCCCCTGCGGCCAAAGCTGCGCCGGCAAATTCGCCGCCGTCTTGCGCCGAGCCCGAGAGACCAATGAAGAGCGCTCCAGCTTCGACCACGCGCGAATCAATTGTGACCGCAATCGGCCCGCGTGCTGACGGGTTTCCCTTCACGACGCGCCCACCGGCGTTTGCGGCAACTTCAGCCGCGTTCCAACTGCTGATCACGCGAGCCGCCGTTCGATCGCTGCGCTCAGCACTGCGGAGTCGTCGAATTCGAGAACGACGCCCCCGGCGATCTCCTGGCCCTGCTCATGCCCCTTGCCAGCCACGAGCACGACGTCGTCGTCACCGGCTTGAGCGACTGCTGCCTCTATTGCTTCTGACCTGTCGATAACAACCTCGACTCTCGCCACGCCGGTGTCGGAGACGCCTGCGAGGATTGCCTCGACGATCGCACCCGGCTCCTCAGACCGCGGGTTGTCGGAGGTAACGACCATCACGTCGGCCAGCTCACTGGCCACATGGCCCATCTCTGCGCGCTTGCCGCTGTCACGGTCGCCGCCGGCTCCGAAGACGATTATCAACTGGCCTCCTGTCAGAGCGCGCGCGGTGCGCAGAGCATTTTCGAGCGAATCGGGCGTATGCGCATAGTCGACAATGGCCGCGAACCGCTGCCCCGCATCGACCGGCTCGAAACGCCCAGGCGCAACCTCAGCGCCAGGCAGCGCGGCCGCGATGACCGAATCGTCGAGACCCAAGATGCGCGCAGCCGCGATTGCGCAGAGTGCATTAAGAACGTTGAAATCGCCCGGAAGTGGAACGCGAAATTCGATCCCTCCGGCGGTGAAGGTGCTGCCTGCAGCGTCGGTTCTGATCGATTCGGCTCGCAGATCTGCGTCGCCGCTAGTGATACCGACCGTCGTCACGTCGGTCAGCTCGGCGGCGAGCCGTCTGCCGTGCTCGTCGTCGATGTTGACCACCGACGGCACCTCAGCGTCGACCAGCAGCCGTGCTTTGACCGCGAAGTAGTCCTCAATCGCGCCGTGAAAATCGAGATGCTCGCGGCTGAGGTTTGTGAACACGGTGACATCCCAATCGATCGCGTCGGAACGGTGCAAGGCGATTGCGTGCGATGAGACCTCGATCACGCATGCTTCGTCGCTCGCGGCGACCATCTGCGCAAAGCAGCGCTGCAGCTCTATCGCCTCCGGCGTCGTCCTAACTGTTGCTTCACGGTCGCCGCCGATGATCTGCTCAACGGTTCCCAGCAGCCCCGTCTGCTGACCCGATGCTTCCAACAAAGCGCGCGTCAAGAAGGCAGTCGTCGTCTTGCCATTGGTCCCTGTGATGCCGACCATCTTCAGCGCCTCGGTCGGGTTGCCGTTGAGTTTCGCCGCGGCCGGCGCGATCGCGGCTCGCACATTCTCAACGACGACCTCTGGAACCCCGAGCCCTAGTTCTCTCTCCGTCAGCAATGCGGCGGCGCCGCGCTCGACTGCCGAGGGCGCAAAATCGTGGCCATCGCGTTCGAAGCCAGTAACGCAGCAGAAAAGCGTTCCTGGCACGACGAGCCTGTCGTCGAGCGCCATCGAGCTGACCTCGGCGTCACCCTGACCGCTCTGGAGGCCGTCGAATAGCTCGCTCAACCGCATCGCGCCAGAGTAACGAGGCGTCCGGCCTTTACTTAGGTGCAATTCGAAGGTATGGCAGCGCAAACGCTGCGATCTTGCCGAACGCTGGAGCGGCAACAGAGCCGCCGTAGATGTCCCCCTGCGGCTCGTCGACGACGACGCTGATCAGAAGCTCCGGGTCTGCCGCAGGAGCCATCCCGACAAATGACGCCACGTACTGCGAATCCGAATACGTTCCGGTCGCTGGATCGATCTTGTTTGCTGTTCCGGTCTTGCCAGCAAGTTCGTATCCAGGGATTGCGACCTCACTGGCGGTACCGCCGGGCTGGAACACGCCTGTCAGCATTTCCCTGACCGTCGCTGCCGTTTTGGCGCTGATGATCCGCTCGCCGTCGTCAGCGCCAGCCGTCGGCTTGCCATTGACCGAATTGACCACCCGTGGAGTGAGCAGCTTCCCGCCGTTTGCAATTGCTCCATAGGCGCTGACCATCTGCAGCGGCGTCACAAGCTGACCTTGGCCGATCGGCATGTTGCCCATCGATGAGCCCGAATACTCTTCAAGCGGCGTGATCAGGCCGCGTTCTTCACCGGGCAGATCGACGCCGGTGGGCTGTCCGAAACCGAACTTATTGACCCACTGGCTGAAACGTTTTGCTCCGAGCCGCTGGCCAACCATGATCGCGCCAACGTTGCTCGACTGGGCCAGAATTCCGCCAGTATCGAGTGTTACCCAGCCACGTTCGTGGGATTCGCCAATAACCCGGTCGGCTACTTGAATCGAAGGCGCGAGGTTGAAAGAGGTATCCGGCTCAACCTTTTTGTCTTCCAGCGCCGCGGCGACGGTGAACGCCTTGAAAGTTGACCCGGGCTCAAAGGTCATACCCAGCGAGCGGTTTTGAACCGCCTCGGCCGGCGCGCTGCCAGGGTCGTTGGCGTCAACCTTCGGCCAATTCGCCATCGCCAGCACGGCGCCGGTTTTAGGGTTCGTAACAATCGCGGTGGCGCCCTTGGGGCGGTACTCGTCAGCTACAGACTGGAGCACCTCTTCGGCCTTGAGCTGAATTTCAGCGTCCAGTGAGAGCGCCATCGCCGCGCCTGGAACCGCGCGCTTGATGTCCCGCGTCTCGATCGCTTGACGGCCACCGTCAAGCACTCGGCGCTGCTCGCCATCTCGCCCACGCAAGACCTTGTCGTGAGCGTATTCGAGGCCAAACAACCCATTTCCATCGACGCCGACAACGCCCAGAACTTGAGCTGCTAGCGCGCCGCGCGGGTAGGTGCGAAGAGCGCCAGGTGCGAAGTCGATGCCGTCGATCTTCAGCGCCCTGATCTTGTCGGCGGCGCCTGCCGGCACGTGGCGCGCCAAGTAGACGAAGCCGGTATCGCGTCGGGCAAGATCGGTGACGAGCTTGTTGGCCGGAACACCAATCAATGGCGCAAGCCGATTGGCAGTCGCCACGGGATCTTTAATCAGGTAGGGAGTCGCTGAGATGTCATCTGCCGGAATAGAAGAAGCAAGCGGGACGCCGTTGTGGTCTGTGATCGTCCCCCGCTCGGCGGGGAGCTTGGCGACGGCGACCTGCTGCGCAGCCGCTGCGTTCGCGAGGCCCGGGCCCTTGACAAGACCGAGGTAGCAGACGCGCAGCCCAGCGATTGCGAGGAGGACGAAGAATGAAGCGAACAGCAGACCGATGCGTCGCTCGATCAGCGGCATTTCTAGTTGGCTTCTCCTGCGGCTAAGCCGCCTGAGTCAGGAGCCGAAACGGGAGCTGCAGCTTGGTCGCTCGGGGCTGTCTGGCCGCTGCCGTCACCCGGCTCGGCTGTTCCCTGCTGGGGCTGCGAGCCGCCCTGATCAACGGTCGTCTCAGGCGCATCTGTAGCAAGCACCGTCTCCTCGCTCGGCAAGGCGTTGGGGTCGATCGATGGGTCGATTGCCTCCCCGGCATTGACGGCGCTGACCGAGCAGGCCTTCGCGTCACCAGCCTTGAGGTAGCAGACGGCGTCAGGAGCCGGCATCACGAGGCCGAGGTTCCCGGCCGCCCCGGTAACGCGCTGGGCGCCGTCAAGACGAGCCAGCAGCGAGCGCTGCTCAGCGTTCTCTCGCGTCAAGATCTGGCTCTGCGCTGCGTCATTGCTGATCTGCGTGTTCAGCTTCAGTAGTGAAACTTGTACGAAGACGAGCCCAATTAGGGCGGCTGCGAGAACGCCAATTAGGCGCCGGCCGACGAAGAGCTTCGCCAGTAGACCGCCCGAGGCGATTCCAGCGCGGCCGATGCTGTGGCGCGTTGGGCGCGACGGGCGTGGAAGTGAGCGGCCGCGGCGAAGTGGACGCGGGCTGGCGATCCGCCCTGACGTTGCCGACGCTGCTGTGGGCGGAGGAGTCATTGCGCCGCCCCGACGATCTTCAGCGCCGCGCGCAGCCGTGCCGAGCGGGCGCGCGGGTTCTCGTCGGTCTCGGCTTCGGTCGGCGTGATACCGCCGCGCGTAAGCAACGTGGCCTCGGCGACGTGGCCGCAGCGACAGATCGGCAGCCCCGGCGGGCAGACGCATTCGCGGGCCAATCCAGCGAGAAACTGCTTCACGCGGCGATCTTCTAGCGAATGGAATGAAATCCCTGCAAATCGGCCATTTTCGCGGAGTAGCTCCCAGGCCAGTGGGAGCGCCGCATCGATCTCTTCAAGTTCGTTGTTTACGGCGATCCTCAGCGCCTGGAATACGCGCTTGGCCGGGTGACCTGCTCCGAAACGGGCCGGCGTTGGGATCGCCTGAGTTACGACTTCAACCAGCTCCGTTGTCGTCTCGATTGGGCGACGTTCGCGCTCACGGACGATTGCGCGAGCGATCTTGCCGCTGTAGCGCTCCTCGCCGTATTCGCGGAAAGTCCGCGCCAGGCGTCGCTCGTCCCATTCGGCGACGAGCTCTGCTGCGGTGATCCCCCCTGACGGGTCCATCCGCATGTCGAGCGGCGCGTCGGCCGAATAGGAGAAGCCGCGCTCGGGTGTGTCGATCTGCATCGATGAGACGCCGAGATCAAACCAGATCAGATCAACCGGAAGCCCCTCGTCGGCAAGCCCTGCGAGCGCCTCAGCAAATGATGCCTCGATGAAGCGCGTCTGGCACGGCAGCTCGCCGGAGATCTCCTCAAAGCGCTCGCGCGCCTCTGGGTCGCGATCGATCGCCACCAGCAGTCCGTCAGGACCTAGCTCCTCGGCAATCCGGCGACTGTGGCCACCAGCGCCGAAGGTTGCGTCCACCGCCACTTCGCCGGCGCGCGGATCGAGCACGGCGACCAGCTCATTGGCCAGCACGGGAACGTGGTCGGTGCGCATCAGCAGCATCTCTAGTTGGCCTGGCCAAGGGTCGCTGTGATGTCGAGCACGTCGGCGGCGAGCTTGGCGTTCTCGGCTGCCCACGCGGCGCGATCCCAGATCTCAATGCACGGGCCGGCGCCGGTTACGACGACCTCTTTGCTGAGCGAGCCGTGCTCAAGCAGGAATGGCGGCACCATCACGCGGCCGGCCGCATCAAGCTCGGTCTCAACCGCGTTGGCTGAGAAGTAGCGCTGCAGGTCACGGGCCTGCGGCGAGAGCGGGTTCAGCTCACCAAGCGCCGAAGCAACGAAGGCTTCGTACTCGTCCGGCGTCCAAACGGAGACGCAGCGCTCGACGCCCTTGGCCACCACAACCCCGTCGCTCAGTGATGCGCGGAACTTGACCGGCACGGTAAGCCGGTTCTTCGCGTCGAATGTGTGGTCGAAAGTTCCTCTGAATGCCATCTGGGGCCTCGCCTGTCGCCAGCGAGATAAGTAGTTGCGGGCCGAGGTGGAGGAGTGGGAGGAACCCCTCCACCCCGGTCTGCGATTCGGATAGTACCCACTTCACCCCACATGTCAACCCCAATTGCACATTCTTTCCCACAAAGCTGTTTTCGCGCTCCCTAGGTCGACACCCATATATGTCGCAATAGCCCGCCAATAAGGCGTTTTCAGCAATTCGGCTAGCTACCGCCAAGACCGGCGATCATTCCTGCCGCAACACAGCAAATTGCTGCTGGAACCAGCAAGAGGGCCACAATCAACTGGATCTTTGGCGCTGTGCTCTGAGCTCGTTCGGTGATCCTGCGCTGTTGATCGGCTCGCGCGCCAGCGGCCAGCGCGGCGAGCATTGGTTCCAAAGCCGCGCCATAGCGGTCTGCTCGCCGGATCGCCGCGACAAGAGCCACAACCTCGGGCAGCGGGCAACGTCGCTCGAGCTGCGCTAGCGCCTCAGCCCGCGATTCGCCCAATTTGGTGAGCGCGTCAGCCCGCTCGATCTCCAGCGCCAGTAGGCCGCGCCCGTGCTCGGCGGCGCCCGCTAAAGCTCGGCCGAGCGGCAACCCCGCTCGTATCGCCAGCAGGATCCGGTCACTGATGATTGGCAGTTCCGTTTCCAGCAGCCGACGTCGATGCCCGGCGCGCCGGCGCAGAAGTAAGTCGGGTACGAGGAAGGAAGCGACCGGCAGGGCGACTACCAGGAGCGTCGTCCGCCCTCCCGCGAAGAGAACTGCGACAACCAATGCCAGCAGCAAGCCTCCAGCTGCCCCGACCAACTTCGCCCCCATCAGCTCTTTCGCGGAGTAGCCGCCGGGGGCACCCGCCGCATCAACCAGCGCCGAAAAGTCGCCCGGCGCCGCCGGCGCCGTCAGCCGACCAAAGAGCTCACGAAACCACCTGCCACGCTGGACTCTCGCAGCCGATGCCCTGCGTTCGGCGCGAAGCAGGGCCAGATCTGCGAACGCAAAGACGGCGCAGCAGGCGGCCAGCCCAGCACTAATCGCAGAGATACTGTTCATTGCCGCACGCGCGCCACGCGACGGACCGCTACTACTGCCATCACCTGAAGCAGCGCTGCCAACACGAGCAAACCCCGCGGTAGCGGCGAGCTAAAGATCGTCACGAGAGTGCGAGGGGCTGCGGCGGCAAAGATGAGCGCACCAAGAAGCGGCATTGCCAAGACAATTCGCGCCGTCAAGCGAGACTGGGCGCTGGCCGCACGCGCCTCGCGCAGGGCCCGGGCAATGCTGTCGAGATCGACTGCCAGCTCGCGCAGCAGTCGCGACAGATCTCCCCCCGTTCGCCGCTGCAGCTGAATCGCCGCGATGATCGCCTCCCAAGGCCCATCGCCACAGCGCAGACGCATCGCTTCAAGCGCGTCGTCAGGGCTGAGACCGATGGCAATTGAGGAGGCAACCTCGGCGAGCACGGAGCGCGTCCTGTTAGAGACAGCTGCTTCGCTTGCGGCGTTCGCGACCGCGACACTGAGCGAGTGGCCTGCCGCGAGTGAATCGGCTATCGCCCTCGAGGCCGGAGCAGCGTCGTGGTTGATACTTCGCCTCCAGCGCCGCTGCCGCGCGCGAATGACGGCCAAGGCAGCGGGTGGGCCGCAACAAGCCAGCACCAAGGCTGGCACGAGTCCCAAGGTTGACCAACCCAGCAGCCCAGCTGCAGCGGCGGCGATCAGGGCCAACCTGCGGCGCTCGCTGACGGCAGCGCCGCGACCATCGCTGCCGGCGGCCTGGGCCGGGGCGATTGCCGCAGCCACCGTGCGCAGCAGCGCGACGCGTTCGAGCCCAGCTAAGAACTCCCAGCAGACAATTGTCGCCAGAGCTGTGGCGAGCCCGGCAATCAGGGCAGCTGCACTCACGCTTAACCGAGCGGCGCTGGGTAGATCGTCTCCGTCTGAATTTCTCGACCTGCGGCCACAACGCGGTCAACGCTCGCCACTCGCCGCTGCCCCGAACGATCGCGTATTTGAAAAACGACGAGGTCGATCGCCTCGGCTACTTGGGCTCGAATTGCTCCGTGTGGGAGCCCTACGTCGGCCATCAGCGCAAGCGTCTCAAGGCGTCGGAGCGCTTCCACCGGGGAGCCGGCATGGATAGTCGTCAGCGAGCCGTCATGCCCGGTCGAGAGTGCGATCAACATGTCGAGCGCTTCGGCGCCGCGGACTTCGCCAACGATTATCCGATCGGGCCGCATCCGCAAAGCGTTTCGGACCAAGCTGCGAATCGTCACCTCTCCACGGCCCTCAATGCTCGCCGGACGTCCTTCGAGTCGCACGACGTGGCTCAGATCTAGGCGAAGCTCGGCCGTGTCCTCGATCGTCACGACGCGCTCGCCGTCGCCTAGCAGCCCGGCGATCGCTGCCAACGTCGTCGTCTTTCCTGATCCTGTGCCACCACAGACAAGAATGTTCAGTCGGCGACCGATCGCATCAGCGAGGATTTCGGCGAGAGCTGGCGACCATGAACCGAGCTCAATTAATTGCTCTGCCGAAAGCCCACGCTGGCGGAAACGGCGAATGCTGAGCGCTGGCCCATCGACCGCCAGCGGTGGCAAAACGACATTGACGCGCGAGCCATCCGGTAAGCGGGCGTCGCAGAGCGGCTCGGCTTCATCGACGCGCCTGCCAGCCGGTGCCAGTAGCCGCTCAATCGTCAAACGGAGCTGGTCATCGCTCTCAAAGCTGGTGTCGGTCTGAGCTAGACGACCGCCACGCTCAACCCAGATCGGTGCGGTCCCACTGACGAGAATCTCGTCGACTTCGGGGTCGCGCAGGAGTCGCTCCAGAGGACCGGCACCCAGCGCCCGCTCGGCAATCCGCTGCACGATCCGAGCGCGACTCTCGGCACTGAGGATCCCCGCCCTGCTGTCTACGAGAGCCGTCAGCCGGCTCGCCATCTCAATGCCAGCAGAACCCTCCCGAGCCTGCTCAAGCAGGATCGTGTGAAATCGGGCAGCCACCGCCTCTATCTCCCCTGAATCGCGAACGTTCATCGCTTCGCCGCCGGAGGCCGCGGCAGTGCGCGCAGCTCGCGCGCAGTGCTCTGCGCTTCGGCTAGCAGCACCGCCTGCTCGAGGCTGACGCGCAGAGCCAGCGCAACTCGCGGCAACCCCGCACTTGAACCTTCGGCAACGGCCGACGCCGGCGAGGCCTCGACAACCTCTGCGTCGCGAAGCCCGATCCGCGTTGTCGCCGAACCATTGGCGGAATCGCGAGTTATCAGCAGATCGACTCGGCTGCCCGGAGTAATCTCGCCAGCATCGCCGACTACGATCACGCGTGAGAGCCGCTCATTGGCGCCGGCAGCGACCAATGCGCCGCTAGCGCCTGCGTCAGCGCCCTGCAGCAGCGCCGGCTGAAGGTCGGTCCCGGCAGGGATCGCGACCGCTGCCCGTGCGCCAATTAGCTGTTCGGCGCCAGCGAAGGACTGCTCGGGCACGAACTTTTCAGGCAGCTCGCGCAGCGCCAGCATCGCCGCTTCGATCGGTTGGCCGCGACCGATCGACTTAATCGCCACGACGACTTTGACCGGACTTCCAACGCGTTGCTCAATCTCAGCTTCGCGACCTGCGACGTCCGAGGCAGCGATCGCGCCGAGCAAGAGAGCGAGCCCACCCAACATCACCGAGCGCCGCCGACGATTCACGCCGCCAGCGCAATCTCCTCGCGCAGCTCACGCTCATCCACGAGCGCTGGTGCGTCGACGAGGCGGTAGCCGACGCCCCAAACGTTGACGACATAGCGCCCGCCGCCTGCGCTCAGCTTGCGCCGCAGGCGGCAAGCGTGCGAGTCCAAAGTCCTGGTCGTACCAACGGTGCGTCGACCCCAGACTGTGCGCAGCAGCTCGGCCTTCGTGAACACGCGCGTCGGGTCGGCGGCGAGCACGCGCAACAACGAGAACTCCTTTGCGCTGAGCTCCAGCACCGTGCCGCCCAGCAGCGCCGTCCTCGACGCCGTATCGAGTTCGATCTCCGCCACGCGCAGGCGCCCTCCGGAGCGACCGGGATCGGCCCGACGGAGCAACGCTTCGACGCGGCAGCGCAGCTCGCGGTAGCTAAAGGGTTTCTCGACAACATCATCGGCACCGCGCTCGAAGCCGCGTACACGGTCCAGCTCTCCGCAGCGAGCGCTCAGCAACATCAGCGGCACCTGCGGATCGATGCGGCTGGCGACACCGTCGGCTTCACGCACGTGACTGACCAGGTCGAGCCCGGAAGAGTCAGGCAGGTCGACGTCGACAAGCGCGAGGTCGGGGTAGCTGGTCTCCAGATGGCGGATTCCGTCACGGACGCAATCGGCGACGAGCATGTCGTAACCGTCGGCTGTGAGATGGTCGGCGAGGAAGGTGCGCGTAGCGTCATCTTCTTCGATTAGGAGGATCGTGGCTCGGTCTCGATTGATCATGCCCCCTATAGGGCGCGCCGCGTGACTGTTCCCCCCCTCTCCCGCGTGAGTAACGCGCCAACCGCCCCGCCGCTTAGGATTGGCGCGTGCGCAACCAACGCCTCTTTGGGCCGCTGCTGGCAATCGTCGGCGCCATCGGCCTCTTCGTGATCTCGCTGATGACCTGGTACCAAGTTGACCTGTCGAAGATCTCAGTTGGCGCAAAGTTCGCCGCGCAGTACGCAAAGCAGGCCGATCTGGCAACGAGCGCCAACGCCTGGGAGCCTTGGGGCTATGGCAGCGACATTGTGATGCTGGCCGTGATCCTTGGCTCGATCGCGCTCGGGATTGCGCTAATCGGTGGCGGTGCGAGGGCGGTCGGCCTAGCCGGCGCGCTGCTGGCGCTTGGCGTGATCGGAACGCTGCTGGTGCTGCTGCACATTCTCAGCGGGCCGCAGCCGAATGAAATAGTTGACGTCCAGCCAATCGCATGGCTGGGGGCGCTAGCGGCACTGCTGATCCTCGCTGGTGGTTACCTCAGCTTTGATTATGCGCAGCAAAGCGAACCGCCCCAGCCAAAGGCCGCGCCGAAACCGAAGCAGTCCCAGCCAACGCAGCTAAGGCCGCAGCGCGAGAGCGAGCGATCCAGCCGCAGCGACCTCTGGGACGACTCAGACTTCGAATAGCCCCGCAATCGCGCTCTTTTGGCGCCGCCAAATTCCCGCTCTATGCGGGAAAATCTGAAAGATCCCGTTCAGCAGGGGCGAATTACAGGGAACGGTCGTACGATCCCGACGGGTCCTTAGCCCTCCGGCTTGGACCCTCTTTATTTGTGGACTCAATGAACCCCTCAATCCGCGGAAATTACGACTCCGGCGAAGATTTCGTTCTCGAGTACGGTGAGCTTCGCTTCACCTTCAACGAGCGCGACTTCTCCGAGCGCAGCCAGCAAGCCGCGCACCGCCTCGGCTTCGTTGCCGGCACGCTCGACGAGAACGAACTTGAAGACCTCGTAAACCTCGCCGTCAATGGTGAGATTCAGCAGCCGGCCTCAGATCTAGGGGAGCATGTAAACGACTGCTGGCCGGAGCTAGTCGGCCCAGCTGACCGCTCTTTGGTTCATTGGCTGCGACGCCTGATCTTCCGCTCCGCTTGGCTGGACCAGCGCGTTATGGAAGGCGAGCTTGACGTCCGCTATGACGAGCAGGCCCGCTCATTCACCTACGTGCAGCCCGACCGCGATGATGAACCGGTCGAGCTGGCGCCCGAGCCCTCTTGGGGCCGGGTCGCCTACATTCCGCGCTCCGCAGCCCCTTAAGCGCTAAGCAGGTTGCTGCGCAGCGTCTTGCTCTTGGCCTTGTCTACGGCCGGATCGCCGATCTTGCCGCCGTCCTGCGAGACGAGGTAGATCAGCGTCGTTTCGCCGCCAACCGGGGCCCGTGAAGCGGCGATCACGGTAAGTGAACCGGCGCCTGGAACGCTGCGCGCGGCGCCAAGCGCTTTGCGCGAGTCCTTAGCGTCAAGATCATCGAGCGAATCGATAACCACGGCGCTGTGACCACCCTTTGCGGTTACCTTGCGCGCTGCATCGATGGCACGATCGATCGCCTTTGCCTGCGAGTCGCCCGATGCAGTCAGAGTTTCAACCGCGGCCGGCTCTACCCCGGCGGCAACCCACTCAGCGCGCTCCTCAGGCCGGACGCCTGCGAGCACGACCGACAGCTCAATATCTTCGATTGCGGCCAGTTCGGCTGCCAGAATCCGCAGCGTAGTGCTGCGGCCACTTGCGAACGGACCGACGACGCTTACTCGTGAGCCACGGCCGAACGGTGCGCTTGAGGAGATCGCCTTAAGCGTTGAACTCTTTGAGGCAAAGCCGATCTTCTTCGTTGGGAAGCCCGCTTCAAGCTTGTCAAACGGGGTCCCTACCGAGACCTCGTCGGCCGAGCTGCCGTTAATCGTTACGACGCGAACCAGCGACGGATAGCGCTCGGAGCGGCGTGCGGGGCGCGCCGGGCCAGCGACCTTGTCGCCGGACTTCAGCTCGCAGCGGCGTACCTGCGCTGCCGATACATACACATCGTCGTCGCTCTGGCCGGGCGGCTTGACGCGAACAAAAGCTGAGCCGTTGCCGAGCACTTCGATCGTTCCTTCGACATTCGCTTCAGTGCCATCGGAGCCGCGCTCCGAGCGTGATCCTCCACGGCCACCGCTGCGCCCGCCTTCCGAGCGCGACGAGCTTCCGCCGCGCGAGCTGCCGCCTTCACGGCCTCCGCTGCGCGAGCTGCCGGAACCGCTGCGCCTCGAGCGCGAGCGCGCTGGCTTCGCGGCCGCCTCGTCGCCGGCGTCGTCGTCTGCCGGTTCCGGTTCAGGATCGGGGCCTGGGTCGCCGCCTTGGTCGACGATGATCGCCTTCACGAGATCGGCTTTGCGCATTCGACGAAAGCCTTCAATGCCGAGCTCCGATGCGATTGCGTGAAGGTCGGCGAGTGGACTGCCCTCGAGGGCGTCACGGGAAAAAACAGTCATTTACTTCTCCTTAGATTGAATGAGGATCGGTTGGCACTCCAGCCGCGTTGTGACAGCGGCAAGCGATCCGTTGCGCTTTCAACAGTAGCGCTCAGCACTGGCGCGTGTAGCGGAGGAAGAGGAAGCTGTCGCTGCGCCAAACGTTTTCCAGCTGCAGCCCGAGTGGCGGCTCGAAGGGTTCGCCGCTAAGCACAGTCGGGGCTGATCCTGCAACCAAGAGGGGCGAAACGGTGAAGATGAAATCGTCGATCAGCCCCTCCGCGGCAAGTGCCCGCAGCAGCGTCGGCCCGCCTTCGCTGAGCAGTGTGCGCACGCCGCGATTGGCGTAGAGGTCTTCGAGGCAGCCGGCCAGCGTCATCTCCCCTGGCTGCGACCTCACGACAGTCAGATCAGCGCCGCTTGCTTCGAGCGGACCGTTCGATTCGCTGTAAACAACGATTCGTTGCTCTGGCTGCGCGAACAGCTCGAGCTCGGCGAGCTGCGGATTCAGGCGGCGCGAGATCGTCGCGGCGATCGGCTCGGCGCTCAGTCCGGCGGCAATCCGTCGAGAGCGATGATCGCTGTCGAGCAGCGTTGAGTAGCGCTCGTCGACAAGTGTCGTCGGGCCGATCAGAATCGCATCGACGCTACATCGCAGCTCACGCAGCACGGCCCGGTCGGCCGGGCCACCGAGACCGCCGGCGCGCCCTTCAACCGCCGCTCGGCCGTCGGCCGAAGCGATCATCGCCGCGACCACGCGCGGACGACCTAGCTCGCCGTCAAGCTCCTCGAGCCCCAGCTGCGAAACCAGGCCAATGGCGTCGGAAGACGCGCCGGCGCTGAGAATCTCAAACTGATCACTCACAGCAGCGATGCTACGACAGCAGCGCCATCAGGCAGCCTTCGCCTTGACTTTGCCCTTGAAGACCGACTTGTTCCCGGCGCCATCGGTCGCCGTCACAGTCACTGTGAGATTGCCTCGCCGCAGGAAGCGGTGTTTTAGCTTGAAGGCCGACCGCTTCCCAACTACGGTCGGCGATCCGTCGCCAAAGTTGACCTTGACCGAGGCTAGTCCAGAGCCTGTCGGCGGCTTCGCGTCGGTCGCAGTCCCTGAGACCGTCACTGCGGAACCAGAGCTACGAAGCTTTACAGCCAGTAGCGGAATTGTCGTATCGATCTTCAAGTCGCCGAGCGCGGAGGAGACGGTTTTACCGGCGCGGTCAAAGCTCTCAACGCGGAGCTTGTGCGTACCTTCGCCTAGCGCGCTGACCGGAGTGAAGCTGGTCGTCGCCGAACTACCAGCCAGCAGCGTGTCGATGTAGACGCGGTAACCCTGAGCCGGCCAACCCTGCGACGAGGCCCACCAGCTCAAGCTAGGCAGCAGCGTCTTGCGCCAGCCACTAAGCCCAATCAAGCGAACCGGTTTTAGCGGCAGCGAGAACGAGGCAACCGCGACGCTGCGGGCACCGGGCGGCCCCTGCGTGAACGCAATCACGCTGTCGCCGTAGCGGTCGGTCGCTAGGTCAAGCCCTCCGCCTGACTCGGCGGCGCCAAGCGAAGACACCGAGAGCGCCGTTGCGGCTCCAAACGGAGGTGGCGCCGGCAGCACTTGGTCTTCAGCGATGTTGCGTGCGACGATCTCTTGGCCAGGCGCCTGAACCCAGGCAGTGACGCCGTGTTGGTCGACCGCGAACGTACTGGCCGGCACGGCATCCTGAGCCGGCGAGCTCCCCAAAGCCGTCGCTGCCGTTAGCGCGCTCCGGCGGATAATCGAAGCCCAGATCGTGCCGTCGGCGCCCTGAACGTTGATGATCCCCAAACCACGGTCGTTGGCCGCGATTGTAGGCCCGGCGTTGGCCCCGATCGCCGCGCCCCCGGCCAGCGCCTGCGGCGCTTCAAGCGTTGAAGCGCGTACGCGGCGCACGACGCCACGCCGCGTGCCGTCGGCAAAATTCTGCGAGAAGACGACCCAAGCGAAGCTTGAATCGGCCTGCATCGCGATTGCCGGGCGGTCGGCCGAGCCGCCTGCCTGCCCGTCAAGAGATTCCGCAGCGGCGCTCAGAACAACAGACGAAAAGGCGCCGCGCACAAGACGGCGTACGCCGATCCTTGTTGCCGCGCCATCAACCTCGCCAAACGCCACTACACCGGTGCCGTCGGCCGACGTCGAAACCTTCGGCGTCAGCTCAGGGGTCGAGCCTGCGCTGTTGGCTGGGTTGATGTTGGCGGCGCCGGCGTACACCGTGTAATTGGTGATGCGGCGTGGCAGATAGGCAGCGCGAACACTCCCGTTCTCAGCCCAGGCGACGTAAGCGACACCGGTGATCGGCGCCATGTCAACAGATGGCGAGTTGGCGCCTGGGCCACCGAGCTGCTGTGGCGCCGAGAAGGGTTGGCCGGGCGCTATCTGCACCCGCGCCCATAGGCCAGCGCTATTCGCATAGACGACGGTCATCCGCCCGCCGTTGGAGATTCCAACAACCGGCTTGCCGATCACCGCCGGCTGGCCGGGATCGACGCGAACTGGAGCCTGAGGCGCGCCGGCGGCGAGCATGCTTATGAAGGCGTGGTCTGCGCCCTCGTCGCTGCGCACGTAGGCAACGACACCCCTGCTGTCGAACGCCATCTCGACGTCACCGAGCACTGTCACGCCCGTCGACGGACCGTCGACTACAACCGCGCCTGTGAACGAACCTTCGGCAGCTGCCTGCGCGGCGAGCGACAAGCTCAAAGCAGCAGCAGTTGCGCAAAGGGCCGAAAGCCCTCGCTTCGAACGGAAAGACTGCACCTGCAGAAGGCTACGCAGTCGGCGCGACGTTGGCGACGATTCCCTCGGCAGCCGCCTCGGCACTGAAGGCGTCAACCTCGGCTTCAACCCGCGCATCGTCCCAGCCAAGCTCGCCAGCCATCGCATTAGCGACGCGGCGAGCGACCTCGTCATCGTCGCCGGTCACCTCACGCGCCGCCAGCAGCGCAACTCGGCTGCGGCGAAGTAGAGCGTCGCCGACGCTGCGCGCCTGCTCGTGGCGGGCCGCGAAGACAACCTCGGCGAGCAAATCCGTCGGCCCTGCAGCGACTATCGGCTGAGCAAGCTCGCCGCGCTCCGCGGCGACCGCCAGTACGTCGCGGGCGCGATATCCATAGCGCCCGGCAAGCTGCTCGTAAGCCCCTTCGGGAACGCCTTCAACGCGCGGAAGCTCGTCAGCTCGAATCGCTTGACCAAGCGGAATTTCTTCGGTCCGGCACGGCGCCTCGCGCGAATCTCGCTCGACGATTCGATCTACCGCCATCTTCGCCATCCGCCTCCAGGTCGTGAGCTTGCCTCCCGTGATCGTGATCATCCCGTTTCCGGTTTCGTAAAGCTCGGCGCGGCGCGAGATGTCAACCGACTTTTTCGGATCACCGGTGGCGATCAGCGGCCTAACACCGGCGAAGGCGCCGCTGACATCGCTGGCGTCAAAGTCGGTCATGAAGAACTCGTTTGTCGCGTCAAGCAGGTACTCGATGTCCGAGCCTGCCGGGCTGATGTGATCGAGGTCGGTCGCGTCGTAATCGTTGTCGGTTGTGCCGATCAGCGTCGAACCGAGCCATGGCAATGCGAAGATTGAGCGCCCCTCCCCTGCCGGCACGATCACGCCATCGTTGAGCGGGAGCTTGTCGCTGGAAATCGTGATGTGGGTTCCGCGGCTGGGGCGAATCACCGGCAACCCAGCCTCGTCGTGCAGGTCCTCGGGGCGCAGCCTGTCGGCCCAGACTCCGGTTGCGTTGACGACGTTGTCGGCTTCGATCTCGAACTCGCTGCCGCTCTCAACTTCGCGCACCATGACGCCGCGAGCGCGGCCGTTCTTCTCAACCAGTCCGGTTGCCTCGACCCGATTGGCGCAGACCGCGCCGAAGCGCTCGGCCTCTTCCAAAGCTGTCAGCACAAGCCTTGAGTCATCGGTCTGGCAGTCGTAGAACAGATAGCCGCCTGTTGGGTTGCGTGGGGCCAGCGCGGGGGCGCGTTCAACCACCTCGGCGCCTTCGATCATGCGGTGGCGTTCCGGGGCCCAGTCGCCGCCGAACTGATCCTCCTCTTCGCTGCGCTTTCGCCTTCCGCGCAGCTTGTCGACGGACATTACGTCGTAGAGGTTGAGCCCCATGCCAAGTTTGCGGTCGGGCCGTTCACCATCGAAGGCGGGCACAATCATCGGTAGCGGCTTCACTAGGTGCGGCGCCAAGCGGACCATGATCTGGCGCTCCAAAAGCGCCTCACGGACGAGCCCGAGATCAAACTGCTGCAGATAGCGCAGGCCACCGTGAACGAGTTTCGAGGAGCGGCTTGAAGTTCCCGAAGCGAAGTCGGCGCGCTCTATCAGCGCAACCGTGTAGCCGCGCGTCGCCGCGTCCAGCGCGACACCGGCGCCGGTGATGCCGCCGCCGATAACGACGACGTCAAATCGCTGACCAGCGAGAAGCTGGAGCGCTTTGCTGCGTTCGATCATTCTGCCCGTAGTCTCGCAGCAGCGGCGGGCGACGGGAGTTAGCTTGGCGCGCTACAGCGCCGTTAGCTCAGCGGTGATCTCAGCGACCGAGCTCTTTGCGTCACCGAAGAGCATCGAAGTCATCGGCTCGAAGTAGAGCTCGTTTTCGATTCCAGCGAAGCCTGGGTTCATCGAACGCTTCAGCACGATCACCGACTTTGATTCATTGACGTTGAGGATCGGCATGCCGTAGATCGGCGATTCGGAGTTGGTGTTGGCGGCCGGGTTGGTGACGTCGTTGGCGCCAATCACGAGCGCCACATCGGTGCGGCTGAACTCAGGGTTGATCTCGTCCATCTCTTTGAGCTGGTCGTAAGGCACGTCGGCTTCGGCCAACAGCACGTTCATGTGTCCTGGCATGCGGCCGGCTACCGGGTGGATCGCGTACTTGACCTCGACGTTGCGCTTTTCAAGTTCTGTCGCAAGCTCACGAACCGCATGCTGGGCCTGGGCGACTGCCATGCCGTAGCCGGGGACGATTACGACCTGCCGTGCGAAAGCCATCTGGATTGCTGCGTCGGCGGCGCTCGTTGCGCGGACCGTGCCGCCGTGCTCACCGGCCCCTTCCGCCCCAGCTTCGCCGCCGCCACCACCGAAACCGCCGGCGATAATGCTCGGAATCGAGCGATTCATTGCGTCGGCCATCAGCCGCGTGAGGATCGTGCCCGAGGCGCCAACGATCATGCCGGCGACGATCAAGGCAGTGTTGTTGAGCGCGAGGCCGGTAGCGGCAGCAGAGAGGCCGGTGAAGGCGTTAAGTAGCGAGATCACGACCGGCATGTCGGCGCCGCCGATAGGCAGCACAACGAAGAGTCCGAGCAGCGCCGAGGCGACCAACAAGACGAGGATGTAAATCGTCGCCGTCTCGCCGCTGGCAATCGCAACCGCCGAGCCGACCGCAATCAGAAGCAGCAGCAAGTTCAGCGGCTGCTGAAGGCGGCCCGCGCCGATCGGGTGACCGGGGAGAATCTCCTGCAGCTTGGCAAAGGCGATGTTGGAACCCCAGAAGCTCACCGAACCGACGATCGCGGCGAACAGTGAGGGGATCACGAAGGTCAGCGGCTCTCCTGCAAAGCCGGCGCTGTCGTTGAACTCAGCCCAGGCGATGAGCGCAACGGCGCCGCCACCGACGCCATTGAAGAGCGCCACCATCTGCGGAACAGCAGTCATTTTGACGCTTCTCGCTGAAGGGATTCCGATGATCGTGCCGATGATCAGGGCGATGATTATCAGCGTCCAGTTGCCCATCCCTTCGATCAGGAAGCTTGCCAGCAGCGCGATTCCCATTCCAACCGCGGCGATGCGGTTGCCGCGTACGGCTGTGCGCGGCCCGGTAAGACCGCTAAGGCCGTAGATGAAGAGGCTAAAAGCGATGATGTAGAGCACGGCGATCAGGTCGCCGGAATGGATGAAGGAGGTTGCAAGCACGGTGCTCATGCCTGCTCCTCGTCATCCTGCTTCGGCGGGGCCGGCTTGCTCTTGAACATCTCCAGCATGCGGTCTGTAACGAGGAAGCCGCCGACTACATTGATCGTGCCAAAGATGATTGCGACTACAAGCAGACCTTTATCGAGACCGCTCAAGTCCTCGCCCAGTCCAAGCACGATGATGCCGCCAAGGACGACGATCCCGTGAATCGCGTTGGTGCCGGACATCAGCGGCGTGTGCAGCGTGTTGGGAACTTTTGAGATCACTGCGTAGCCAACGAAACCGGCTAACACAAGGATCGCGACATTAGTGATGAACACGGCTGCGGCCTCCTATGCGCCGGCGGCGCCTTCGACCGCCGCCTTCGCTCCGGGGTGAACAATCTCTCCGCTCTTGGCGATGCAGGCACCGCTGATGATCTCATCCTCAAAGTCGGGTTCCAGCGTCGTCGCCACGCCATCTTCGCCCTCGTTGATCATCAGGTCGAGTAGAGCCAGAACGTTGCGCGCGTAAAGCTGCGATGAGTGCTCTGGCATCTGCGCCGGGAGGTTCAGCGGCGAGAGGATTGTTACGCCGTGGATGATCGTCTTCTCACCGGCAACGGTCAACTCGCAGTTACCGCCGCTCTCACCGGCGAGGTCAACAATCACCGAGCCGGCGCGCATCCCTTCAACGGCTGCGGCCGAGATCAGCTTCGGCGCCGGACGGCCGGGAACCAAGGCGGTCGTGATCACAACATCGAAGCCTGTGATCGCATCATTTAGCGCCTGCTGCTGGGCGGCGCGCTCTTCGTCGGAAAGCTCGCGCGCGTAGCCGCCCTCGCCGGAAGCCTCGATGCCGAGATCAAGGAACGATGCGCCGAGCGACTCGACCTGCTCGGCGACCTCGGGGCGGACGTCATAGCCAGTTACAACTGCGCCAAGGCGGCGTGCCGTTGCCAGCGCCTGCAGGCCAGCGACGCCAGCCCCCAGAACGAGAACTTTGGCAGGCGGAATCGTTCCAGCCGCGGTCATCAACATCGGGAAGAATCGCGTTAGCTCCTCAGCGGCGAGGATTACGGCCTCATAGCCAGCGACGTTGCTCTGCGAGGAGAGCGCATCGATTGCCTGCGCGCGACTAATCCGCGGGACCGCTTCCATCGCGAAAGCGGTCACCTTGGCTTCGCGCGCCGCGGCCGCCGTCGGCGCGCTCGTCAGTGGCGCAAGGAAGCCGACCAGCAGAGCGCCTTCGTTCATCGACGAGATCTGCTCAGGCTTTGGCGGCGCAATCGTGACCACTGCGTCGGATTTCCAAACCTCGGCGCCGTCGATCATCACTGCGCCTGCCTCTTCGAAGGCGGCGTCGCTGATCAGCGCCCTCTCGCCGGCCCCACGCTCAATCGCAACCTCAAGCCCGCGGCCGCTGAGTTTGCGCACGACTTCAGGGACTAGTGCTACGCGACGCTCGTCGGCATCGTGTTCTGTTGGGACGGCGATACGCATCTGAGATAGCGAAACCTAGACGATCGGGTGGCGGCGGCGACTCGCGCCTGCACCTAATGGCACGGCGGCGCTCACCGCCGGATGATCTTGACCGGCAGAGCTCGCTTGGCGAGCGCCGCGAGCGACTGCGAAGTTACCCAGACGGGAGTCGCCGAGCTGCCCCGCGAGTAACGAACCGACCCTCCCGAACTCTGCAGCGAGCGGATGTAGCTAAGCGGCGAGCGGGCGCCGCGACGGCGCTGGCGGTCGGGGTTGCGGCCAACCGCAACGAGCGCTTGAACAGCCAGCGCCGCAGATTGAGCGTTCGAGAGACCGCCTGCCTGAAGCGGGTAGCCGCCGTCTCGGTTCTGGCGCGCGGCCAAATAGCGGCCTGCTCGCTGCGCCGAGCTGCCGCGACTGAGCCCGGCGGCGGCAATGGCCTGGAGCGCGCCGGCCGTGTCATCGATCGAGCTGGACCCACCGCGGCGAGCAAAGTTGAAGCCGCCATCACGATTCTGGCGCTGCGTAATCCACCTGGCCGCTTTGCGAACCGAGCTGCTGCGAGCGCTGCTGCCGCTGGCCCGCAAAGCGAGTAGTCCGTACGAGGTCAGGTTGATAAGTCCGGCGAACGAGCCGTCAGCGCGCTGGCTGCGCTTTAGCCTCGTCAGCAGGCCTCCGGTTGATGGACTGAGCCCAGCCGCCGCGAGCGCGAGAGCCGTCCGCTCGATGTCGGCCATTGTCCGCGCACGGGAAGCCCAAGTGCGCAGCAGCGTCAGCGGCGAACGCCCACGGCGACGGACACTGAGCGGGTCGTACCCGGCGGCGGCCAATCCGACCACCGCCCATGAGGTCTGAACCGCATTGCTCGGCGCTCCACCCGAAGCGCCCCATCCGCCGTCGCTGTTCTGCGCCGCGACGAGGTAACGGGCTGCGCGCAGCGGCGAGCTGGCAGCCTGGGCACTTGCCGGCACGAAAGCTGCCGCGGCAACGACAAGTGCGACAGCGATGACGGCGAGCGGCGCCGTGGCGACGCCACCGCCCTCGGTTGCGGCGCCCCTTGGAGGCGGCTCGCTCCAGCTAACTTCGAGCCGCGTGCGGTAACGCATCACGGCGCGCAACAGGGCCGGCCCGAACGCCAATGCAAAAACGACGTTGCCAACCGCGTGGGCGATGTTGAAAGGCAGCGACGTGGCGGAAATCGCTAGGTACTGGGTGATCCCTTGCCCAGCGGCGTAGGTAACCCAGATCGAACCGTCCATAATCGCACCGAAGCCGAGGCCGGCAATACCGCAGAGGAGGGCCAGCCAAACGCGGCCAATCTGCTGGCCGGTCGCCCGTCCGATGAGAGCCCCGAAAACACCGCACAGCCCCCAGGCGACCATTTGCCATGGCGTCCATGGGCCTTGACCAAAGAGCAGGTTGGAGGCGAGCGCCGCGACTGCGCCGACGACAAAGCCGGGCGCGCCGCCGAGCGCGAATCCAGCGATGAAGATGATGTCGGTCGTCGGTTTAACGTTCGGGATCGGCGCAAAGGCGATCCGCCCGATCGCAGCAAGACCAGCCATTGTCGCTACCAGCGCCAGCATCCGCGAACCTGGGTGCGTGCGCTCATACCAAGCGAAACCGCTGATCAAAGCTGCGGCAAGAATCGCCAGTGCTGCGAACTCCCAGTTCATGGCGCGGCTTCGATCGTCATCCGCGCGCGCAGCAGCGCGCCGCCCTCTTCGGGGGTGCAGGCTTGACCCTGACCGCCGAGGACCCGCGCAGTTTCGGTCGCGAAGTGCCAGCCTCCGCTCAAGACCTCTGCGGTAGGCGCATCGGCGACAATTCGGCCACCAGAGAGGAGCAGAACGCGCTGCGCTAGCGCCGCCGCCAACTCGGTGTCGTGGGTCGCCACAAGCACTGCGGTGCCAGCCGCCGAAAGCTCGTTCAATCGCGAAATCAGATCGCCTTTGGCTGCTCTGTCCATCCCCCGCGTCGGCTCGTCGAGCAGCACCGCGCTCGGCCGCTCGCCGCTCAGCACGATCCCCAGCGCAAGCCGTTGACGCTGCCCGCCGGAGATGTCGCGCGGGTGACTGGCTGCGAGCTCCTCGAGTCCGAAGTCGGCTAGAACGTCGGCTCCGACCTCTCCGTCGACACGCTCGTGGATCAGGTAATCGCCGGGATTCTGCAGCAGCAAGGCAACGCGACTCTCGCTCTCGACTTTCCCTTCGGTCGCATCGTTGAGCCCGGCGAGAATCCTCAGGAGGGTCGACTTACCGGCGCCGTTACGACCCATCAGCGCCGTCTGCTCTCCGGGCATAAGAGAGAGTTCGACATTGTTCAAAACCTCACGACCGTCAGGCAGCTCGAAGGTCAGACCACGGCAGCTCAGCGCCGGCTGCTCGGCTGGCTCAGCGCGGCGCGACCAGCGCGACCGACCGCGCGCTGGCGCTGGTTCTCCAGCATCAGATGGCGCAGCGCCATCGAGCAGCCCGTGTGACTGCAGCGTCGCGCGTGCCTCTTTCACGCCGGACGGTGGCGGCCTCAGGCCTGCGCGCTCAAAGAGCCGAGCGGCTGGCGTCTGTAGCGCCGGCTGATGCTCCGCGGCCCATCCGAGCATCTCACTCGGCGGCGCGTCGCAGACCAATTCGCCGTCGCTGAGAACCAGCACCCGGTCGGCGTGAGCTAGGCAACGTTCGAGCCGGTGCTCGATCAGCAGCACGGCTGTGCCCCACTCCTCATTGAGGCGACGAAGAGTCCAAATCAGTTCATCTCCGGCCACGGGATCGAGCTGCGAAGTCGGCTCATCGAGGAGTACGAGGGCTGGCCGCGCGGCCAGCGCAGCGCCAAGCGCCACGCGCTGCAGCTCGCCGCCAGAGAGTTCGTCAACTGGGCGCTCAAGCAGCTCAGCGATCGAGAGCGTCAACGCAATCTCCTCGACGCCCCTTGCCACCGCTGCGCGCGAGAGCCCGCGGTTCTCGAGCGGGAATGCCAGCTCGGCGCCTACCGTTTGCATTACAACCTGCGTCTCTGGATCCTGAAGCAGCGTCCCCGCGACCTGAGCCAGATCGCCCGGTCCATGGTCGCGCGTGTCGAGCCCGCCGACGACCACCCGGCCGCTCGCCACGCCACCGTGGAAGTGCGGCACAAGCCCGCTCGCGGCGCGCAGGAGCGTCGATTTTCCAGAGGCCGACAGCCCGGTACAGACGACAAATTCGCCCGCCTCGATGGCGACCGATACCTCGCGCAGGGCAGGCCGATCCTTGCCTGGGTAGGTATAGGAAAAGCGCTCAAAGCTAAGCGAGCTCATCGCCGCCTGCCTCTTTCGCCGACGATCGGCGCGGCCAGCGCCGTCAGCACAATCAAGGCCGCGTAGAGCAGCTCGGTGAGGTCGGTCGCGATATTGAGGCGTGGGTAGGGCTCGAAGTTGGCAAGTCCGAAAGTAGCTCCGATTAGGAGCAGCGCCAGCAGCCCTAACGCAGATGCCAAGACAGCGCGGTCGGCGCGCGCGTACGGCACTCTGTCTCCGCGAGGCGGCGCGACGCGCGTCGCGTAGCCGCGCAGCTCTAGCGTGGCGGCCACGTCAACAGCGCGGTCGAGTGCGCCAGCGGCAACGGAGCCAACCATCAGCAGCTGCGCGCGGCGCCCGCTGCCGCCACCGTCCGGCCGGCAACGCCGCGCCTGATCCATCCGCCGCGCGTCGCGGGTCAAGACGCCGATCATCCGCGTCGCTAGAGCCGCTGTGAGCGCTGAGCGGAAGGCCGAGCGGCGCATCCGGCGCAGCACATCGTCGGGGTCAACGATCGCCACCGTCAGCGCGCTGGCAGCGATTATCACGACGACGCGCAGAGCTAGGAGAAAGCCGTATGCAAAAGCTTCGCCGGTCAGATCAAGCTGGCCGAAAAACGGTAAATCACCGAAGCGCCAGAGCACGGTCACGCCATCTCGGACCAAGATTCCGTTGATCACGGCCAGCATCAAGGCGAGCGGAATCGCAAAACGGACCGCGCCACGCAGCTGCCGCTGAACGCCGCTCAGCCGCGCCGCGCCAAAGGTCGCTGCGGCAACCGCGAGCAGGATCAGCGGATGAGTGAAAGCAAGAGCCAGCGCGACGAGAGCAAAGCCATAGAGCGCGCAGACCGACGACCGGGCACGCACCAGAACCGGGCTCTTGGAGCGTGCATTCACTTCGCACCGCCCGGAAGCGGAAGGCTCAGCCCAGCTTGCGAACCTGGCTCCACGGCGACTGCGTAGTGGTGGCGCAGCTGCTTTTCGTTGAAGGCCGCCGCGGCTGCCGCAATACCGGCAGCGTCTGTCCCTGTGATCGCCCAGACCGGCGGCTGGGCGCCGACGGCGGTTGCTGCGACCAGCCCGGCTCCGGCGCCGAGCGAGCGGACCGTTCTGCCGCGCGCATTTAGGAGGTCGATCTGGCGCCCATTTGAAGTCGGCTGCGCGTAGACGCCACTAGCACCTGGCCCGCTTTCAATCTGAAGCAGCGCTTCGTCCTCGCGCAGCGCGGCCCACTGGCCGACGATCACGCGCAGTGTCTCCTCCGTGACTGAGGCGCGGAACAACCCGGTCGCCACGGGCACTCCGAAAGCAGCCAAGGTCTTTGAAACCTGCCTGCAGGGTGCCGACTCTATCTCGACACATTCAACACGAACCGGTAGCCGTTTCTCCGTCCCCGGGCCATGTAGGAAAGGTTCAGGGAATGAACCGACGACGGCTCGAACGTGATCGGCCTCGCCCCAGTCGCGCCAGTCCCACCAGATTCGGTCGCCGTCGCGGACCTTCGTTGAGGCCGCGCCGAGCGGCGCTTCGCTGCCGTTAACGAAGTAGAACCAGTCGACAGAGCGCCCAGCTGATTGCCCGCCGTTGATTCCGTTAACGGAATCAACGAAGCCGCCGGAATAACTCGTCTTGGTCGTCGTATTGGCGCTCAGCAGGCGCATCACCGTCTCCGACTCAGGGAGCCCCGTAAGCGAACGCTGCAGCATCACTACTCGTCCAAAGTCGCGGCTCACCGTTAGTCCGACGCTGCCATCGCCAGGCCCGGCTCCGGCCCCGCAGCCACCGGCCAGCGTCGCGAGCAGCGACGCGGCCAGCAGTGCGATGAGGCGGCGCTTCATTGAACTAGCGCAGAACTACCGATTCGATGTTCGAGCGGATTGCGCCGCGCTTGGTAGCGCCGAGAGCTCGCTTCGAGCCGCTCTTGAGCGTCAACCGCGCTATGCCGTTGGCGGCGGTCATTGCACCGCCAACACGGGCGCCAGCTACGGCCTTGCCGGTTGCCCCACTGGTCACGCGGACTTTGAAGGGGCGACCCTTTCGAGCAACCCTCGGAGCGTCGAGACGCAACGCCGGCGAAGTTCCATCAGAGACAGCCCAAAGAACCTTATCGCCCTTCTTGAGCGCAACTGCGCAGCCACCAAGCTCGGCGACCTTCCAGTTAATCGAGAGCTCCCAGTAGTTGTCGCCGGTTGGCGCTTCGCCACCAATCGAACCAATCAGGAAGTCGCTGAACGACGCGTACCACTCGAAACTCAGCGGAGCTAGGCGATCCCCGAGCGCATTTTCAGAAGCAGCTTGGAGTGCGCGGGTTGGTGTAGCTGCCGGCGGTCCACTGCCGCCGTTTGCCGCAACGTTGCACAGATGCGAGGAGCGATCCTCGCCTGTGTTCGAAGTCAATTTGCCGGCGCTGACAGCGACGTTGCCTTCGAATAGCGTCGCCTTCGCGCCTTCAACTCGGACGTTGACCTTCGTCGCCGCCACAGCCGAAGCCGAGAGAGCAAATACCAATAGGGAGGCGAGCGCGAGCGCTCGCACGAACGACCTTCTAATCATTGAGCAACCCCTTTCCACGAGGGTTTATGTGCTTTTCGGTCGGAGGCAGGTTTCCTGGCTCCCGGGCCTGTCACTTCCACGCCTTCCCAAGAAGCTGTCGCTTCTCAGTGGCTGCGCTCTGTGCGCATGTGGACGACTCATGCCCGGTCACAGTGGCGGGTCCGCGCCGGATTCTCACCGGACTTCCCATTCACC
>JANRFB010000045.1:0-14256 GCA_030725785.1 Solirubrobacteraceae bacterium
AAGGCGATTGTGAACGCGGATGCCGCGCCACTCGTGCCGAAGTAGCTGGCGGCAAGGATTTCCCGTGCCAGCCCGGCGATCCGCGACAGCCCGGTTGCGACCGAGAACAGAACGGTATTGCGTGCGACTCCGGCCTTCGCTTCTGGCGCGTCCGGACCTTCATCGTCGATCTTCTTGACCGCGGCGCGGGCTGCGGCGGCTCCTGCCGCGGCGTCAGAGGCCGGCAGCACGCCACCAACTAAAGCGGCATCGAGCACGGCCTCTTCGGCGCCGGGGTCATCCTCCGGCTCCGGGTCGTTTGGGCTACCTGGCCGCGAGGTCACTAGACCACAATCCTAAGGGTCGCCCCCGGCGAATAGGCGGGGCGCTAGAATTCGCCCTCGGCTATGGCCAATCTTAATTCACAGAAGAAGCGCAACGCGCGCAATGAACGCGAGCGGCTAGAGAACCGCCGTTACACATCGGCGATCAAGACCTATCAGCGGCGTCTTGAGGATGCCGTCAAGGCTGGCGACGATGCTGTCGCTGACGCTGAGCACTTGAAGCTCGCATCGATGATCGACAAGGCCGTCGCCCACGGTGCGCTGCACAAGAACACCGGCTCGCGCAAGAAGTCCCGCGCAACGCGGATTCGCGCCGGCGTCAGCGCCTAGCGCTAAGCGGCAATCCGTTCGATCACGCGCAGAGTCTCCGTGTCCTTCTCTAGCGCGCTTCCGCCGCGACTCGCCAGCTCGAGCGCGGCGAGCGCTTCGGTCGCCTCGCGCAGCAGCTCTGGGTCGGCGCTGCGCGCTTCCGACAAACGGCGCTTCGCTGCGTAGCTGCCGCCGGGGACCCCAGCCACCGCCTGCGAATCGGTTGCTCCCGCTTCGAGCCGCTCGGCGATCGCCGTCACGTCGCGGAGCCGCCGCACGATCGCGACGGCCAATCGACCGGCATCCTCGTTCTGCTCGCGCAACCGCAGATATGTCAGTAGCGCGGTGCGCTGGTCTCGGGCGACGATCGCATCCACCAGCCCCCAAACGAGCAGCTCGGACGAGTTGGCGGCAGAATCACCGACCTCCTCCACGCCGACCTTTGCGCCCGGCCCATATTCGAGCGCGAGCTTCTCGAGCTCCCGCAGCAGCCGCTGCTGGCGCTCTCCGACTTGGGCGATAAGCGCCTGCGCGCCCGCCCCGTCAAGAGTGATTGACATCGTGGCGGCCTGTGCGATCACCCATGGCGGCAGCTCCTTGGACTTCAGCAGCCCTTCGCTGGCGATAGTTCCCCCTAGAGCCTTTACGGCCTTGTGGAGCGCTTCCGGCGCCTGCTGGCGGCCGTCTTCGCATGCGAAGAAGGCGATCGTCGTCTCGGCCGGCATTGCCGCCATCGCTGGAGCGAGGTCGGCTTTGACATCGCCGTCGCGCCAGCGTTCGCAGCCGCCAACGATCAGGAACCGCCGACCGACGGCGAAGGTCATCGCACTCAGAGCCGCAGCAATCTCCGCTGGCGCCGAACTAGCGGCATCGAACTGCTCAATGCCGCCGGCGCCGCCTTCCAGTTCAGCCAGAGCGGCGAGCTTGCCACGCCGTTCGGAAACGCGGCCGTGGTCGTCACCGTGAATCAGATATGCGGATTGAAAGTCGGTCAAGGCGGTCAGTTTAGGTCGGCCTCTGGACGTGCAGCCCGCCGCTGTCAACTTCAATCCGCACTGTGCCGTCTTTATCGGTGCGCCAGGTCCGCACGCCTGCCTCGCGCAGCGCGCTAATCGTCTCTGCAGTCGGGTGGCCGTAGCTATTTCGCGCGCCAACCTCAATCACTGCGACCTGAGGCCGCAGCCGCTCCAACAGCCTCGGCAGTCCGTCGTCAGAGCTACCGTGATGGCTGACCTTTAGAACGTCGATCATCGGCAACTGGAGCGGTGCAAGGACGTCTGATTCGGCGTCGGCAGTCAGCAGCAGCCGCAGGCCCGCAACGCTCGCGAGAATCACGATCGCGCGCTGATTCGGGTCGGCCTCGCGGGCCGAGCGAGCATTGCCATCGGGCGAGACGATTTCGAGCTTGAGCGAGCCGAGGTTGATTGCATCCCCCGCCGATGGAGCGACTAGAGGCACGCCTTTGCGAGCGGCGCTCTCTGCCATCGCACTCCCCTCTGGTTCAACTACGCCGTCGCGGCCATCGAGCACCGCCGCCACCGGAATTTCTTCGAGGATTTCATCGGCGGCGCCAAGATGGTCCGCCTGAGCGTGCGTCGCGACGAGCAGGTCTAGCTCTTCGATCCCTTCCTCACGTAGTCGCTCGACTACTCCGCCGCCGGGCGGACCGCTGTCAACCAACACGGCATGCCCGCCACTCTGCACCAGCGTCGCGTCGCCTTGACCAACATCGAGAAAACTGAGCCGCGTCGTGCCGGCGGCAGGTGGAGCCAGTACGGCACGCTCGCGACTAACGAATAGACCGATCGCTGCCAGCGCGGCGCAGAGCACTCCAGCCGTGGCCGCGTACCTGTGCCCACTCCGGGCCCTAACCATCAGCGCCAAGCAGGTACAGCCGGCTGCGACTATCGGCCCACCGGCGTTTACCTGCGCGGCCGGTAGAGAGGCGCTGAAGCGAGCGATTGCAATGATCGCGCTCAGCGGCCAGTAGGCCAGCCAGGTCAGTGGAGCGGCGAGTGGCGCGGATAGTTGGCCAACGAGCGCGGCGACCATCCCCAGCCACGTGACCGGCGCAACGATCAATGCGGCCGCGAGATTGGCTGGAAGTGAAACGAGCGAGAGCGTTCCAAACGCGGCCGCCGCAACCGGCGCGCTTCCAAGCGTTGCGGCAGCAGTCAGAGCCACTGGCTCGCTGATCAGCGCAGGAACTCGTCGCGCGTCGAGCCGCTCGCGCAGTGGCCCTGCAAGGGCTCCAATCGCCGCAACTGCCGCAAAGCTGAGCTGCCAGCCCGGCTGCTCAGCAGCCAATGGGTCAAGGGCCAGTGTCACGATCGCCGCCAACAGGAGTGCGTACCAGCGCGAACTTGGCCTCGACGCAATCGCTGCGACAAGGACGGCTGCGCCCATCACGCCCGCGCGCTGAATCGACGCTCCGCTGCCAGCTAGCGGAACGTAAAGCGCAATCGCGAACAGAGCAAAGACCAGGCGCGCAGATCGGGGCGCAGCAAGCGCGGCGCCGAGCGCGAATACGAGCAAGATCAGCAGCGCAACGTTTGCGCCTGATGCGGCGACGAGGTGGCCGAGGCCGCTGCGACGCATCGCGTTGCGCAGCTCGGTCGGCATTGCGCTGTCGTCCCCGAGAGTCATGCCACGCAGCAGCCCCGCCTGCGCAGGCGGCAATTGGGCGCTAAGCGCCCCCGTCGCGCGCCAACGCACGCGATCGACGAAGCCGGCGAGCCCGCCACGCTGCCGCGCAGAGATCTGAAGCGAATTAGGCTTGAGGATTGCGCGAACATGCTGCGCAGCGAGCCAACCGTCGCCTTCTCCGAGCGGCCGCAACGAGCCGAACACGGTTGCGATCTCACCGGCCGCAAGCTGCGGTGGCCTATCGTTGCCGCGCACAAGCACCGGCTCGCCGCGCAGCCGGCCGAGAGCCGACCAGCCGAAGCTGCCAGCGCGTGGCGCCTGCGTGAAGACCACTTCACCGCGCACGGCGTGGCCGATCAGCCCTGTGAGCTGCGTTCGATCGAGCGTGGAGAGTCGCGCGTCGGCGAAGAGCGCCCCTAGCACCACTGCGGCCACGAGCGCAAGCAGAAGGGGCGCGCCGAAGCGCGTCGCGACTGCAAGCCCGGCGGTCGCCAGCAGCACGGCCGCCAGTGCCAGCGGCGAGCGCCAACCGATGCCAAGGCCGGCTACGAGAGCGCCCGCCAGCAGATGGCGCGGGTGCCCGCGCAGCGCTTCAGCGACCGAGCTCACGGAGTAACTTGCGAGCGCAACGCCTCAAGCTTCTTCGGGCCGATCCCGGGAACTTCGCCCAGATCGTCAACGCTGGTGAAGCCGCCGTTTTCGGTCCTCCATTGGATGATCTTTTCGGCCGTCGCCGGGCCTACCCCATCGAGCGTGTCGAGCTGCTCGGCGGTCGCGTTGCCGAGACTAATTGGCGCTGTCGATGTAGAGCCTGCTTCGGTTGGCGCAGCGCCCGAAGCTGCCGTACCAAGCTTTAGCGGCACGATCACTTGAGCCCCATCGACGACCTTGGCTGCCAGATTGATCGCGTTTGCGTCACCGTCGCTCGAGGCGCCACCGGCGCGGCGGATGGCGTCGCGTACGCGGGCGCCAGATCGAAGCTTGTAAACGCCGGGCCGCTTTACTGCGCCCGCTACGTGAACGACGGCGCGCTCGTCGCCGCGCTCAACAAGGCCGGACGGCGCGGCCGTCGAGGAATTCGAAGCGCGCTCGTACGGCGCTGAGCCGGGGGCTGCCTGCGGTGCCTCCTGGGCGAGCGACTTTCCTCCGATTGCAAGCGCGATCACGGCCACCACAGCGGCCGAGATCAGGACCGGTCTGGGAATCTCTCGCACGGTCGTGACGCTACGAGCGCTCGTGTTACGACGCCAGCCAGAGCTCGTTACGGGCCCGCGTCAAGACTGTCCCGGCCCAGCATTCAGCCAACGACGATGTTGACGAGCTTCCCCGGCACAACGATCACCTTCTTGGGTTCGCGACCCTCAAGATGGACCTGCACGTTCGGCGCCGCCAGCGCCGCCGCCTCTAGCTCCTCCTTACTTGCGTCGCTGGCCACCTCAACGCGATCGCGGAGTTTGCCGTTGACCTGGCAGACAAGCTCATAGCTGTCGCGCTGGAGCATTGCGGCGTCGGCGTGGGGCCATGGCTGCTCCCAGAGCCGCTCACCGGTCAGCAAGAAGTAGGCGTCGGTCGTTACGTGCGGAGCAAACGGGAAGCAGAGCGACGAGGCTGTCTCAAGCGCGAAGCGCTGCGCGGCGAGTCCCGCACTACCGCGCAGTCGTGAAACATCATTAATCAGCTCCATCACCGCCGCGATCGCTGTGTTGAAGGCGAAGCGGCGGTCCATGTCAGCGGTCACCTTCTCGATCGCCCAGTTGGCCTTTCGCAGCAGCTCCAAATCGGCTGCCTCGTCGCCGGCAGGTGCGCTCGCCGCGTCGTGATCTGCGACCTCGGCGCTCAGGCGCCAGAGCCTTGAAAGGAAGCGGTGGACGCCCTCGACCCCCTCGTCCGACCAATCGGCGTCCTGATCGGGGGCGCCGATGAAGAGAATGTATGCGCGGGCACTATCGGCGCCGTAGCGATCAACAATCGCCTTGGGCGACACAACATTGCCGCGTGACTTCGACATCTTTGCCCCGTCCCGCGTGATCATCCCCTGAGTGAAGAGCCGCGCGAACGGTTCATCTACATCAAGGTGACCGAGGTCGGCGAGCGCCTTGCAGAAGAACCGCGCGTAGAGCAAGTGGAGAATTGCGTGTTCGACGCCGCCGATGTACTGATCGACCGGCATCCACTCGCGCAGAATCGCCGGGTCCCAGGCCGCCTCATCGTTTGAGGCGTCGCAGTAACGCAGGAAGTACCAAGACGAGTCAACAAAGGTGTCCATCGTGTCGGTCTCGCGCTCGGCCGGGCCGCCGCAGTTCGGGCATTCGGTGTTGACCCAGTCGGTTGCGGCGGCAAGCGGCGATTGGCCTTGCGGCGCGTAGTCCTCGATCACCGGCAGCATCACCGGCAGCTGATCATTGGGAACGGGGACGATGCCGCAGGCAGGGCAGCGCACGATCGGAATTGGACAGCCCCAATAGCGCTGGCGGCTGATCAACCAATCGCGAAGACGGTAGTTGACCGCCAGCTTGCCCTTGCCTTCGTTCTCGAGCCAAATGACGATCTCATTCAGCGCCTCACGGTTGGGCTGGCCATCGAACTGCGGCGCGCTGTTGACCAGCACACCGTCACCTGAATAGGGCAGCCCGTCTGCGTCGCCATCGGGGTTGTCTCCTTCGATCACGCGCCGGATCGGTAGATCAAAAGCTTTCGCGAACGCATAGTCGCGCTCGTCGTGGGCTGGGACGGCCATGATCGCGCCGGTTCCATACTCCATCAGCACATAGTCGGCGACGAATACAGGTATTTGCTCACCGCTGACGGGGTTTGTAACGGTGCGACCCAGCGCGACGCCTGTCTTCTCGCGCTCGGCGGCGCCGCGCAGCTCGGAGCCCCGCGAGAGCGCCTCTTTGACGTAATCGGTGACGGCCTGCTCGTTGCCGGTTCCTTCAGCAAGCCGCAGCACGTCCGGGTGTTCGGGAGCGAGCACGAAGAAGGTCGCGCCAAAGAGCGTGTCGGGGCGGGTCGTGAAGACGGGGTATTCGGTGCCGAGCTCGTCGCAGCTGAAGACCACCTCGGCGCCCTCCGAGCGGCCGATCCAATTGCGCTGCATCGTCTTGACGTTCTCGGGCCAGTCGACCGTGTCCAGATCCTCAAGCAGCCGGTCGGCGTAGTCGGTGATCTTGAGGAACCATTGTTCGAGCTCACGGATCTCGACCTCAGCGCCGCAGCGCTCGCAGCAGCCGTCGACTACCTGCTCGTTGGCCAAGACGGTTTGGTCGCTCGGGCACCAGTTGACGTGGGCCTCTTGCCGGTAGGCGAGCCCGGCCTTAAAGAGTTCGTTGAAGATCCACTGCGTCCAGCGGTAGTAGTCGGGCTCGCAGGTCGCTAGCTCGCGCGACCAATCGATCGAGATTCCCCAGCGGCGGAACTGGCTCTGAAACTCGGCGATCGCCGCCTCGGTCGACACACGCGGCGCTTGACCGGTCTTGATCGCGTGGTTCTCGGCCGGCAGGCCAAAGGCGTCGTAGCCCATTGGATGGAGCACGCGCTTCCCATTACGGCGTTTGAAGTGCGCGACCGCGTCGCCCACCGAATAGACCTTCAGGTGGCCGATGTGCGGCTCGCCGCTCGGGTAGGGCAGCATCTCGAGTACGTACTCGTTCTCTGCCTCTGTCGCCTCACCAGGAACCGGGTTGGCTACCTCCCAGGTCCCCTCCTCTTCCCACAGCTGCTGCCAGCGCGGCTCTATCTCCTGTGGGTCGTACTTGTGCTCGCTCATCGGTACTGAGCAAGATACTTGCCGCCGCAGGCGACCGGCGACCGGCCAGCGCCGCTACACTGACGCCTCACTTGGGGCTGTAGCTCAGCTGGGAGAGCGCCGCCATGGCATGGCGGAGGTCAGGGGTTCGAGCCCCCTCAGCTCCATTGACCGAACGCACGGAGCGGCGGCGCTCGTCTGTTGAGCACCGCCGCACTTCAAACTGAGCGAACTCAGCTGCTTAAGCGACTTCGCGCAGAACGCCTGTCTCGACTTCGTAGACGAAGCCGCGAACGTTGTCCTTGAGAGGGATGAATGGGCTGGCGTGGACGCGGGCAAGCGACTGGCGCACGTCCTCGTCAACGTCGGGGAAGGCTTCTGCTGCCCACTCCGGCTTAATCCCGGTTTCAGTCTGGATCGAGGCCTTGAACTCGTCATCGGTGAAGGTCAGCATTCCGCAGTCGGTGTGATGGATCAGGACGATCTCCTCGGTACCGAGCAGCCGCTGCGAGATCGCCAGCGAGCGAACCTCGTCGTCTGTGATCACGCCGCCAGCGTTGCGGATTACGTGGGCGTCGCCTTCGCTAAGGCCAAGCAGGCCGTAAACATTGAGGCGCGCATCCATGCAGGCGACGATCGCGATCTTCCGTGCCGGTGGCATCGGCAGGTCGCCCTTGTCAAAGCTTGCGGTGTACTGCTCGGCGTTAGCTAGTAGCTCATCGGTGACGCTCATCGTTATTCGTTCCTCTCGGTTGTAGGACGACATTCGTCCCTAGTTGGAGAGAAACTAGCAATACTTTGTCAGGTTTACAGAGTTTAGACTAATTCGAGCCTAATTGAAGCTCACAAGAGTCGCTACCGGCAACGGCGAGAGGGCCTCACGGCCTGCCAACGCAGGGATCTCGCTGACGAACGATGCACCTACCGCAACTGCACCAGCTCGAGCCATCAGTTCCACCAGCGCGCCGGCTGTTCCCCCAGTCGCGAGCAGGTCATCGTGAATTAGAACGCGCGCTCGATCGAGTTCGTGGTCGTGGATGTGGAGCTGCTCAACGCCATATTCGAGCTCGTATTCAGCCGAACTGGTCTGCGGCGGCAGCTTGTTCGGCTTGCGCGCCGGAATGAAACCAGCGTCAAGCGCCACGGCCAGCGCCGGGCCAAAGAGGAACCCGCGCGCTTCGGGAGCGACGACGTAGTCAACCTCGCCAACCAGCTCGCGTGAGGCAGCGATCAGCTCGGCCGTCGTCTTCGCAAGCAGAGCCGCATCACGCATCACCGGACCGATGTCGTAAAAGAGAATCCCCGGCTTAGGCCAGTCGGGCGTCGTTGCGAAGTCTTCAGGCCGTAGCGTCGTCATCCGCTAGATCCTCGGTGGGTTCGGGCTCGTCACTGGCGATTGTGCGCCGCGGGACCTCACCCCAGAGCGTTTCGAGCCGGTAGTACTCGCGCGTCGCAGGCGTGAATACGTGGACGACGACGTCGCCGTAATCGAGCAGCACCCAATTTGCCTCGGCGAGCCCTTCGACGTGGTTTGGCAGCATCGCATGCTCGTTCTTCATCCCCTGATGGATTGAGTCGTGGATCGCTTTGACTTGGCGGTCGCTGCGCCCAGTCGCGATCACAAAGGCGTCGGTGAATGCAGAAGCGCCACTGAGGTCGAGCACAACTAGGTCAACGGCTTTTGGACCCTGCGCGTAATCAGTGATCAGGTCGATCATCTCAGCCGTCGTCATCGGTTCCGCGGCCGCGCTCATCGGTACCAACCCTCGGCGCCGATCATCTGATCAACGGGTGCTGGGACGAGATACTCGATCGAACGACCAGCGCCAACACGCTCGCGAACCAACGACGACGAGATGTCTACACGAGTCATCGTCACGCTAACGACTTTGCTGCCCGGGAACCCAGCGCTCAGCTCCTCCGCCAGCAGCAGCTCTGATTCTCCTTCGCGCGAAACGACCGCAAGGCGAGCCGAGGCCAACACTTCGGCCGGCTCGCGCCAGGAGGGAAACTCAGCAGCGACGTCATTGCCGACGATCAACGTCAGCTCGTCATCAGGATTAGCGCCGCGCCAGCTGCGCAAGGTGTCGATGCTATACGAGGTTCCGCCCCGCTCGACTTCAGTTGCGCTCACAGTTAGCCGGTGACTTCCATCTACTGCAGCTTGGCAGAGAGCCAGGCGTGCCTGCGGGCCGGGATCGGCGGGCAGGGCGCGATGGGTTGGCGTATGCAGCGGTATCAAGACGACACGGTCAAGCTCGAGCTGCTCGGCAGCCTCCTGGGCGCAGATCAGGTGACCGAGGTGTGGCGGGTTGAAGCTGCCGCCAAAAAGGCCAACATTGCTCATCCCCTCACGTGCCCATCGCCGCTGATCACATATTTGAAGGTACAGAGCTCTCGCAGTCCGATCGGGCCGCGTGCGTGAAGCTTCTGCGTCGAGTTGCCGATCTCTGCTCCCATGCCGAACTCAGCCCCGTCGGTGAAGCGTGTAGAAGCGTTGACGTAGACGCAGGCTGCGTCAACGCCTAGCTCAAATGCCAGTGCGGCCGCGTCGTCGCCGCTGACGATCGCCTCCGAATGGCCGCTGCCGTAGCGCGTGATGTGGTCGATCGCCTCGTCTACTGAACCGACAACCTTGACCGCGAGGATCAGTTCGAGGAACTCGGTACCCCAGTCCGCTTCGCTCGCGCTGACGAGCAGCGCCGCGCGCTCGGCGCCGGCGAACTCCTGCGTCGCGGCGTCCGCGCGCAGCTCGACCCCAGCTTCGACCATCTGATCAACGATCATCGGCACGAACTCGGCCGCGACATCGCGGTGAATCAGCAGCGTCTCGGCAGCGTTACAAACGCCCGGGCGCTGAACTTTCGCGTTGAGCGCTATCGCTGCTGCCTGCTGAAGATCCGCTGCGCGGTCAACGTAGATATGGCAATTGCCTGACGCGGCGTAAAGAACGGGAATCGTCGCGACCTGCTCGAGCGCGACCTTCAGCCCCTCACCACCTCGAGGGACTATTAGGTCAACCACGCCCTGCTGCGTTGCTAGCTCGGCGAGCTGGTCGCGGCCACCGCCTACGAGCGTTACTACCGAGCGAGGAAGCCCGACCGACTCTGCCGCGTCGGACGCTATCTCGACCATCATTGCGTTTGAATGCTCAGCACTGCCGGAGCCGCGCAGCAAGCAAGCGTTGCCAGACTTCAAACACAGCGCCGAAGCATCAATCGTGACATTTGGGCGCGCCTCATAAACAACTGCGACTACGCCAAGCGGCACTCGCAGCTTGCGCAGCTGCAGCCCACTCTCGAGCTCGCGCTCTTCGATCAGCTCGCCGACCGGATCAGGTAACGCAGCTACGTCGCGCGCGCCGGCAGCAATCGCCGCAATTCGATCCTCGTTGAGCAGCAGCCTGTCAAGCAGCGCTGCTGAGAGCCCGGCGGCCTCCCCGGCTGCGATATCGAGCGAATTGGCCTCAATCAATTCAGCCGAACGGGCCTCCAGCGAGATGGCCAGAGCTTCTAAGGCGGCGTCCTTCGTCTCGCGCGGGGCGCGTGCCAAGAACGGCGCGGCGGCCTTCGCCTCAGCGCAAAGCGCGGCGACGCTGGTCTGGTCGGTTGCCATCAGCAGAGGGTAGTCAGGAACAGATGTGGCCGCAGCGCCTAGCCGAGAGCCAGATAGTCGCGATGAACCGCTGCTTCGGGAGCACGACCGATCGCCGCCTCCACCTCTTCCGACTTGAGTCCGGCCACGCGCGCAAGCTCGGCGGCCGAGTAGTTGCAGATGCCCTTGCCGATGAGGCCGCCGGCACCGTGGAGCTCAACCGCGTCACCTGGCTCGAACTCACCCTCAACGGCGCTTATCCCTACGGGGAGCAGGGAGGCACCAGCCTCGCGCAGCGCGCGTTCAGCGCCTCCGTCGACGGTCAATGAGCCGAGCGTCGGCTTGGCATAACGCAGCCATAGCTCAAAGCTCGAATAGCGATCCTCCTGCGCAGAGAAGCGGGTACCTTCGGCCTCACCGCTGAGTGCACGCCCGAGCGCGCCTTCGCGGATGCCGCTAGCGACCGTCGTCGGGATGCCCGCGGCGGTAGCCATCTCGGCGGCGACGACTTTCGAGCGCATACCGCCGGAGCCAAGCCCCGAAGGAGCCTGGCCGATCTCATATTCGCTCAGCTGGGATGGGTGGCTGATTTCGGCAACAAGCGGCGCGCTGGGATCGGTCCGCGGATCGGCCTGATGGAGGCCGTCTTGATTGGTCAGCAGCACAAGGCGATCAGCGCCGACCATGATCGCGACCTGCGCCGCCAGAAAATCGTTATCGCCGAACGAGATCTCCTCGGTTGCCGTCGTGTCGTTCTCGTTGACGACCGGCACAACACCCCACTCAAGAAGGCGACTGAGCGTTTGGCGCGCGTTTAGGTAGTGGCTGCGATGGCCAACATCGAAGAACGTGAGCAGCACCTGCGCGCTCGTGATCCCGCGCTCTCGCAGCAGCTCGTCATAGACGCGATACAGCTTGCCCTGCCCGACAGCGCTGGCGGCCTGAAGGTCGGCCATCGCCTGTGGACGGCCGCCGAGCTCAAGCACTTCGATGCCTCGCGCGATCGCGCCGCTGGAGACGAGCACGACCGAATCACCGGCCGCATGACGGGCGGCGACCTCGGCGCAGACGGCGGTTAGTAGATCGGCGCGCAGGGCTCCCGCTTCGTCGGCGACGATGTTGGACCCGAGTTTTATGACGTAAGTTGCCATTGCCTGCGCAGCGTAGCCGCGGGCGACTAGGCGGCGTCCAATTCGAAGACCACGCCAGCGATCGACACCTCATCGCCCGCCTCAAACCCAGCTTCAGCCAAGGCCTCGATCACGCCCATGCGCCGCAGCCTCTGCTCGACCTGGGCCAGCGCTTCGTCGTTCTCGACGTCGTAGCGCGCGAGCAGGCGCTCGACCGGCTCACCGCTCACGAGGTAGCAACCATCCTCGAGCAGATCGACGCTCCACTCGCGGCCAGCGCCTGGACGAAAGACCTGGTGTTCGGCGAGCGTTTCACTGGCCGCTAGCCGCGGCGCTGCAGCTTCCAGCGGCACGCGCTGGACGAGAGCATCGGCGAGAGTGTCCAAGCCTTCGCGCGTAGCGCTCGAGGTCACCACGACTGGAACCCCATCTCCCAAGCGGCTGCGCCACTGCGCCGCAACTGCGGCCGCGTCCTCAGCCGGAACAAGGTCGGCCTTCGACAGCGCCAGCACTCGCGGCAGCGCCGCAAGCTCTGAGTTGTAGCGGCCAAGCTCACTCTCAATCAGCTCGTAATTGGCCTCTGGGTCGGTGGCATCGAGCGGCGCAAGGTCGAGAACATGAACCAGCAGGCGCGTGCGCTCTACGTGGGCGAGGAACTCGTGACCAAGGCCGGCGCCGTCGCTGGCGCCTTCGATCAAGCCTGGAATGTCGGCCAGCACGAGCTGGCGGCCGCCGCGGTCGAGCACGCCGAGCTGTGGCTCCAGCGTCGTGAACGGATAATCGCCCACCTTGGCGACGGCTCGCGTCAACGCCGAGATCAAGGACGACTTGCCGGCGTTGGGAACGCCAACAAGCCCAACGTCCGCCAGCAGCTTCAGCTTCAGGTCGATCCAAAACTCGTCACCGGGCAGGCCACGCTCCGCGAAGCGCGGCGTCTGCCTGGTCGAACTCTTGAAGTGGTTGTTGCCTCGGCCCCCGGAGCCGCCGCGACAAACGACGGCGCGCGAGCCCGGCACAACGAGGTCGTGGATCGTGCCGTCCTCAAGCTCGGCAACGGTTCCCGGCGGCACATGAATTTCGAGCGAGTCGCCACCGGCACCGGAGCGCAGTGCGCCCTCGCCGTGGCCGCCGCGACCGGCCTTCAGTTCACTTCGGCCGGCCAGCGCCTGGAGATCGCGTAGCGAGCCGTCGCAGATCAGCACGACGTCGCCACCGCGGCCGCCATCGCCTCCGTCGGGACCTCCGCGGGGTACGTGAGCTTCGCGGCGGAACGAGAGGCAGCCATCGCCGCCACGCCCCGCCTGCGCAAAGATGCGAGCCTTGTCGTGAATCATCGCCAACAAACCCTAGGACCTGCGCGCAGCGCAACCTGAACAGGAGCAGCCATGTCAGACGAAAAGGTAATTCTCATCACCGGTGCATCAACCGGAATCGGCGCCGCGACAGCACGCGCAGCAGCCGCGCTCGGTCATAAAGTCGTGCTCGGCGCCCGCGGCACCGAAGCACTCGAAAAAGTAGCCGAAGAATGTGGCGGCGCGGGCAACGCGCTGGCAGTCACAACCGACGTAACAAGCTGGGAAGCCAATGAAGCGCTCGCCGACGCCGCTCTCGCCGAGTTCGGCCGCATCGACGTCGCCTTCGTAAACGCCGGCTTCGGAGGCAAAGGCAGCTTCAGCAAGGACGGAGCGAGCGTCGACCACTGGCGCGAGATGGTGCTGACCAACGTGCTCGGCACGGCGCTAACAATCCGCGCCACGCTCGACGCCGTCAAGGAATCCAAGGGTCACTACCTGCTGACCGGCTCAGTCGCAGGCCGCGTAGCAATCCCCGGCAGCCTCTACTCGTCAACAAAGTGGGCCGTCAACGGCATCGGCCAATCGCTCCGAGGCGAGATCACCGGCAGCGGCGTCCGCGTCACGCTGATCCACCCCGGCATCGTCGACACCCCATTCTGGGACAACGGCTCACCAATCCCCGATGGCCTAACCGACGACGACATCGCCAACTCAGTCCTCTACGCAATCTCCCAGCCCCACCACGTAGACGTAAACGAAATAGTCATCCGCCCCACCTCCCAGGGCGTCTAATAACGAAGCATTAACCCGGGGCCGGAGCCGGAGCTCGCAGTCGGTTCGCCGACGCGGGGAATTCCGTGCGGTCGCCTGGAAGGCGGCCGGACGCCCCGCTCGGCGAGGCCGACAGCGGGCACCGGGACCGCGTCCCAAACCGCGTCCCGCCAGCTAGCTAGGCAGCTTCAGCACTAACAACGTTCACAATGCGGCCACGGCGGCCACGAGTGAACTCGACTACGCCGGGCGCAGTCGCAAAGAGAGTGTGATCGCGGCCAATGCCGACGCCGTCACCTGGGCGGAAGACAGTGCCACGCTGGCGAACGATGATCTCGCCGCCGGTTACGGCCTGTCCTGCAAAGACCTTTACGCCAAGCCGCTTCGACTGTGAGTCGCGACCGTTCCGTGATGAGCCGAGGCCCTTCTTATGTGCCATTAGT
>JANRFB010000045.1:14356-15431 GCA_030725785.1 Solirubrobacteraceae bacterium
TGCTTGCCTCCGGTCTTTACGATCGCGTACATCAGTTCACTCAGCTTTAGTTGGATTCTTCAGCGGCGGCTGCCACTTCGGGTGAAGCGGCGGAAGCGCCCTCGGCAGCCTCTTCTTCGCCGCCTTGCGGAGCTGAGTCTAGGGCATCTTTGCCGTTTTCCGCGTCCAGCAACGTCGCTGACGCCGAATTTCGGCCGGCCTCATCGATCTTGACCATTCGCTCTTCGCCCAGATACTTTCCTCCGCCGGCGACTGAAACGATGTACCCGTCGATCTTTGCGACAGCATCGTCGACGTTGTACATGTGCGGCTCGACAAGCTTCACGAGAACCTCATCGCCGGCTGCGTAAGGCACTGCGCGCTCGCGCACAGCCGCTGCTCCGCCTTCCATTGTGACCTCGAAGTGTGCGAGCGGAAGGCTGTCTGTGCCTTCGAAGTGGAACAACTTACCGGTGGCTTCTTCCAGCTCGCGCAGCATCCGTGCCCCCGCGCCGGTGAACTCGGCGCTGACCTTCGGATTCATTTGGATTAGGAACGCTTCGCTTGCACGAGGCGAGCGTGCGGCGATCTCGCGCAACTGGCGGTCGAACTCGATAGCCATCGTCTCCTCGCTGAGGACGACAGCGTCGCCGTTGCAGGTTGGGCAGGTGCGCGAAATGATCTCGCGCACGCCCTCGGTCACGTTCTGACGCGTCATCTCGACCAGACCGAGCTTTGAGATCTCGGCAGTGAAGGTCTTCGTGCGGTCCTCGTTGAGGGCCTTGCGCAGCGTCTTCATCACTTCGTCGCGGTTCTTCGCTTTTGTCATGTCGATGAAGTCGATGACGATGATCCCCCCGACATCACGCAGGCGCAGCTGGCGGACGATCTCGTCGGCCGCCTCGAGGTTTGTCTTCGTAATCGTGTCCTCAAGCCGTGCTTGGCGCCCGCGCCCCACGTAGGAGCCGGTGTTGACGTCAAACACGGTCAGCGCTTCGCCGTAATCGACCATCAGATAGCCGCCGCTGGGAAGATCGACGCGTCGCGAGGTGACGCCTTCGATTACTTCCTCGACCCCTGCCTGCTCAAAGAGAGG
>JANRFB010000045.1:15531-17004 GCA_030725785.1 Solirubrobacteraceae bacterium
CGCAGGATCGCGCCACCGCTCTTTAGATCGAGATCCTTCAGCGCGCGGCGCAAACGAGCCCGCTCCTTGTCTTCAAGGCGCTTCGAAATTCCAACGCCCTCGCCACTGGGCGTGTAGACCATGTAACGACCGGCGATTGCCAGCTCCATCGTGCAGCGGGCGCCCTTCGTCTTGAGTGGGTCCTTTACGACCTGGACGACGACCTCTTGCCCCTTCTTCAGCAGCGAACTGATCTTCTTGCCGCCCTCTTCACCGCGACCGCGGCGCGGCGTCTCAACGCCCGGCAGCACGATCTCGTCAATGTGGAGGAAGGCGTTCTTCTCAAGCCCGATGTCGATGAAGGCCGCTTCGAGCCCGTCGATCACATTGTCGACCTTGCCTTTGTAGACGTTTCCGACAATCGAGCGGTTGCCTCGCCGCTCGATGTAAAGCTCGGCGACGCGGTAGCCGGCCGAGGGGTTTGCCTTCTCCGAGGGGCGCTCGTCTCGCTCCTTGGCTGGGGTTCCTGCCTGTTCGAGTAGCGCGACGCGGGTTTCCCACGGATCGACGCTGACTAGCACTTGCTTTTTCATTGGGTTGCTCTTTTCATTGGAATTGGAGCACCCGTCCCTGCGACATCGCGGCCCTGCGGCCTTGAGCGTAGATCGACTGCAGCAGACCGACGGCCAGCATCGTCGCAATCAGCGACGAGCCCCCGTAACTCATCAGCGGCAACGGAATTCCCGTAATCGGCATTACGCCGACGGTCATTCCGACGTTGACGAAAACCTGAAACATCATCATTACGACGATGCCGCCGGCCAATAAGGCGCCGTAGAGGTTTTTTGCCATCGTCAGTATTCGCAGCGCGCGCCAAATCAGCAACGCATAGAGCGAAAGGACGAATGCCGCCCCCGCGAACCCCCACCGTTCGCCAACTACGGCGAAAATAAAGTCGGTGTGGTGTTCGGGGAGGAAGTTGTACTGAGTCTGAGTCGCGCGGCTGCCGCGCCCGGTCTTTTCTCCGGACCCGATCGCGATGCGCGACTGGTTCTGCTGATAGCCCTCTTTGCCCGATGTCTCGGACGGGTGCAGGAACGCCGTCAGGCGATCCTTTTGATAGTCGTGTAATGCGTTAATGCCGACGCTCGGCAGCACAGCCAGCGAGAGCGCGGTCACCACTACGGCGAGAGCGCCAAACGCCGCGAAGTGCTGCCACGGAACGCCTGCGATGAATAGGATCGCCAGAGTTATGGCGACAAAAACCAGGGCCGAGCCAAGGTCAGGTTGAAGCATCACGAGAGCTGCGGGCGCAAACCCGATCAGCATCAGGCGGACGGTCGTTCGACTGTCCGCCATGCGGCGCGTCATGTCGATCGCGAACGCTGAAAGCGACACGATCAACAGAACCTTTCCCAGCTCGGAAGCCTGGAACGAGAAGAGTGGTAGGTCAACGGCCCTACGCGAGCCTCGCGCAACGGAGCCGAAGGCGAT
>JANRFB010000045.1:17104-25534 GCA_030725785.1 Solirubrobacteraceae bacterium
TCGGCCGAGGTGCCATCGCCGAGAGTTGACTGGTGAAGGCCGTCAAGGATCGACTTCTGGTAGTTGGGGTCGATCACAACACGGCGCACACGTGGCGAGGCGATGCGCTCCAGCTGCTGCCCAGTTTCGCTCTCGATCGTCATCCCGAGGTGTGGACGCACGACAGTGCCACCGTTGGCGATTGCCGAGTACGCAACGGCCATCTGCAGCGGCGAGGCCTGAACGTCGCCCTGCCCAACGGAAAGCTGAATGTTGTCGCCGACCGACCAAGGCCTCTTATCCGAATAGAGGCAGTCCGGCGGGCATTTCTTGCCGCTCTTCTTCTCCCATGCGATCTCCTTGGCGTTCTGCTCCGCTCGCCATTGACGATCAGGAATCGTCCCCGAGGCCTCGCCTGGAAGGTCGATGCCAGTTGCCTTGTCGAGACCCAGTTTGCGGGCCCAACTTTGAATTATTTGACCCTTCATCGGGTTGGCGTCGCGGCCGAGCGTGTAGAAGTAGACGTCAGAGGACACCTGCAGCGCGCGAACGAGACTTACCGGCCCATTCGCTTGTTTTCCGGCGTTGTAGAACTTCTGCGAACCGACGGTCAAGACGCCGGGGTCGTTGACGGTTTCGTCGGGGGTGATCACGCCACCGTCGAGCGCAGCGAGCGCAGTGATCGGTTTGAAGATCGAACCGGTTGGATAGCCGCCACTGATCGCACGATTGAAGAGCGGCGCACCGGCCGCTTCGCCGAAGAGTCGTTCGTACTCGGCTTGCGTGGCGATCGGCTTGGCCCGCACGCTCGGGTCGTATGTTGGAGCCGATCCGAGCGCAAGAACGCTCCCGTTGCGCGGGTCGAGCGCGACGAATGCGCCTGCAGTGCCGCTGCCGCTCAGCGCCGACGCCAGCGCAGCTTCGCCGCTTCGCTGCAGCTTCGAGTCGAGCGTGGTGCGGACGCTGTTCCCGGCCCGCGATTCGCGCGATATCCGTTGACCCTTGAGCTTGCCAGCCGCGTCGATCGTGATGCTCTTCGTGCCATCGGCGCCGCGCAGATAACGGTCGTAGGACCGCTCAAGCCCCTCTTGCCCGACAATTGCACCGGAGATCACGCCACGGAACGAATCGGCTTTGAGCTGCTCCGGGCTGACCTGGCCAACCGCGCCAAGCAATTGTGCTGCGCCAATGCCGCCGGGGTAGCGGCGCACATAAATCTGATCGACGCTGACGCCAGGAAATTGGCCGGGCCGCTCGAGCAGGTAGTTGCGCACCCCTGTGGGAACGTCGACTTGAACGCGAACGTTGGCGTAAGGGAGCTGAGCCAGCTGCTGAATCACACGCTCGTTAATCGTCTTTGTTGAGATCCCGAGCGCCGCCGCCAGTTTGGCGTAGCGCTGCTCGAGCGCTGCGTTCGCAGGCGCGGGGATCTTCGGCCTTGGACCTCGCTGGCCTCGCGGTTTGCGCACCCACGTAGTCATCTCCTGCCCCCACGTGGCAGCTGCGGCGCGAGTTTCGGCCGGCAGCTGCGCCGGGTCGAGCTGCAATACCGAGGCTGGCCGATTCTCAACCAGTGTCTTGCCATTGCGGTCGAGCACCGCGCCCCGTGGCGCCGCGACGGCGACCGTTCTGACGCGGTTGTCGGCCGCTTCCCGCACCGCTTGATCGCCTGTCAACACCTGCAGGAACCAAAGCTTGAAAAAGATGATCGAGAACAGCACGAGCGCAATCCCACCGAGCACGGCGACGCGCATAGCAAGCTGCGGCGTCAGCGGTGATTCGCCGATGCTTCGCAGTGGTGGCTTGTCGAGCGGATCGATCATGATCGCGAGAGTGGCGAGAGCCCGCCTGTTGTGTAAGCACGGCGGCGACGCCGGCGAGGGTCTTCTGGAAGGGCAGCAAGGAGGGAGCGCCTAATTACTAGGTAAACCGGGATCGCGATCACAGCGTTGAAGGCAACCGTTCCAAGCAGCTCCCACAGCAGCGACCAACCGAGCGGCACTGTCTGACCGAGCAGGAAGGTCAGCAGCGAGAAGCCGACCTGCGCCGCTGCGGTTGCCGCCGCGCCAACGAGCAGCGGAACAATTGCTCCTTGCGGGTCACGCAGCTCGCGCAGTCGACCTGCCGCGTAGCCGATCGCGAGCATAATCAGCGAGGCGACTCCAACGGTCTCAACCAGCGCGAAGTCGAGCAGCAAGCCGATCGAGAAGCCGAAGATTGCGCCGGGCAGCGAACCGACGATCAGGCCGACGGACGCGGCTACCAGTGGCACGAGATCGGCGTTAACGCCGAGAATACGAACCTGCGACACGGCGGCGACCTGAAACACGACAGTCACGATGCAGATTAAGACCAGACGCCAGCCAAGGCTTCGGTAGTTGAGGCTCATCGGCGGTTCCCGTTGATCGGCGCCGTTAGGACTTGGACGATCTCTAACTTTTGGAGATCGGCGTAGGTGCGAAGATAGATCTTTTGAGCGTCGGTCCCTGGATCGACGACCTTCGTGACTGCTCCGATTGGGATTCCTGGCGGATAGAGCGATTCCAAGCCCGGCGTTGTTGAGAGCGTTCCAGCCGTCACAACCGCCGCACCTGGTTCAACGCGGTAGCGCCGCGCGATAAACTTGAGACGAAGATCGTCGGCGCCGCCGGCCCCAGTTTGAGCAACCCCTTGGGCGCCCCCAGCACTGACGCGCGCCGGCACAGCCAGCTCTCCGTCGCTGATCAGCGTGACAATCGACGCCTGCCCGCTGACCGTTGAGACCTGTCCAATCAGGCCGTCGCTGTTGATCACCGGGTTACCGGTCTTGATTCCGTCATCGCCGCCCTGATTGATCGTGACGGTGGAGTACCAAACTGTTGGCGAGCGTCCGATTACGCGGGCCGTCACCGGCTTCGCCGCCGCCAAGCCACCTGCGTTATCTAGGTTCAGCAAGCCTTGAAGCTGAGCGTTAACGCGCAACGCCTCACTTCCGGCGATCGCGCGCGCTCGGAGCTTCTCGTTAGAGCTTTCAAGTTCGCTCAGGCGGCTCTTTGCGTCAATTGTGTCGCCGAACCATCCGAACAGATCGCGTGCCGGTTTGAGCACTGTTGAGGCGCCCTCCTGAATCGGTGCGAAAACGCTAAACACGCCGCGTTGGACGTTATGCAGCGCACCACCATTTGACTCGCCGAAAAAGACGGTCAGCAGCAGCAGCGAGCACGCCAGTAGCGCCGCTAGCGTTAGCCGCCGCCGACGAATAGTCCGGTCGTACATCTCAAAATGATGGTTAGGCAAGGCATCGCGTTCGTCTTAACTTCGGCGCTTAGCGCCGGCGACGCTTCCTTGCTGAGCGGTTGGTTTTGTGGATCGCTTCAAATTCTTCGAGTGAGCGACCTGAGCCCACAGCGACACAGGTCAACGGTGATTCTGCAAGATGGGCGGGCATGTGAGTTTCGCTACGCAGGCGCTCATCGAGCCCGCGCAAGAGTGCGCCGCCGCCTGCCAGCATGATTCCGCGGTCCATAATGTCGGAGGAAAGCTCGGGCGGCGTGCTGTCGAGAGTCTCCTTGATTGCGGCGACGATCTGCGCCAGTGGCTCCTCGATAGCCCCGCGCACCTCTTCGCTGCTTAGCGCGATCGTTTTCGGTAGCCCGCTAACGAGGTCGCGGCCACGAATCTCGGCCTGAAACTCCTCGGCCATTGGGAAGGCGGAGCCAATCTCCAGCTTCAGCTCCTCGGCTGTTTGCTGGCCGATCAAGAGCTTGTACTCGCGCTTTGCGTAGTTGATGATCGCCTCGTCGAGTTCATCGCCACCAATTCTAATTGAGCGCGAGACGACAATCCCTCCGAGCGAGATTACGGCGACCTCGCTGGTGCCGCCGCCAATGTCAACGATCATCGAACCGGTTGGCTCACCGATAGGCAGTCCGGCACCGATCGCGGCCGCCATCGGCTCTTCGATGAGGTAGGCCTGGCGGGCGCCGGCCGAGAGGCAGGCTTCTTCGACGGCTCGCTTCTCGACGCCGGTCACCCCCGACGGCACGCAGACAACCACGCGCGGGTGGGCCCAGCGCCCTTGGTGGACCTTCTGAATGAAGTGGCGCAGCATCGCTTCGGTCACATCGAAGTCGGCGATCACGCCGTCCTTCAGTGGGCGGATCGCCTGAATCGTCCCCGGTGTGCGGCCGAGCATCCGCTTCGCTTCAACACCAACGGCGTGAACTTCGCCGCTGCGCGCGTCGATCGCGACGACACTCGGTTCCGATAGGACAATTCCCCTGCCACGGACATAAACGAGCGTGTTGGCCGTGCCAAGATCGACGGCCATGTCGCGGCCGCCCATTCCAGTCAAGTAGCTAAGGACGCCCATGGACAGAAAAGCGTGGGCGGAAGGCAATTCCTTAACGGAATAACAGACGGTCCACGTGTTTAATCATTGTAGCGATTGGGCGAGCTGCTTCCAGTGGGCAACAGTCCTTGCACAAGGCCGCCCAAAGCGCTTTTCGAGAGCCCAACGACGTTGAGACGGTCGGCGCCAATTCGCGCCACCATCTGGTCTCCGGAAAGCTGAAACGCGTAGCCACCAGCGCGGTCCTGCCACTCCCCCAGAGCTATCTGCGCGTCGATCTGTTCAGTGCTCAGCGGCTTGAATTCAACTTCGGTCCGCGCGATAGCGGTGAGCAGAACGCCATCAACGCCAATTAACGCAATCCCGCCGATCACCTCGTGCTCGCCACTAGCGAGTTCAGTCAGATACTGGCGTGCCTGAGCGGCGTCGGCTGGCTTGCCGTAGATCTTTCCGCCCAGCGCGACAACCGTGTCGGCGGCCAGCACGACGGACTCGGAACGCTCGGCATCGCTGAGCGCCTGGCGCCCGGCCTCAGCCTTAGCGACTGCGTTTGCCAGCGCAACTTCGAGTGGGTCACCGCTCGCACGCTCCTCTACCGCCGTCGGACGCACTTCAAACTCAATCCCGAGCTCGCTTAAAATCTCGCTCCGCTGCGGCGAGGCTGAAGCCAAGACCAGCCGCCAGGCCGGATCCCAAATGAGTGGCGTCTGCTCGTCAGCCAAGCTCGGGAAAGAAGAGCGAAGATTCACGGGCAGCCGACTCGTCGGAGTCCGAGCCGTGAACCATGTTGCGGCCAACTTCGAGCGCGTAGTCGGCACGGATCGAGCCCATCGTCGCTTCAATCGGATCGGTTGCTCCAATTACTTGGCGAGCCGCGGTAACGGCGTGATCGCCTTCGAGAATCATTGCCACCAACGGACCGCTGGTGATGAAGTCAACGAGTTCTCCGAAGAAGGGACGTTCGGCATGCTCGGCGTAGTGCGCCTCAGCCAGTTCGCGACTGGCAGTCATCATCTTCATCGCGGCAAGCTGCAACCCTTTGCGCTCGAAGCGGGCGATGATCTCGCCGCTGAGATTGCGGGCAAACGCGTCTGGTTTTACAAGGATCAGTGTCCGTTCCATGAGGCTCTCTGCTTTCGGTTGTTTAGCGCGTCTCGTCGGGCTCTTCAGCCACGACCGGCGCTGCGGATTCTTCAGTGACGGTATCGAGATCGAACTCTTCAAACTCTGCGACCTCGTCCTCGATGTATTCCTCTTCATACGAAACCGGTTCATCGTCGACGTCGCGGCTGCGCCCCAGCCGCGGCTTGCGAGCTGGTGTTACACCCTCGATCTCCGATTCGCAGTAAGGGCAGAGCAACCAATCAGGGTCGAGCGGCTTGCCACAACCAACGCAGGCGTCGCGCAGCTTGCGCATGCAGTGCGGGCAGCGGAGGAACTGGCCGCCAACAATCTCTTCGCAGTGAGGGCAGGCTTGGTAATCGGCTGAGGCGAGGCGGGCGGCGGCTGCTTCCATCTCAAGTTCGCGTTCGATCCGATCTTCGATGTACTCGGGAGGACGAACAATCACGTAGACGACGGTGCCAACGAGCGGAAAGATCAGCGCTGCCGCCGTTGCCGAGCGGATCAGCAACTTGTCTTCTAGGCGGCGGCGAGCGTCGGTGAAGGTGTACCAGACGAGTGCCAGCCAGATCACAATTGCGGCCAGCACGATCAGCTGGGCGACCATGTTGAAGAGGCCGTCTAGGCCGAATATTGCGAGGGGGAGAGTCATTGTTCGTGTCAGATCGTAGAGCAGTGTTCGCCGTCGCCCTGCGAATGCCTGCCAACTTAAGGCGGGGTAGCGAGGCGCTCAGCGGTGGGCTACAGAAGAACTTTCCCAAGCAGGTAGCCGACGCCGAAGAAGACGAGAATTACCGCCGACACTAGAACGGCAACGGTAACGACCATGACGATTACGGACGGCCCGTTCTCGTTCACAGCGTCGAACCACCCGTTGCCGCCGGATCACGCTTCAGATCAGCAATCAGGTAGAGAGAACCGGCCGCGAAGGCGAGGCCTTCTGGACCGGCCGCTGCGCGCGCCTGGGCGAGCGCATTGTGCGGCCGCTCTACGATTCGGCCCGGTGGGCCACCGAGCCGCTCATTGAGCGCCGCGAGCTCAGCCGGATCGATCGCCCTCGGGTGGGTCGCGCGCGTGAAGATCAGCTCGTCGGAGCAAGACCCAAGGGCAGTCAGCATTGCTTCAGCGTCCTTGTCGTCTAGGACGGAAAGGCAACCAACTGTCGCTCCGCCGCGCGACTCGGCCTGCAGCGAGCGAGCTAATGCCTCGCCGCCGGCGCCGTTGTGGGCTCCGTCGAGGATCGTCGTCGGTTGGCTACCGACAAGCTCAAATCTCCCCGGAATCACCAACGTTGCTGCCGCCCGTTCAACCGCTGAGCCGTCGAGCGATCCAAGCAAGGCGTGCGCCGCGGCGGCCGCGAGGGCGAAGTTCGATGCTTGGAATTGGCCGCCAACCGCTAGCTGGGCAGGCGCGTCGCGGCCTGCGACAACGAGTCGCGCACCCTGCTCAGCGCAGCGATCAACAGCGACCGAAAGCGCATCGGGGTCAAAATCTGCGGGAATCACGAGAGTGGCGCCCGGCCTCACAACAGCGAGCTTCTCGCTGGCGATTTCCGCGGTCGTCTCCCCCAGCAGCGCAGTGTGCTCGAGCGAGATACCCGTGCACACCTGAACTACCGAATCGATCACATTGGTGGCGTCTAGGCGCCCTCCTAGTCCGGCCTCGATCACGGCGCTCTGCACCTTGGCTCTCCTGAGCTCAATGAAGGCGATCGCAGTCAACGCTTCAAACTGCGTCACCGGGCCAAGCGTCGGCTCAGCCTGTTCGAGCCGCGAAATCGCCGCACTGACGCTCTCGGCCGCCTGCGAAAATTCGTCTGCGCTTGTCTGCGAGCCATTGATCAAGATCCGCTCGGCGAACGAGACGAAATGCGGCGACAGGTAGGCGCCGACGGTCAAGCCGTGCTCGCGCAGGATCGCGGCGATCATCCTCGTAACCGACGACTTGCCGTTCGAGCCGACTACGTGGATCAGCCGCGGCAGATCTTGAGGAGCGCCGAGCGCTCCAAGCAGTCTTTCAATCCGGCCCAGACCAAGCTCGATGCCAAAATTCTCGAGCGAAAGCAGCCAGCCCTCGGCCTCTGGCTCAGTCCACTGCGCCCCGTTCCGCGGCCGAATTTCCATCTTCTGCCCGGCTCAATCGCCCAGCGCAGCGAGCTCTTCGCGCAGTCGGTCAAGCTTTTTGTGCTCACCGGCGACGAGCTCGGCCGGCGCTTTAGCGACAAAAGCCTCATTCGAGAGCTTGCTCTCGGCGCGCGCAATCTCCCCTTCTATCCCGGCGCGCCGCTGAGCGCGCTCACGCTTCTGAGCCTCGACGTCGATGGCGTCGCCAGCGCTGATCTCAATCGTCCCGCCGGGAACGGCGATGCTGTCGGTCACATCGCCGTCGAATGAAGCCAAGTCGAGCCGCGCGAGGCGCGCGATCAGGTCGGAATCAGCGCCAATCGCCGCCGACTCGATCTTCGCTCCAAGCTGGGCGCCGGGCTTCACGTTTGCGCCGCTGCGCCAAGAGCGAATCGCAGTGACAGCGCCGATCAGGTCCCGCACGCGCTGCTCGGCCTCAGGATCGCTCAAGGCGTCGTCTGCAACCGGGTACGGCGCACCGATCAGCAGCCCTTCCGCGCCAGGGACCGATTCCCAGAGTTGCTCTGTAACGAAGGGGATAAATGGGTGCGCTAGCGCCAGCGTGGAACGCAGCACGTAGCAGACGGTCGCCGAAAGCCCTGCGTCGAATTCGCGCCCTTTGATCAGCTCTAGATACCAGTCACAAAGCTCGCCGTAAACGAAGTCGTAGAGGCCGAACGCGGCTTTCGAGAACTCGAACTGGTCGATCTGCTCGCTCGTTTCACCGACCACCTGCTGCAAGCGCGAGACGATCCAGCGGTCCTCTACCGGCGCGTCGGCGCCAACGAACGGCTCCAACCCAACATTCTCGCCAACGTTTAGGAGCACGAAGCGCGAAGCGTTGAAGAGCTTGTTCGCGAGCGCCTGCCCCTGCTC
>JANRFB010000046.1 GCA_030725785.1 Solirubrobacteraceae bacterium
CACGATCAACACGACCAAGAATGCAGATCAGAAAAGCTGGAAGATTGACCAGGTTGGTCCGCGGATCGACAAGACGGTTCGCTGCAAGTAGTTCAGCGCCGCCGGGTCTGCCCGGCGAAACGAAGATAACGGTGACGGGGCGGGCCAGACGGCCCGCCCCGTATCGTTGAGGGTCGATGCCGCGCCTTCTCAGAATTGGTTTGCCGGTCGCACTCGCGGCGCTTGCGGTGCCGGCCTCCGCCACGGCCCACGGGGTAGGCCAGCGCGCCGACCTGCCGATTCCACTTTGGCTCTTCGCTTGGGCCGCGGCCTTTGTGCTTGTCGCCTCGTTTGTGGCATTGTCGGTGCTGTGGCCAAAGCCGGTGCTCGCCGACGCGCGCACGCGGTTTTTGGGGCGTGCGCCTTTGGTCTTGGAGGTCTTGGCCGGCGCGCTTGGCATCTTTGCCTTCGCGGTGATCGTCTACGCCGGGCTGGAGGGCAGCCAGACGGCGACGGCGAACATCGCGCCAACGGCGATCTTCGTCCTTGTCTGGGTAGGTATTCCATTTGCTTCGGTGCTCTTTGGCGACGTCTTCGCCGTTCTGAGCCCCTGGCGCGCGATCGGCCGCGGGGTCGGCTGGGCTGCTGCGCGCGTTGGCGGTGGGCTGCCGGCGCCGATTAGGTACCCCGACAGGCTCGGGCGCTGGCCAGCGGCGGCGATGATTCTGGCCTTTGCTTGGATTGAGTTGGTCTGGAGCGGCCGCGAAGCGCCAAGTTCGCTGGCGATCGCGGCGTTGATCTACGCCGCCGTGATGCTGGTCGGAATGAGTTGCTTCGGCGCCGAGAAGTGGTGCCGCAATGCCGATGGATTCGGCGTCGCCTTCAGCCTGTTCGCGCTCCTTGCCCCGCTCGATTGGAAGGATCGCCGTTGCCGCCTGCGCGCCCCGCTCGTAGGTGCGCTCCAGATGCCGCAGGTAGCCGGCTCGGCTGCAGTTGTCTGCGTCCTTATTGGCAGCACCAGCTTCGATGGCTTCTCGCAGGGAAACGTTTGGACCGGCGCCAGCGGACTGGCGCAGCAGCTGAGCGACCTGTTCGCCGCGCTCGGCTTCGCGACCGGGACAGCGGTAGAGGCTGCCTACACGGTCGGGCTGCTGCTGGTCGTCGGCGTTATCGGCGGCCTCTATTGGCTGGCAGTCGTGGGGATGAACCGCAGCGGCGCTGGGAAACCACCAACGACCGAGCTGGCGCGAAGCTTCGCTCACACCTTGATCCCAATTGCGCTGGCTTACGTTGTTGCTCATTATTTCTCGCTCTTCGTCTTCCAAGGCCAAGCGACGATCTTCCTGATCTCCGACCCGCTTGGCGACGGCTCCGACATCTTCGGCACTTCGCAGTCGGCAATCAATTACTCGATCTTGAGCGCCAACTTGATCTGGTACACGCAGGTAGCCGCGCTCGTAATTGGCCACGTGGCCGCACTGGTGCTCGCTCATGACCGAGCGCTCGAAACCTGGGCCGATCCGCGCGTGGCGATCCGTTCGCAGTATTGGATGCTGCTGGTGATGGTTGCCTTTACCTGCATGGGTCTTTGGTTTCTATCGGCGGCCGCCTCATGACCCTGCCGCTCGCTCACGCGGGGCACTGGTACCACGTGCTGCTGTATCTCTTGCCGATTCTGCTGATCGGCGCAGGACTCTGGTGGAGCAACCGGCGTGAGCTCCGGCGCGAGCGTGAAGCCGAGCAGGCCCCGAAGCAAACTGAGCCCTAAGCGCTACTGCGCTCCGCTCTGGGCGGCGGCTTCGCGCTGAAGAACACGTACGTCGTGAGCAATTCCTTCTGGCGTCAGTTCGCTCAGCGGGAAGCCGATCCGCTGGCGACCGTTGGCGTCCAGGAGCACGACGATCGCGGTGTGCTCCCGGCCGTCCTTTTGTGGCTCAACCCCAAACTCACGCCAGACCGGCTGGAGCGTCCTGTCGCTGCCGAGCAGGAAGTTCATCCTGCCGCCCAGCCGCTGAGCAGAGAGGAAGCGCTGAGCGCTCTGCGGCGTATCGCCCGCCGGGTCAACGCTGACGGCAACTACCGGCACGTCGCTGCCAAGCCGGTCGAGTGCGCCACGGATCTGCTGCGCGATCGTCGGGCATTCGTTCTCGCAGGTCGTGTACATGAAGGCCACGATCACCGGCTGGCCGCGCAGCCCGGAGGCTTTGATCAGCTCTCCGTCCTGGTCGCGCAGAGCAAAGCGGGCTGGGGGAGTCTCGGGTCTAATCGCACCGGCAAAGCGAGTCGCCGGTAGTTGTGAGCTACCGGAGTTAGGGTCGCTCAGCAGGAGGAAACCGAGGATCCCCAGCAGCACGATCGTGGCGCCGGCCATCATTGTCAGCCGTAGGCGAGCGTTCATCGAAGATCAAGGGTACGCGGCGGCGACCTTCGCAGACCCCGCACCCTCGCCAGCGTCGGCGCTATCCTTTCTGAAGTGAACCACAACTCAACAGTTCGGGCGGTGAAGCAGTGAGCCAGTCAGGTAGCGAACTTCTGCGCCACATCAAGGGGCAGATCAAAGAGGTTGACCCGTCCGAAGTTGTACAGCTGCTCGGTGAGGGAGTCGTCGTAGTCGACTGCCGTGAAACAGAAGAGCTGACTGCCGGCGTCCTCCCGGGCTCGGTCCATATTCCGCGCAGTTATCTCGAAACGCGCATTGAGGGAGTCGTCCCTGACCGCTCGCAGCGGATCATCCTGTACTGCGCCTCAGGTGTTCGCTCAGCTTTTGGCGCGCACACGTTGATGGCTGAGATGGGCTACGACGACGTCGAGTCGATGGCCGGTGGCTTCATCCTTTGGAAGGACCGCGGCTACGAGGTTGAGGTTCCACGCAGCTTCAGTGCCGAGCAGCGCGAACGCTACAGCCGCCACCTGCTGGTGCCCGAGGTTGGCGCCCTCGGGCAGCAGAAGCTGCTTGACGCGCGCGTCTTGCTGCTCGGGGCTGGCGGCCTTGGTTCGCCGACTGCTCTTTATCTGGCGGCTGCCGGTGTTGGAACGCTCGGCATCGTCGATGACGACGTCGTCGACCTCTCGAACTTGCAGCGCCAAGTGATTCACACGACCGATCGGATTGGAACATCCAAAGTCGACTCGGCAGCAGAGACAATTAAGGCGCTCAACCCCGACGTCAATGTCATCGGCTACCCAACCCGGCTCGATGCCTCGAACATCATCGAGATCATCGAAGGCTGGGACATCATCGTCGACGGGGTCGACAATTTCCCGACCCGCTATCTGCTCAACGACGCCAGCGTCCGCCTCGGCATTCCCGTCGTCTCGGCGGCAATCCTTGGCTTCGAAGGCCAGCTAAGCGTCTTTGCGCCCGGCCACGGCCCCTGCTACCGCTGCCTCTTCCGCCAGCCGCCGCCGGCTGACATGGCGCCCTCCTGCGGCGCCAACGGCGTGATTGGTGTGCTGCCTGGCACGATGGGGCTGCTCCAAGCGACAGAGGTAATCAAGCTGATTGTCGGCGCTGGTGATCCGCTCATTGGGCGACTGCTGATGTACGACGCACTTGCTGCCAGCTTCACCGAGCTGAAGGTCCGTCAGGACCCCGAATGCCCGATCTGCTCGCGTGATCCAGAAGATATTGGCGACGACGAGCTCGGGGTCTTCCCTGACTACGAAGCGTTCTGCGCGGCCTCTGGGTAGGCTGCCACCCAATGGCGACAATTCGAATCCCTCCAGTCCTGCGGCCCTCAGTCGGCGGCGAGCGTGAAGTTGAGGCCGATGGCGCAACCGTTGGTGACGTGCTCGCGAACCTCGTTGAGGCTCACCCGGCCACACGGGATCAGCTCTTCGGCGAGGACGGAGATCTAAACCGCTACGTCAACGTTTACCTCAACGATGAGGACGTTCGCGTGCTCGACGGGCTCACCACTGCCGTAACAGCTGCCGATTCGCTCGTGATTCTGCCTGCGATGGCAGGCGGCTCCCGCCCTTCGCTCCGCATCTGATTACCCGCTATCCTTTGTGAAGCATGGCCTTTCCTCCGATTGAGCGCCGTCCCTGCGCCGGCCGCTACACCGACCTTGTCGACTCGATCGGCAACACGCCGCTGATCGAGCTCAAGCGCCTATCGCCGAAGCCGGGTGTGAGGATCTGGGCCAAGCTCGAGTCGATGAACCCGACCGGCTCGATCAAGGACCGCGTCGCCAAGTCGCTGATCGAGAACGCCGAGGAGAAGGGGCTTATCTCACCCGGCCAGACGATCCTTGAACCGACCTCAGGCAACACTGGAATTTCGCTGGCGATGATTTGCGCCCGCAAGGGTTATCCGCTCAAGGTCGTGATGCCCGACAACGTCACTCCAGAGCGCACACAGCTGCTGAAGATGTACGGCGCTGAAATCGTTTACTCGCCGGGAGATCAGGGATCAAACGGAGCGGTCGCAATGGCGCTCGAGATGGCCGCCGATGACGCCTCGTACTACATGCCGTATCAGTACGGCAACGAGGCAAACCCTCGCGCCCACTACGAAGGCACGGCGGTAGAGATTCTTGACGAGCTTGACGGAAATGTCGACGCCTTCGTCGCTGGGCTCGGCACCGGCGGCACGCTGATGGGCGTTGCACGCCGCTTCAAGGAAGAACTCGGTGACCGAGTCACGATCGTTGCCGCCGAACCGATGCAGGGTGAGCCGGTTCAGGGTCTGCGATCGCTCGACGATGGCTTCATCCCGCCGATCATCGATATTTCGCTGCTTGATCGCAAGATCTTCGTAACCAACCGTGATGCGATTGTCTGGACCCGCCGCCTGCTCGATGAGGAGGGTCTTTTCGCCGGTGTGTCATCGGGCGCGATTGCCCGTGTGGCGGTGCGAATTGCGAGCGAGATGGACGAGGGCAATGTCGTCTTCATCGTCTGCGACGACGGTT
>JANRFB010000047.1 GCA_030725785.1 Solirubrobacteraceae bacterium
AGCTGCGCGACGCCGACGGCTGCCTGCATGTCGGTGATCTTCAGGTTGTAGCCGATCTCCGAGTAGGTGTACTTGTGGTCGTAGCCTTGGGGCAGCTCGCCGAACTGCTGATCGAAGCGCTTGCCGCAGGTGTCCTGCTTGCCTGGCTCACACCAGCAGTCGCGGCCCCAGTCACGGAACGATTCGGCAAGCACCTTGTACTTGCCCTTATCGCAGATCACGGCGCCGCCTTCACCCATCGTGATGTGGTGCGCGGGGAAGAAGCTCACGGTCGCGAAGTCACCGAACGAGCCGACCGGCTTGCCGTTGTAAGTACTGCCCAGGGCATCGCAGCAGTCTTCGACCAGCCAGAGGTCGTGTTCCTCGCAGAAGGCAGTGATTGTGTCGAGATCGAACGGGTTGCCGAGCGTGTGGGCGATCATCACGGCCCGCGTCTTCTCACTCAGCGCCTCTTCGAGACGGGTGACGTCAATGTTGTAGGTCGGAATGTCGACGTCAAGGAAGACCGGGACGGCGCCGTTCTGAATGATCGGGTTGATCGTCGTCGGGAAGCCGGTTGCGAGGGTGATCACTTCGTCGCCGGGCTTCACATGCCGCTTACCCATCTTCGTCGATGTGAGGCACGAGAAGGCGACGAGATTCGCTGACGACCCGCTGTTGACGAGTGTCGTGTGGCGACGACCGAATAGTTCCTTCGCGAAGCGCCGTTCGAATTCGGCTGCATAGCGGCCGGTCGTCAGCCAGAAGTCTAGTGAGGAATCGACTAGGGCGACCACTTCGTTCTCGTCGAAGACACGGCCGGCGACTGGGACGGCGCTCTCGTCGGCTACGAACTCAGCTTCCGGGAAGGCGGCAGCGTGGTATTGAGCAGTGAGCTCAAGGATCTGCGCCCGCAACGCGTCTGCGCTGGTCATTGCGTTGTCGCCGGTTGTCACTTTGCCCTCTCCATTGCTCCGAGACTCTACTTGGAGTACGTGTCGATTCCGGAACCGGCAGCTTACGCGAGGCGTTGCCAGCCGAGCCCTCACTCCAAAGCGGCGCTTCTTGTCGGTCGCTGTAATGCCCCCGCCTGCCGGGCGCCGCGAGTTCTGTTGCGCGAGCTCTTCGCTCGGCTGTCATGATCGATCGTCGTGAACCCGGAAGAAACCATCAACCCTGGCGCAGCAGAGCAGCCAGGGCAGGCGCTCCGCGACCCGGAGCAACCGTCGGAGCCTGCGACGACTTGGAGCGACCGCTTCGTCGGCGTCGCGATGCTTCTCGTGGCGCTCTGCTTCCCGGCGATCTGGGTGTACTCCGGCTACAAAGGGTTCAGCTTCAACGCGAGCTTGAGCTTTTTTGTTGACGACGGCTGGTGTGTCAAGGGAGTCGAATCCTTTGCAAGTCACTGCTTCGGCGACTATGCGGTGATCGATGACGCGCTCGCGGCAGGCGAGCTCTGGGGCCCGTCCCCGCTGGCTTCGATCTATCCTGCGATCGCTTGGCTTCCGACTATCTTGGCTCTTCGTGTTGGCGAGCTCGTTGGAGACCCGACCGTCGGCCGGAATCTATTCCTCGCCCTTCTTGCCTGCTCGCTCTTAACCCCTGCAATCTGGGCGGCACGCGGATCATTCTCCCGCAGAGCTCCGGTCACGTTTCTCCTAATTGGACTGGCGTCAGCTCCCTTCCTTATCGTGCTCGATCGCGGCAACTCGATCGGACTCCTAGTCGCCCCCTTGCTGGGGCTCGCGATCAGCTATGCGACGGGAAACTTCAGGCGGATGATGATCTTCATCGTTATCTGCTCGCTGCTCAAGCCGCAGATGATCTTGCTCGTGGTGCTCTTCCTTGTTTTTAAGAAGTACGGCTACCTCCTCGCTACCGTCGCGATCGCGGTGGCCGCCACACTCGCTGGGTTCGCCACCTTTCCCAGCAGCTTTCCTCAGAACATCGAAGGTTGGCTGACGAAAGCCACAAAGTATTCGGGCTATCAGACGGTCGACGCGCTCTATCCGTACAACCTTGGCCTCGGGCGTGCTCTGCTGACAATTTCTGACTTCTTGCAGATTCGGGCGATCCTCGGTGAGCCAGCGCGAGCCGACCTCGTAGTCTGGCTGCAGGCTAACAACAGCCTGCTGGTGATTGCCCTGCTGCTGCTCGTCGTCTCAGCGATCATGCTGCGCAAGCAAGGCTCGAACCTGATCTTCCCACTTGTTGCCATTCTTTCGATTGCAGTGATGACTCCAGGGGTCGCGTACGGCTACTACGTGGCGCTCTTCCTTGTGCCAGCTGCGATGATCCTGCGTGATCCTAATGATGACCTTGCGAAGCCCTCAAACCGAGATCGATGGGCTGGGATGCTTGACCGGCCTGGCTCATCAGGGCGTCGGGCCGGGCCGGTTGCTAAGTGGGTTCTGATCGCAGGCCTAGCATTGCTGCTGGCGCCACTTGTCATTGCGTTGCCGTCGTTCACCGGCCTGTCCACGAATGCCCCAAGCCAGTCAATACTGATCGGTCTGGTTCAGGTTCTTTACGGACCCATTCTGCTGTTGTTGTTGCTGGTCAGCGCCGCCTTGACAGTCGGTCGCATTGAGCGCGGGACTCTTCGGGAGCGCCTTCGCGGCTCCGCCGGGGTTAGCGCCTTCGGTCGGCAGGCGTGAACTTGGGCGGCTCGCCTCGAACGGTCACATGAAGGCCCATGGTGGAGCTGGCGATGAGCGCCCGAGCGATCAAAAGGTCTTCGTGTCCGACAATCGGAAGGTCGGAGGATTGACCGGCTGGTCCCCTCAGATAAGCCTGGATCAGGGCCTGTTAGAGCTGCTGGAAGCGGCTCGAGCCGCCAGAGCTGCGTAAGCCGCCCTAGAGAATCTGCTGAACAGCAATAACAGCAATCGCAAAGCCTGAGCCGCAGGCGGCGATCAAAGCTAGTCGCGGGCCGAGCAGCTCGCCGCGGCGACGGGCTTGGCGGCGGCGAAGATCTCTCCGCGAGATTGAGCTTGCGTAGATCACCTGTCGGTCGATCGCCACGAACCTCACAATGACCGCCACGGCGGACGGTACTCCTGCAAACTCGAATAAGCCGATTTGCAGGGCTTTTCTCGCCCGACGTTAGCTCTAGATCTTGGCTGCTTTGACGGCCGGCTCAAGCGCCAGCTCAAGCACCTCGTCGATCGTCATCACGGGGTGGAAGTTCATCTGCTCGCGAACCTCTTCGGGGATGTCGTCAAGGTCGCCGCGGTTGCGCTCTGGCAGGATCACATCGGTCAGTCCGGCAGCGTGGGCGGCAAGCGCCTTCTGTTTGAGCCCGCCGATTGGCAGCACCCGCCCTTGAAGCGTGATCTCACCTGTCATCCCAACGTCGTGGCGCACGGCGCGGCCGGTCAGCAGCGAGGCGAGCGCGGTTGTCATCGCGATTCCTGCGCTGGGGCCGTCCTTCGGCGTCGCGCCTGCCGGTACGTGCACGTGGAACTCACGCTTCTCGAAAGCGCCTTCGGGAATGCCAAGCTCTTCAGCGTGGGCGCGGACGTAGGTCAGCGCAATTCGTGCCGATTCCTTCATCACGTCGCCCAGCTGGCCGGTCAGCGTCAACGCACCGCTGCCGCTGGCGTCCATCGCGCTGGCTTCAACGAAGAGAACGTCGCCGCCGGCGCCTGTCACCGCAAGGCCGGTCGCGACGCCTGGAACGGCTGTCCGTGCGGCCGCCTCAGGGAAGACCTTCTGGCGGCCGAGCGCTTCGCGGATCACTTCAAGCGTGATCTCAACCGTCTTGCCGTCGTCGGCCGTCGCGACGCCGGTTGCCGTCTTGCGCAGCAGCGTCCCAAGCTCGCGTTCGAGGTTTCGAACGCCGGCCTCGCGCGTGTATTCGCGAATCACCGTCTCTAGTAGCTCATCGCTGATTGTCGCTTCACCCTCGCGTAGCCCGTTGCGCTCCAGCTGGCGTGGCCAGAGGTAGTCGCGCGCGATTGCCGTCTTCTCGGCGACGGTGTAGCCGTCGAACGGAATTACTTCCATCCGGTCGAGCAGCGGCCCGGGGATCGGCTCGGCCGAGTTGGCTGTCGCGATGAAGATCACGTCGCTGAGGTCGATCTCAACGTCGAGGTAGTGGTCGCGGAAGGTGGAGTTCTGTGCCGGGTCGAGCACCTCGAGCAGCGCTGAGCTCGGGTCGCCGCGCCAGTCGGCGCCAACCTTGTCGATCTCGTCGAGCAGGATCACCGGGTTCATCGTTCCCGCGTCGCGCAGCGCGCGCACGAGGCGGCCTGGGAGGGCGCCGATGTAGGTGCGGCGGTGACCGCGGATCTCTGCCTCGTCGCGCACGCCGCCGAGCGACATGCGGACGAACTCACGGCCCATCGAGCGCGCGATCGATTCACCGATCGAAGTCTTTCCGGTTCCTGGAGGGCCGATCAGGGTGAGGATTGCGCCGGCTTTGGCGTCGGCCTCAATCCCGCGGCTCTCGCGCAGCTTGCGGACGGCGACGTATTCGACGATACGGTCCTTCACGTCTTCTAGGCCAGCGTGGTCGACGTCGAGGATCTCGCGCGTGTGGATTGGGTCGAGTCGCTCATCGGAGCGCTCGCCCCACGGCACGGCAACGATCCACTCGAGATAGTTGCGAACCATCTGCGCTTCGCCTGATGCGTCACCCATCCGTTCAAGCCGGCTCAGCTCGCGCATCGCGTGCTCGCTCACGTCATCAGGCATCGACCCGTTCTCGATCTGCTCGCGCAGCTCGTCGGCGACCGATGCGTCGTCCTCGCCAAGCTCGCGGCGGATCGACTCAAGCTGCTTGCGCAGAACGTATTCGCGCT
>JANRFB010000048.1 GCA_030725785.1 Solirubrobacteraceae bacterium
TTGGTAAGTGGGAGAAATGGCTTAGTCATCGGTTACAAGAGAAGGGTCGCAGAGCAGCACGCTTTTCTGACAAAACTTCTTCTCAGTCAGAAAACTACGATCCGCAGCGACCTAATCAGCATGTCCAAACAACGCCCTTTTGTCCGAGCCTGCATCCGTCAGGGGAGGATCACACTCAACTGCTGGAGGCCCTCGATGATTTCGCGCGGTCCTGCCGCAATGCAGCTCGGCCGCGTCCGCGCTTCGCTGCTCGATTTCTACATCACGGAGTCCGACGAGCTGATCGTCGAACCGGTATCGGGCAGCAGCCTCCGGGAAGAGCACGTCGAAATCCTTATCGCCTGGGCCCGCACCGTCGGCTACGAGCGGATCTGGCTACCCGACCAGGTCGTCGACATCGAAGCCGAACCAGCGATCGTTGGCGTCGCAAAGGTCAACTGCCGCACCTGCGGCGCCCACTGGGAAGATTCATCAACCGACTTCTGGCTGAAGGTCCGCGACAACGGCTTCTTCCCCGCCTCCTGCCCGGCCTGCGGTGATTCGCTGCCGGAGATGACGGTCGACGCAGAACAAGCGCGACTTACTCATTAATCTGGCTTAATCGCATCCGGGCGATCCTGACCGGCATTGCCCTTCACGCTGGCTACGCTACGCCCGTGGACGAACCGCGCAACACGTCAGCTGCTGAGAAGCAGGGGGCGGCTCTATGGCTCGGTCGGTTGGCTCCGCTTATTGCGCTCGCTGTGCTTGCCGGACTTGTCTATGCCTGCCGCGGCGCGATGTTCAACAACTCGCCGCTGTTCAACCCCGATGAAGCCGAGCTGCTTGCCGCGGGCAGACGCGCGACGCTCGGACTGCAGCCGTACGGCGACTACACCACGCCAACGTTCCTTTTCCTCTGGCCTCTAGTTCTCAGCTTGTTCTCAGCTGCAGGTTTCGGTCTTACGCTCAGCTTCGCGCATGTTCTGGCTGCAGGGGCGTACCTATGGATCGCCTTCGTCGCTTGGTTCGGCGTTTCCCGCTACATGGGATGGATGCGCGGCGCACTGCTAACGCTGCCCACAACGATCTACCTTTTTGCGGCGATCCCCGCACCCAACCTCACCGGCGGCGTCTACGATTTTCTGTCACTCGGCACCGAGCTGCTGCCGCTCTCTCTACTGATGGGAGCGTGCCTAATTCTGATCACGGGGACCGGCGTCCCGCGCGTACGACGGGTTTTCCTAGCCACCGCGGTCGCTGGTCTGGCAGTCTGGGCCAAACCTCAGAGTGCACTGCTGGCACTCACGCTCGTCACTGTCGCGCCGCTGATGCGCGCCGCTCTGCTCGATCGCGAATGGAACGCACCCAGCGCACGGGGGCTCTTCAAGGACGTAGCGGTGGCTTGCGCAGGCTTCGCACTGCCGAGCATTCTGATCGTTCTCTGGCTTGCGATCGGGCAGACACTTGACGACTTCATCTCCGAGCCGGCACGCTTTAACTGGACCTACCTGACTGAGCGCGAAACCCTAACCGGCGCGCCCCAGATCACTCTGCTTGAGCGATTTGAGCCGCTCGGAATCTTCATCCTCTCCTACCCGCTTGCTCTGATCTGGTCGCTGGCGGGCCTTGCCGGCGTGGTCGCAGTCATGGCCAGCCGCGGCCGAGCCGCAACGGCTGCAGCCGCCGCCGTTTGGATCATCCCAATGCTGGCCGGAGCAGCAACGGTTTTCTTCACCGTCCCGCTCTTCCCGCACTACGCCAACGTCCTCTACGGCGGCGGCGCGATCGCGGCAGTGCTCGGTTCACGGCTTGCGGTCGGGGCCGACCCTGACCGTTCGCGCAGGAGCGCAACTTGGGTCCCACTGGCGCTGGTGGGAGTGATGAGCGCGCTGGCCGTTGCCAGCGCGGCCGGCGGGCCGATCTACCGCAACATCGATTCGCTCGTCAACCCAGCGCCGATAGCCCCGGCAATACGGGCAGACGACCTAGCGCAGGCTTGTCCGGCCGGCTCCTCTGTGCTTGTTTGGGGCACCGCATTCGAGCTATACGCTGCCTATGACTGGACGCCAGCCTCGCGCTACTTGGGTCCGGGTTGGATTCTCCAAGGCACCAACCGTCAAGGAACCTATCGCGACCGACTCATTGCTGAGCTTGAGAAGCAACCCCCAAGGTGCATCGTCGAGGCCTTGGGACCTAAGTTCACGACACCCGGCTGGACGACAAAGACTGAAAGTGTGAGCGCGCGTGTTCCTGAAGTAGCTCCGCTGCTGGAGCGGTGCTACTCAAGCCGAAATATCACGATTCCAGATGGTCGGCCAGTTCACCTGTACGTCTGGAATGGCCGCTGCCCAGCCCCACAGAGTTAGGCCGGAGCAGATGACTAGTTAAGCGTCGGGTCGTCGGGCATCGTCGCGATTACGACGTACTCGCCGCCCTTGCGGCGCAGCAGCGATGACCAAAGCCCTTCGGGGTCTTCAGTGAAAACATCCTCGCGCAGCGCGGGCTCAACGATCCAAGATTCTTCTTCCATCTCAGCTTCGAGCTGACCTGGCTCCCACCCTGCGTGGCCGGCGAAGACGCGGGCGCGGTTTACGACGTCAGCGAGGTGCTCGTGCTCATCGGCCTGCGAGCCGAGGAAGCCGAGGTCGTCGTCGATCAGCAGCGCGGCGGCGTCAAGGTCAGCGAACTCAGCGAGCACCGTTACCGACGACTCGCCGACAGGGCCGCCGAGGTGAACTGCCTCGTCGTGTTCGCCCAGCTCTTCGAGCTCCGGCACGGCGCCTGCGACCGTCACTTCAGCCGGGCGGTTGAGGATCACGCCCATCGCGCCGGCCTCGTTGTGCTCGGCGATCAGCACGACCGTGCGACGGAAGTTTGGGTCGTGCACTGCCGGCGATGCGATTAGTAATTGGCCACGGAGTGAGTCCACACCCGTATCTTGCCTTATAGAGATGCGGACTCTTGTTATTTCCGATTTGCACCTTGGCTCGCTGCTTGACCGGGATGTACTCAGACGCCCGCAGGCACTGGCAATTCTTGAGTCGCGCGTGGCCCAGATGGATCGGCTGGTGCTGCTTGGCGACACGCTCGAACTGCTCGAAGGAAGGCCGGCGGCGGCGAGAGAGGCGGCGCGGCCGGTATTGACGACGCTCGGCGCCGCGCTTGGCTCCAGCGGCCAGGTGGTCGTCGTCCCCGGCAACCATGACCACGCTTTGATTCGCAATTGGCTCTCTCAGCGGATGAAGGGTGGGCAGCCACTTCGACTGTCGACTCAGGTCCCGCGCGGAGCAAGCGAGCTGCTCGACGAGCTCTGCAGTTGGCTCGCGCCGGCGCAGGTTGAGGTTCGCTACCCGGGCATCTGGCTTGGCGACGGAATCTTCGCGATGCATGGCCACTACGGCGACCGCCACGTGCTCGGCGCGCTCGCCTGGTGGGGCGGCGACGAGCCACCCGAGCAGCTCAGCGTCAGCGACTACGAACGCGCGCCCGGCGCCGATAGCGGCGCGTTGACCGAGGCAGTCGCCAGCGCGATGCCCGACCAGCTTGCCGACGGGTTGGAGCTGGGCGCCGGGCTGCTGCGCCAAGCGATGCTGCGCGGGCTGCCGGTAGCGGCGAAGCTCCCCGGCGCGGCGAACGTTGCCGCGGTGGCAGCGCTCGTCGTCGAGCAGGGGATCCACCGACGCGGCTTCCTGCCCGCGATCGCCGAGGTGAGCGAGCGGCTCGACATTCCTGCCGAGACGGTGATCTTCGGCCACATCCACCGCCGCGGCCCGCTCAGCGAGGACCCAGAGGGAATGTGGACGCCGGCCGGCGCCGACGGGCCGACGCTGCTCAATACCGGCTCCTGGGTTTACGACAGCGCCCTGGTTCGCCCTCCAGGCGCGGGGCAGAACGGCTACCGCCCTGGCGGCGCGGTGATCATCGAAGACGGCAAGGAGCCGCGCTCCGTTGATCTGCTCAGCGGCGTGGCAGACGAAGTTCTGCGCGGCCGGGCTTGAGGCCGCAGAAGCCCCGGCAGATCACTACATAAACGCTTCATAAGATCTGCGCGGCGGCGACTTAGATCCTGCTACTCTCCTTGTCTATGAACGCTGACGAAACAACCTCCCCGACAACGACAAACGAAGACGCGCAGCCGCACGAAACGCTGCTGCTGCTGCCGCTCGAGGACGTTGTCGTATTCCCGACAATGGACATTACGCTGCCGGTCGACGTAGGCGATGACGAGCGCGTGCTGCTAGTTCCGCGCCAAGGCGACGCGTATGCCAGCGTCGGCACGATCGCCAACGTTGTCGACCGCATCCGCCTCCCCGGCGGCGGCCAGGGCGTTCAGCTCACCGGCCAGATGCGAGGCATCGCCGGCGCCGCGCACACCGATGCTGCTGGCCGCCTGCGCGTTGAAACCACACCATCGCCAGACGACTCCCCGGTTGACGGCGGAAGCCGCGAGCTGGTCCGCGAGTACCGCGCGCTAGTCGAAGAGATTCTTGAACTGCGCGGCGATGACGGCCGAGTCGCGTCATGGGTTCGCACGATCGTCGAGCCCGGCGCACTCGCCGACACCTCCGGCTACGCCCCCGACCTGACCTTCGACCAGAAGGTCCAGCTGCTTGAGGCAACCGACGTGAGCGAACGGCTGAAGCTGGCGCTTGAGATGCAGCGCGAGCGGCTCGCCGAGCTGCAGGTCCGCAAGCGGATCCGCGACGACGTTGAAGAGGGCGCCGCCGCGCAGCAGCGCGAATACGTTCTGCGCAAGCAGCTTGAGTCGATCCGCCGCGAGCTTGGCGA
>JANRFB010000049.1 GCA_030725785.1 Solirubrobacteraceae bacterium
AGCGGCCGGTGCAGACGACAACGCCAAGGCCTGGCATCGCTTCGCAGAGCCGTTCAAGATATTCCCAAGCCTGCGGCCCGAGGATTGCAAGGTCGATCACGATCGCGCTGAGGCGCATCGCGACGATCTCATCGACCGGCGCTGGGCCAGCAAGAGTGCGGTGCTCCCAGCCAAGCCTCTCGAGGCGCTTGTCGAGCACCTGCAGAAAGCCGGAGTCGTTATCAATGACGGCGATCCGGAGAGCCATCGAAGCAGCTCCCTGCGAATCGGTTTCGGGACGGGCGATCGGAAGCTCGTTCATCTTCGGCACAGGTTAGGGACTACTAGAGGCGGAAGCGAGCGAAAACGGCCCGCAATAACCAAATCTTCACAGCTAGTCGGTTGGAAATTCCTTGAAAAGGCCGGTTTCAACGAAGACGACCTGCTCGCCGACGCCGACTGCGTTGTCGCCGATCCGCTCAATCGCACGCGCCATCAGCGTCACAGTCATCGCCCACTCGCGGCGATCAACCTCGTCACCGACTGCAACGGCAAGCCGAAAGACCTCTTTGTTGAGCCGGTTGACCTCGCGGTCCTGACGGAACAGATCGTTGGCCAGATCAACATCCCGAGTTTTGAAAGCGACTCGTGCCTCGACGACCTCAGAGCGCGCGGCGGTACCCATTCGCAGCACGCGGTCGAGCAGCTCCGGCACGACAGGCGGCTCGCTCCCCACGATTGGGATTAGCTTCGCGATGTTGACGCATTGGTCACCCATTCGCTCGGCGTGTTTGATCAGGTGCAGCAGCGCGGCGACGAGCCTCAGGTCGGTGGCAACCGGAGCTTGCAGCGCCAGCAGCGAAAGAATTCCTTGATGAACTTCGAGGTAGCGGCCGTCGATCCGGTCGTCGTCGGCGATCACGAAGGTCGCGAGCTCGACGTCCTGATTCTCGAGCGCTTCCATTACGCGGTCGATCTGTTCGACGACGATGTCGAGCGCGCCGAGCGCCTGCTCCTCGAGCAGTACGAGCTGGTCGTGGAACTGCGGCCGTGCCGTCACTCGTTCCAAGAGATCAACCGAACTTCCCGGAGACGTACTCCTCGGTGCGGGTGTCGTGCGGATTGGTGAAGATCCGGTCGGTCGGGCCGTACTCAACTAGGCGGCCGATCCGCGCCTCCTCAGAAGAGCCCATGTCAACGATGAAAAAGGCAGTGCGGTCGGAGACGCGCGCAGCCTGCTGCATGTTGTGCGTAACGATCACTATCGAAACCGTCTCTTTGAGCTCGTGCATCAGGTCTTCGATCCGTCCGGTTGAGATCGGGTCAAGCGCCGAGCAGGGCTCATCCATCAAAAGCACGTCCGGGTTGGTTGCCAGCGCGCGGGCGATACAGAGCCGCTGCTGCTGACCGCCGGACATACCAAAGGCGTTGTCCTTGAGGCGATCCTTGACGTCGTCCCAGAGCGAAGCGCGCCGCAGGGCCTGTTCGACGATCTCATCCATCGAACCCTTCATACCGAGCACCTTGGGGCCGAAGGCAATGTTGTCGAAGATCGATTTGGGGAATGGGTTTGGCTTCTGGAAGACCATCCCGATCCGCTTGCGCACCTGCACTGAATCGACATCACTTCCGTAAAGGTCAACGCCGTGATAGCGAACCATCCCTTCAACGTGGGCTGCTGGAATCAGATCGTTCATCCGGTTGAAGCAGCGAAGGATCGTTGACTTTCCGCAGCCTGAAGGCCCGATGAAGGCCGTGATCTCCTTCTCGGGAACGCTTAGCGAGACATCTTCGACTGCCAGCGCGGAGCCGTAACTAACCGAAAGCTCCTCCGTAATGAAGACCGGGTTCTCGATCTCGTGGTCGATCACATCTCCGTGAGCGACAGATGGAATGGGAGCGTGCGGCTGACCGGCGGGGACGGCAGGCGCCTGGCCAGAAACCGGCGGCGCGCCTGGTTCGTCGCGAGAACCGGAAGCGGGGTCTACGTCGCTCACGTCGCTAAGAGTACCCCCAGAAGTTGAATCTTCGCGTGAAATAGCTACCACCTCTGTTGATATCGATTGCGCAGCGTGATTGCCACGGCGTTGAGAATCACGAGCAGAACGAGAAGAACAATGATCGCCGCCGCTGCCAGCATCCGGAACTCGTCGTTCGGCTGAGAGATCCAAGAGAAGATCTGAAGCGGCAGAGCCGTGAACGGCGAATCGAGGCCGGTCGGGTTGAACGCGACGAAGGTTGCTGCGCCAACGAGGATCAGCGGCGCTGTCTCACCGATTGCTCGGGAGATCGAAAGGATCACGCCGGTAGCGATGCCAGGGATAGATGAGGGAAGAATCTGCCGCCAGATCGCCTGCCAGCGGGTAGCGCCGAGAGCGAGTGCCCCCTCCTTGATCGAAGGCGGCACGGCGCGCAGCGCCTCGCGGCTGGTAATGATCACGACCGGCAGCACAACGAGCGCCAGGGTTAGCCCGCCGGCCAGCACCGTGCGCCCAAGCGAGAGCGGTCCGCGGACGATGTAGGCGAGGCCGAGAATGCCGTAGACGATCGATGGAACGGCGGCAAGGTTTTGAATGTTGACCTCGATAATCCGATTCCACAAGCGCGTGCCATCGGCGAACTCTTCGAGGTAGAGCGCGCTTGCAACTCCGAGCGGCACGATTACGAAGGTCACGACGCCCATCAGCCAGAGCGTCCCAGTAATCGCCGATTCAATTCCAGCCTTAGCCGGAAAGGCCGAAGGGAAGCTTGTTAGAAACGAGAGGCTCAGCTGCGGAACGCCGTCGATCGCAGTGTCGATCAGCAACACGGCAAGCACTAAGAGCGCAATGCTCGTCAGCAGCGCCAGCACCAGCACGAAGCCTCTGTCGCGCGCCTTGTGTGCCGCTGGCGGCACACCAAGAACCTCGCTGACCGGCCGCTCGCCTGCTTCCGCGGTTGTCATTCGTAGACCTGGCGGTAGCGGCGGACGAAGCGGATCGAGATTGTGTTGAGGATCAGCGTGATCACGAAGAGTGCAAAGCCGACAGCGAAGATCGCCTTGTAACCGGTTGAGCCCGTCGGCACGTCGCCTTTGCCGGTTGCGCCGATGAAGGCCGTCATCGTCTCCATCGGATTGCGTGGATCAAGCGAAGTTGTTGGAACCTGGCCGGCAGCGATCAGAACGACCATCGTCTCACCAACAGCGCGCGAGGCGCCGAGCACAATTCCAGCCGTTATGCCTGAGAGTGCTGCGGGAACTACAACTCTCACCGTCACCTGACGGCGGCTGGCGCCAAGCCCATAAGCGCCTTCACGCAGGCTCTGTGGCACGGCCGACATCGCGTCCTCGGCGACCGAAGCGACCGTCGGCACGATCAGCACACCGACGATGATGCCGCCGGCAAGCCCATTGAAAACCGAGACGTCCATTCCAAGTAAGCCTTTGAGGATCGACGGCGTGAAGAAAGTCAGCGCGAAGTAGCCAAAGACGACCGTCGGCACGCCAGCCAGAAGCTCAAGCGTCGGCTTCAGCGCCGAACGGACGCGCGGGCTGGCGTACTCGCTGAGAAATGCTGCCGTGCCGATGCCCAGCGGTATCGCGACGATCAGCGCAATCCCGGTGATGATCAGCGTTCCCTGAACTAGGGGGCGGATCCCGAACTCCGGATCGGAGAAAAGCGGTGTCCATTGCGCTCCGGTTAGGAAACCGCTGACGCTGACCGCCTGATCGGCGAAGAATGCGAGCGTCTCGCCGGTCAACGAGATAACGATCCCGACCGTGATTACGACCGAGGTAGCCGCGGCTAGAAAGAGCGCGACGGCGATTGCCTTCTCGCCAATGCGACGCCGCGCTGGGCCGAACACCGATTCGGCGTTCGGCCCAGCTGCGTCACTGGTTGCTTTGCTGGTCGCCACTTGGGCGCGTGCCTAGCTGCCTTCGGCCTTCGAGAGATCGTCCTTGGCTGTCGTTAGCTGCTCAGCTGTCAACGGCACGATCTGCGCCGTCTTCGCGGACTCGTCAGCGTTAGCGACTACGTAGTCCATGAATGCCTTGACCTGCGGCTTATCGGCAAGCGACGCCGTATTGACATACATGTAGATCGTTCGCGAGAGCGGCTTGTAGGTGCCGTTCTGGATCGTCTCAACCGATGGCTTAATGCAACCGTCGCCGCCATCTACGGCGACGAGGTTCAGCTTGTCGGCATTTGTCTCGTAGTACGAGAAACCGAAGTAGCCGAGCGCCGTTGAATCGCCTTGGACACCCTGAACGAGAACGTTGTCGTCCTCGGACGGCTGATAGTCGGTCCGCGTGTCGCCCTTCTCACCATTGATCTCCTCGGTGAAGAAGTCGAACGTGCCCGAATCGGTTCCTGGGCCGAAGAGCGACACCTTGCCGGCCGGAACACCGCTGCCGAGCTGGTTGTAATCGCTGACGGTGGAGCCCTTCTTCCAGAGCTGGTTTAGCTGATCGGTCGTCAGGCAGGACATCTTGAGAGCCGGGTTCGTGACGATCGCGATGCCATCGTTGGCAACTTCGATCTGGGCGTACTCAACATTGTTCTCCTTGCAGACCGGTACCTCGTCAGCGTCGTCGATTGGCCGTGAAGCGTCGGCAACGTCAATCTCGCCGGCGCAGAACTTCTCAAAGCCTCCGCCGGTGCCTGATTCTCCAACCGTGACCTTGGCGTCAGGGTTCTCAGATTGGAAGCCCTCGGCCGCAGCCTGTGCGAAGGGGAAGACGGTGCTTGATCCGTCGATGGCGACAGCGCCGGAGACGCTGCTTGT
>JANRFB010000050.1 GCA_030725785.1 Solirubrobacteraceae bacterium
TCAGGAGGGCAACGGAGTCGCTTGGTTCTTCACGGCGCTGATCGTCGTGATGATCATCGGTTCGGTCTATCTCGTGATCACGCGCCGCGACAACGCACTGAAGAGCGAATCACGGCTCGATTCGCTGCTTTCGCGAGAGTCGGCCTTCTTGGGCAACAACCTCGTCTTGGTGGCGATCGCTTTCGTCGTCCTGTGGGGCACCTTCTTCCCGTTGATCTCGGAGGCGCTGACTGGCCAGAAGGAGGCCGTTGGGCCGCCATGGTTCGACCAATACACCGTGCCGCTAGTGCTAATTCTCGTGCTGCTCTCGGGAATTGGGCCGGTAATCGCTTGGCGACGAACGAGCTGGTCGAGGCTCTGGCGCAGCATGCGCGCGCCGGCAATTGTGGCGCTGCTGGTGGCAATCGGCTGCGTTATTTGGAATCCGGCAAATGGCGCCATCAGCGCGATGATCATGTTCGTCGTCGGCGCCTTCGCGATCGCCACCTCGCTGCAGGAGCTCTGGCGCGGTACGCGCGCGCGCCAAACGATGACGGGAGAGGGGCCGATCTCGGCGTTCCGGTTGCTGTTGGCGCGCAACCGTGCCCGCTATGGCGGCTTCATCATCCACATCGGCGTCGCCGTTCTCTTCATTGGGATCGCCGCCTCGTCGAGCTTCCAGAGCGTCCGCGACGTTCGGCTCGGCGTCGGCGAGCAGACGACGCTCGACGGCTACAGCTTCACCTACGTCAAGCCGGTGGCGAAAATCGAAACGCAAGGCGGCAGGCTCGAGCGGATCACGCTCGGCTCGCAGGTTCGAGCAACCAAAGACGGCAAGTTCGTTGCCAACCTCTACCCAAATCGTGGCTACTACCCGGCTGTAGGCTCGATGCTCGGCGCCGTGAGCACATACTTCGCGGGCGAGTCGACTAGCGAGATCGGCCTCAAGGCCGGAGTCACGAAGGATCTCTGGATCGCTGAAACGCCTGACATCTCATCGCTGATGCCGGTCGTGCGGCGCGGTGACGCCGTCTTCGAGAAGGCCGCTTCGCAGGGGCTGGAGCCCAAGGCACGATCGATCTTCCTCGCAGCGGCGCTAAACGGGCTGACTACGCGGTACCTGGAAAACCCGCCGCCGGCTCAGTTCAGGGTGCTCGTCTCGCCGATGGTCTTCTGGATTTGGATCGGTTCGATCATCGTCATCATCGGCGCTGTAATCGCCGCTTGGCCAGCGGTTGGGGCCGTCCGTGATCGCGTTCGTGCCCGTCAAGCTGCGCGTGTTGCGGAGGATCTAGGACGCGCATAGCGCCCTTTTCTTGGCCATGTCGGTAATCGCACCTCTGATCGCAATCTTCATCCTCGGACTAGGTATCTGGTTCGTCGGCCAGCCGCTGCGTTCCAAGGTTGCCGAGCAGGATGACCTGCAAGACGAGGGGCGAATCGCCGACCTTGAGGCCGCGCGTGACGCCAAGTACCGCCAGATCCGCGACCTTGAGATGGATTACCGAACCGGCAAGCTCTCCGAGGAAGAGTGGCGTTCGATCGATCGCGAACTGCGCGGCGAGGCGGTAGATGTTCTTCACGAACTCGATCAACTCGTGCCGCCCGAGCAGGGAGCGCCCGCTGGGCCCGAGCTGCCTGATCCACCAAGCGCGTCGCCGACTCCCGATCCCCGCTAAGATCGCCTGCGATGGCACAGTTTCTCACAGCAACAGTCGCGATCCTTTCGGTCGTCGTGATCTTCTTGATCTTGATGCACTCGGGCAAGGATGCCGGTCTCTCGGGCGCTTTCGGAGTCGGCACCGGTGAAGGCTCGCTTGGTGGCGGCTCGCTTGTTGAGCGCAACCTGAACCGCTGGACCGTCGGCCTGACGATCATCTGGGTTCTGGCGATCATCGCGCTCGTCAAAGTCGGCTAAGGCGCCGCCGCAGCATCGCTGGCTCGTACTTCACCGCTACCAAGCGGCGCGGTAGAGCTCGAGTAGCTCCTCGGCGCCGGCCGGCGGCGGAGTGAGCGCAAGCTCGCTGCGCTGGCTAGCCATCTCAGCGAGCTGGGGCAGGATCGCCTCATCAACGCCGATCGCCTGCAGCGACTCGGCCTCTGCGCGGCGCGCGAAGCGGCGAGCTAGCTCTTCGACTGGAACTCCTGTCGCTTCATCAATCGCCGCGATCTCCTCGGCGCGGCGCTCGCGCAGGGCGGCGCTGGTGACCGGCAGCATCGCGGCGTTCGCGTCGCCGTGGCTGACTCCCGCGCTGCGGACCAGCGTCTGGCTCAGCACGTGGTGTATTCCGTACCAGTTGGCGTCGATCGCGTAGCCAGAGAGGAGCGCGCCGAGCGCCAGTGGATCAAGTAGCGGCTCGCCCTCTTCCGGTAGCCCTTCGGCAAGCAACACGGCGGCGCGGATTGCGGCCATCGTCGGCACCGGGCTAGCGACGCCGGTGACTGCGCCCTCGATCGCGTGAGCCAGCGCGTTGGCGGCGCTGGCAGCAAGGTCGGGCATCGGCTGCGAGGCGCTCACGGTTGGGTCGGTGATCACGAGCTGCGGGCGCATCGTACCGCTGCCAGCCGGCGCTCCGCGGGCCTGGCGATGGACCCAGGTCATCTCCGCGGCGCTGAGCGTTGTTGGAATCGCCGCGACCAGCGTCGGCTGCGACGCGGCCGCGCCGAGCGCCTTGGCGGTATCGATCACGCGGCCGCCGCCGAGCGCCACGATTCGCGTGCTTAGAGCCACGTTGGCCAGGATGTCACCGGCGATCTCATCAACGAAGCCGGCCCCAACATCAACCACCTGCTCCGCTCCGAGCTCAAGGTTTGGGTGCTGCTCACGCGCCCGCGCGCTCGAAACCAGTGTGAATCCCTCGCCGATCAGCCGCGGCGCTTCGAGGATCGCGCCGCGCGCAAACCGGATCGTCCGCTCGCCGTCACGCCAAGTGAAGTCGTAGTCCATTGGCTGATCGTCGCAGAGTCGCTGCTAGCCCTGCAACGAGAGACGCCCCGCGCAGGCGGGGCGTCAGATGAGTGCGCCGGAGAGGACTCGAACCTCCACGAGCAAAAGCCCACCAGCCCCTCAAGCTGGCGCGTCTACCAATTCCGCCACCGGCGCTGGTGGTACCCGCTCCTTAGTCAAGCGGTAAGGCGCGAGGATAGCAGTGGAAGGTGCCACGCGGGATGCCGCTGATATCCGATGAATACGGCGTTTTCGCGCGTTCAGAAGTTCCGTCCAGAAAGCGCGCTAGTCTTACGAACACATGTTCGATAGCCAGCCAAAGCGAGGAACAACGTGGACCTAACAAAGCGCCAGCAAGAGATCACAGATTTCATCCGGGGCTACTCCGATCTCAACGGCTACCCGCCGACCGTCCGCGATATTGGCAAGGCCGTCGGTCTAGCCTCGTCGTCAACCGTCCACGCCCACCTTTCAAACTTGGAGAAGCTCGGCGTGCTCCGCCGCGACCCAACCAAGCCGCGCGCTATGGAGCTGCTCGATCGCGCCACGCGCGGCGCCGGCGCCGCCGTTCAAGGCGCGCTGGGCAAGGTCACGCCGCGCGGCCTGCCGCTGGTCGGTGCGGTCGCCGCCGGTGCGCCAATTCTCGCCGAGGAAAACATCGAGGAGTATGTCCAGGTTCCAGCCGCGGCCGGGGGCGAGGACGGCGAGTACGTGCTCCGCGTTCAGGGCCAGTCGATGATTGACGCCGGCATCCTCGAAGGCGACTTCGTTGTTGTCCGCCCGCAGGATGACGCCAGCGATGGTGAGATTGTCGTTGCGATGGTCGGCGACGACGAGGCGACCGTGAAGCGCTTCTTCCGTGAGAGCGATCACATCAGGCTGCAGCCGGAGAATCCGGCAATGCAACCGATTCGCACCAAGGACGTTCAAGTCCTCGGGCGGGTCGTTGGACTCTTCCGGAGCGTTCGATGAGCGCTGTAACGCTCACGCCGCTTCGCAGGGAGCGCCCAAGGAACAGCGGTTGTCGCACTGCTGCCCAGGGCGCTCGAGGGCTCACGCTCGACGATTTGATCGTCGGCGTATGGGAGGGCCTTCACGCCGACCATTCGGTCGCGTGCCCGGTCTGCGGCGCGGCAATGATGCCGCGCGTCCAGGCTGGGCCGCGCCCGGTGGCCGGAAAATGTGACAGCTGCCACTCAGTTCTGGGCTAACTCGCCCGCTAATCTCCTTCGCGTACGCCAGACAGTCGCGGGGGGAGAGAAAACCCTTCGAGGAAAGTCCGGACATCGCAGGGCACGGTGGTCGGGAAGCCGACCCGGGGAAACCCGCGGGAAAGTGCCACAGAAATACACCGCCGATGGCGTGAGTGAGTTGGACGTCCGCTCATTTGCGCACAGGTAAGGGTGAAAAGGTGCGGTAAGAGCGCACCGGCGTCGTGGTAACACGGCGGCCAGGTAAACCCCACCGGATGCAAGACCAAGCAGAACCGTTTGTAGGCTGCCCGCCAAGGTTCAGGTAGGTCGCAAAGATGGATGGCTGTCCAAGACAGAATCCGGCTTACCGGCGCACTAAGGGAAGGGCCTCGCTTGCGGGGCCCTTCCTATTGCGGGGTTTGATTAGTGGGCGCCCCTATGCGAACATACGTTCGCTTATGGTCGTCGCCGTCATACTGCCCCGCTTTTCG
>JANRFB010000051.1:0-15338 GCA_030725785.1 Solirubrobacteraceae bacterium
CTCGAACCCTCGACCTTCTGCATGGCAAGCAGACGCTCTAGCCAACTGAGCTACAGCCGCAGTGACGGCGGAGTATAGAGCGCGGGGCGCGGCTAGGGAACGACGTCGAGCCGGGCGATCTGTGTGGCGGGGTGGGCCTCTACCTCGAAGCGCCCCGTGTTCTTCGCCTTGAAGACGAATTTCGCCGGCGCGCCAGGGGCGGCGGTCTCCTCAATGTCATAGCCATGCACGTGGACTTCGGTCTCGGGGCCATCGGTAGTGACCGTCAAGCGGACGGTGGAACCCTGCTTGTAGCTGAGCTTTGCGATGCCGCCGACCGGCTCGCCGTTCTTGATCACGACCGTCTCAGCGTTTGTGGCCTTCGGTGCCGTAGCGGTCGTCGTGACGGGGGCGGTCGCCGTCGAAGCGGCCGTGGTCGTCGATGCTGGATTCTCGTCGCTTGGCTTCAGCATTAGGAAGCCAATGACCAGCACTACCGCACCGGCGATCAGGATTGGCAGCGATTTCTTTACGTCCACATCCCCGATGATAGAGGCTCCGTTCCACGCTGGCGGCTGGCCTTGTCCCTGAACATTGAGCACGCCACGCACGAAGAGCAGAACAAGGTTATATACTTCGTCGCATGATCAATTACGAAGGTTTCGAACCAGGGTTTTACGAGAACCGGGCTGCCATCTATTCGAAGCTACGCGATGACGAGCCAGTGAGCTTTGACGAAGAGAGGGGCACCTTCACGCTCTCTCGTTACGAAGATGTCGCGGCCGCCCTATCCGATTGGGAGACGTATTCGTGCGTTGGGCCATGGACCAACGCGAACTCGCAGCTTGGCGCGCTCGATCCCCCGGAACACACAGCGCTGCTCGGCAAGGCCAAAGAGGCTCTCAGTGACGAGCGCATGCTCTCAATGGAAGACGACCTCAGAGCCGACGCGCGCGCGGTCCTCGAAGTTCTCGTAGCGCAGGGCGAGTGCGAACTAATAGTCGACTACATATTCCACTGCGTTGGACGCCTAGAGGGGCGCCTCTTCGGTCTGACCGACGACCAAGTATCCGAATGCTTCGAATGCGTCGACATTCTCGGACACGCCCCTGAGCAAGCGCCTGCGGTGCAGGAGCGCCTAGCAGCCGTCTTTTTGCCGATCATGGCGGCGCGCAAGCAGTCGCCGGGGGACGATCTCATCAGCGCTCTCGTAACTGAAGGAAGCGACGGAAGTGAGGCGCTTTCGGATCCGTTGATCTTTGGTTTCTTGAACACGCTCAACGCCCCGCTCGGTGGCCTCGCTCCGGCTGGAGTCGCAAACAGCGTCGCGCTGATCGGAGCACACCCCGATCAGCAGGCCGATCTGGCCGCCAATCCATCGCTCATCCCGCAGGCTTATGAGGAGGTCCTGCGATTGGACGGGCCGGTTTTCGCTCCCGTCCAGATACGTGTGCTTACGCGGGACGTCACGCTTCACGGGGTCACGATGCCCGCGGGGGGACTCGTTCATCTCTTGTTCGGAGCGGCAAACCGTGACGAGCGGGCAATCGAGAATCCCGAGCAGTTTGATGTTCATCGCGCTCCGTTTCAGCAGCTCAGCTTCGGGCACGGCATCCATGAATGCCTCGGTCGCTTGCTCGCGCGGCTGATAGCCCGCGTGCTTCTTGAAGAGCTGCTTGCTGCCGCGCCCGAGTACTCGGTCACCGAGGCAGGGCCACCCTTCGAGGCCGCGGCGATTAGGAACGAGTGGCTCAAGGTTTCGTTCGCCTGATCGGTCGCCGCGCAACTTAGAGGCGACGACCGGAATCGAACCGGTGTACGCGGCTTTGCAGGCCGCTGCGTAGCCACTCCGCCACGTCGCCAATCGGTTCGAAGCGTAGCGCCCGCGATCGGCGGCGCGGAATGTCCCTGCCCGCGCCGCGCTGATACTCTTTCGCTTCTTCCCAGGGCGATTAGCTCAGCTGGGAGAGCGCCGCCTCGACAAGGCGGAGGTCACTGGTTCGAGCCCAGTATCGCCCACTCTTTTCTTCTCCCTGTGCGACACTCGGGAGATGGACGTCCTTCGGGACAGGCGCGTTCGACGACTGTTCCTCGCAGTAGGCGGGGAGTACGGCGCCGAGGCACTGCTCGTCGTCCTCCTCACCCTGACCGCCCTGGACGGTGGCCCCGGCGGGGTAACTGCGGTATTGGTGGCCCAAGGGGTTCCCCGTGCGGTTCTCCTGCCTTTCGGCGGCATGGTCAGTGACCGCTTCGGCGCAGCAAGGGTCGCCCCGCTCACGGCCGTGGTGCGGGCCGCGATCCTCATCGGCCTGGCTCTTGCGGTGATCGTCTCCGGCGGAATCTCGATCCCCGCGCTGGCGATGGCCGGGGCGGTCCTCGGGATCGTCGACGCCGTCTCCTACCCGGCCTCGATGGCGCTCGTACCCGCGGTAGCGCCCAGGGATACGCTGGCCCAGGTCAACACCGGGATCTCCGGGATCGAGAGCGTCGGCGACCTGGTGGGTCCGGTGGCCGCCGCCGGCCTCTACGCGGCCATTGGCTCCGGTGGTGCGCTGGCCGTTGTCGCGGCCCTCGCGCTCCTCTCGGCGGTTGGCTTCGTTCTGGTCCTGAGGTCAGGGGTCCCGTCTGAAGAACCTTCCGAAATATCGCCGCGAGCGTTCCTCGAGGGGATTCGATTCGCCTGGCGCGACGAAGAGATCCGCCGGCCTCTCGTCGGCCTGGCCGCAGCTGGGCTGCTCTTGATTGGGCCGGTGATGGTGGGCGGAGCGGTGATGGCCGAGGAGCGGTTCGGGGATCGTGCATTGCTCGGCTACGTGCTCGGCGGTTTCGGTGCCGGCTCGCTGGCCGGGCTCGCCCTCGCTCCCCGCCTTGCGGCCCGTTATTCGCCGGCCGTTCCCTCGGTTGCCGGGATCGCCCTGGGCCTGGGCCTGGTCGGAATCTCCTTTGCGCCCGGGGTTGCCTTGGCGGCTGCAGCTGCAGCGATGATGGGCCTGGTCGTCGGCGCCAGCTGGGTCGCCTTCGTCACCTGGATCCAGGAGCGGACCCCGGGGGCGATGCGGGGGCGGATGATGTCGATCGTCGCCTTCGCGCTCCTGGCCCTCGACCCGCTCTCCTACGCGGTCGCCGGGGTTCTGCTTCCCCTCGGGTTCCAGGCGGCAATGCTCATACCCGGGGCGCTCCTGGCCCTGGTCGCCGTCGTGTCGTGGCCCCGGCGCCCGCGAGCCCGGGGCGCCTGAACGCGCAGGCCTGCAGCGCCTGGCGCAGCACGCCGCCAATCTCCAACGTCGCCGCGCGGGCGGCGCGGCCGGTGCCCACCGCCGGTTCGAGCCCAGTATCGCCCACTCGTAGTGCCCGGATCCGCGACCCTCTGCGAAACTCCGCCGCATGGTCGATTCCTTGATGCATTGTCCCGAATGTTCCAGCGAGCACAACTATCAGCGTGACGAGTTCACCGTTTGCTCAATCTGCGGCCACGAATGGATCGCCGTGTCCGGCGAAGCACCCGCTGAAGCAGAGGCTCCAGCTCCAATTCGCGACTCGGTCGGCAACGCGCTCGCCGACGGCGACACCGTCACAGTCGTCAAAGACCTAAAGGTCAAAGGAAGCGCCACGGCAATCAAGGTTGGCACGAAGGTCCGCAATATCCGCCTCGTAGACGGCGTTGGCGATCACGACATCGACTGCAAGGTCGACGGCTTCGGGCCGATGCAGCTTAAGTCGAGCGTCGTGAAGAAGGTTTGATCGGACTCACGGGCCGGTCAGAAGTTCGGCGATCGACTTTGACTGACTGAAGACCGGTTCGGCGCCCGGTCGGCTTACAGGCCAATTAGGGGCTTCGTAGATCGCGATTCGCCCGCCCTGAGCACAGTCGCCTGTGGTGCTGCAATCGAGCGTCCCTGAAAGACCCGAGTAGCCCTTGACGTCGAGTAGCGCCGAACGGAGCTTCTCGCGGTCGATCAACAATCCACCGCCCGGCTGGCGCTGCGCCGCTTGGCGAACCGCCCCGAAGATCAGGTTGACGGCGTCGAAGGCGTTGGTGTCAAAGACGCCGGCTGGCGGCGCGCCAGCGCTGCGCTTGAAGGCCGGTAGATATTCGCTTCGGTAGAACGGGTCGTCGGCCGTGTCGCCCGCGTCCGGGCCGGAGGCGTAGACCCCGTCTGCACGTTTGCCCAGCGCCTCAAGGAATGTGCGGTCTTGGCAAGCTTCCGAAACGATGATCCGCGCTGAACGCAGGGCGCGTGAACTGCGCACTGCCTCAACTACGTCGGCGCAAGAGGGCTTCGATGACATCTGTACCGGTACGAAGACTACGTCCGCTTTCTTCCTTTCAGCCGCCTTCACCGCGGCTGAGACTCCGCCCTTGGCTTCAATGTCTGTGCGTGAGGCAACTATTCCGCCCCGCAGCCGGAAGCGATTGCCGAAGGCGTCACCGAGCTGGCTCGAATAGGCGCTGGGGCTGAACATCACCGCGGCCTTGCGACCGTTGATCTTGTTGTAAGCGAACTCCGCCGCTACCTCGCCTTGCAGAAGGTCGTTGAGCGCGGTGCGGAAGTAGTAGCGCTGATGGCGCTCGGCGTCGGTCAGCGACGGCGCGCTGTTTGAAGGGCTCACGATCAGCGTCTTGCGGGCCGTCATTAGCGCGTCGGCCTCGTCGAGCGCTGACGAAGAGCACGTAGTCCCGATAACCCCGAGCAGCTTCTCCTCCTCGAGCAGGCGCTCCGCTCCAAGGCGGCCGCCCTCAGGGGTGCAGTCATCGTTTTCGGAGATCAGTGAGATCGGGTGATCAAGCAGGCGGCCAGCGATGCCGTCGAACCGACCGTCGAGATAGTCGATTGCGAGTTCGCTCGATGTGAGCGAATCGATTCCTGAGGTGGCGTCGTCGGACAGCAGGCTCCCGAGGAAGATTGGTTCGCCGGCTGCGATGCTCGTGCACCGTGAGCCGGCGCAGGGGTCTGCGGTCTCGCTCGATGGCCAGAGCAGTACCGCGATCACGGCGACGAGCAGAAGGCTCGACACTGCACCAATGATCAACCACCGCGTCTTCGTCATCGGCCGTTAATCCATGGCTTGTAGCGGCCGTCCTGAATCTCGTCGACCAGCTTTTCGATTGGCGCTGACTTTGCTATGAACGGACCCTGGAACGGACCCGTAATTGCCAGAATTGCTGCCGTATCGAGGGCGACGATGAGGATCAGGCCGGCGGCGACCAGCGAATAGCGCGCGCCCGCTTTGATCACTGTGACCAGCGCGTTGACAATCAGCGCGGCTCCGGCCACAAGACAGAGCAGCAGCAGCGGCAGCGGCAATGAGCTCGAAGCGATAACCAACCGCTGACGACGAGCCTGCGTCATCTCCTCGATTCCGCCAGCCATCGACGAGAGCGCTGCGCTCGAGGGGTACTTGCGTTCAGAGAGCGTGTAGACCTGTTGCTGGAGATCGCTGAGATATTGCCCGGAAGGTGAGTCTTCGGGCTTCTTATTTGAAAGCGAGCTCCACTCTGCGCCTGGGAGCGAGCTGAGGTAGACGACCATTTGGTCTTGAATACGATCGGCGTCCGGAGGAGGCAATGTGGCGCTTGCGGAGGCGAGCTGCGTCGCGGCCGCGACCTCCTGCCCCACATATGACTGCGCCGATTTCAACGTCGCGTACTCGGCGTTGATCAGAAAGCCAGTGAGAAAGGCGAAGAGACTTCCGAACGCGGTCATGTACTTGCCGGCGATGTAGGCCGCATCAGGGCGCGAGGATTGCTTCAGAAAGCGGCTCAGAAGGAAAGCGACCAGCCAAGCGAAGCCAAACGCACCAAAGATGCAGATGATCAGAATTGCCAAGCCAGGTAGCGAGCTGACGGAAATGTTCACCGGGATGCTCCTGCTGCGTCGGCCGCGGCTGCCCACGTCTGGTTCGCGGTTTCGATCCCCTGCGGCGAAAGCGCGACTCCGGCAGCGTTGCCCTCGGCCACTAGTTGAGCCGGCTCGAGCGCGAATGAAACGAAAGCGGCCAGCGTCGGATTGGCCGCCGCTGCTTGCGTGTTGACGTAGAGCAGCTGCGACCGCGAGAGCGCGTAGTCACCGGCGCGGATTGTGGAGGCGTTCGCGGGCACGCAGCCGCGCCCGGAATTAATCTCGAGGAAGCGGACCTGATCGCGCCAGCGAGTCGCCTTCTCAAAGTCGGCGAAGCCGATGCTGTTGCGTTGGCGCGCAACCTCGCCTGGAATCATTGCGTCACTGGCCAGTGCGCGATAGTCCGGGCGAATCTCGGCGCCGCGCTTGCGAGTCGCCGCGAACGGCGCGATCGTCTGGTCGACGAGCAGGTCAACGGTGCCGGAGGTTGGCGGGGGACCAATTAGCGTCAGCGGCTGGCCAGGCAAGGTGCGTTTTTCGCCCAGGGCCCGCGTAAGCGAAGTGCCGCCGTTCCACGAATCGATGCCGGTCGATTCTGGCCCCACTAATGAGTAGATCTGGGGCAGCGAGAGGCAGCTCACGTTTGCCGGGTTGTTTTTATTTGTGAAGAGGACGATCGCGTCGCGTGCAACGGCGATCTTCGCCAGCGGGATCCCCGAAGCGCTGCAGGCTTCGGTTTCGTTCGGCGCGATCTCACGAGCGGTCACCGCCATGTCAACGAGCCCGTCGCAGAGTTTCCCCAGCCCTTGCACGCTCCCTGCCATCGAGATGTCGAATCGGGCCAAGGCGTTTTCTTTAGCGAAGCGGTCGACTGCCAACGAGACGAACGGCTGTGATGAAGGCGACCCGCCGACGACGATCGCTTGGTCGAGGGATGTACCGCCGCAGCCCGCGGTTGCGGCCACAAGCGACGCAGCGAGCGCCGCGCTGATGGTGAGCTTCGTAAACACTCGCGAGACCATATCGACGTGGTTCAGGCAGCAAGTGCCGCGCGCAGCACGCCGGCCATCTCGCAGACAGCGTCGTGGGAGGTGCGGTTTACGACGGAGAAGTTGAGGAAGCCGTGGATCAGCGATGAATGGCGACGGAGAGTCACTTCGACGCCGTCGGCCTTCAGCTTCGCCGCGTAAGCCTCGCCCTCATCGCGGAGAGGGTCGAACCCGGCAGTGACGATGTGCGCGGGCGCTAGCCCAGCGAGCAGCCCGGCTTTCAGCGGTGAGGCCTTCGGATCGTTTAGATCGTCGTCTGCGCTGAGATAGTGCTGACCGAACCAATCCATCTGCGCTTCGGTTAGGAAGAACCCGTCGCTGAAAAGGTGGTACGAGGGGTACTTCTCGGCGAAATCGCAGACCGGATAGATCAGCAGCTGGAACGCTGGCGCGGGGCCGCCATCGGCGAGCGCTTGCTGGGCCGTAACTGTTGCCAGCTGCCCGCCCGCGCTGTCGCCACCAACTGCGATTCGCAAAGGGTCGGCGCCAAACTCGTCGGCGCGCGCGACTACGTCGCGGAATGCTGCCAGTGCGTCGTCGGCGGCGGCCGGGTATTTGTGCTCCGGGGCCAGGCGATAGTCAACCGAGAGAACCCGGCAGCCGGAGTGCTGAGCAATCATTCGGCAGGGCGCGTCATGGGTTTCTAGGTCGCAGATCACGAAGCCACCACCGTGGAAAAACACGAGCAGCGGGCTGATGCTGTCCTTGCACTCCTCAGGCACATAGAGACGAGCGGGCAGCGCGCCCTCAGCGCCGGCGACGGTCGTCTCCGTGACGCTCGCCATCGGTAGCTGCGGCGCGGCGATCAGCGAGCGCGTTTCGGTCACCCCGGCGCGGGCCTGAACAGGGCTGAGGCGCTCCATCTCCGGCTGCGGCGCCATCGCCATCAGCTTCAGGAGTAGCTGAATACCCGGGTCAAGCGTCTGGCCGTCACGGACTGTCGGCTTGCCGCCGGCGATACGCAGCTGGGCCGCTGGCCCCAGCCGCATCAGGCCGCGAAGTACGGCTCCTTGAGCTTTCATTGCGGCAGAAGCAGAATCCATCGCGCAGAAGCTAACTGGTTGGCGCCGACGGCGCGGAGACGAAGGCCATCAGGGCGTCGTTGAACTGAACCGGCCGCTCGAACATCGGAACGTGGCCGGTATCGGCCATCGTCAGCAGCGTCGCGTTCGGGATTAGCTCACAGAACTCGAGCGCGTCGCCAAGTGGCACGAGAATGTCGTCCTCGCCTTGTATTACGAGCACGGGGCAGCCGATCTCTCGGAGTCGGTGACGAAAGTCGTAGGCGAGGATCGCCTCGAACGCGTCGCCGAAGCCCGCGTCGCCGAACGTTAAGAGCTGCTCCGACAAGAGTTCCTTCGAGATTCGTGTTGGATACCGAGCGACGAGGCCCATCCCGAGCGCTATGTACCCGGGGCGAGTGAGCATCTTCTTTGCTGCACTTGGGTCGCCTTGTCCGCGCATCATTAGCTGCCGGGCGAGGCGCTCGCCCGAGCGTGAGTTAGTCACGTTGGCCGAGCTGATTCCCGCTGCGTCGACGAGGAGCAGCAGTTCGACTCGCTCGGGGTGCTGGATCGCCACCTCGGCCGCGGTAAAGCCGCCCATCGAGTTGCCAACGAGCACCACGGGTCCCAACCCAAGCGCTTCGCAAAATGAGTTCACCGTGGCGGCGAAGCCGGTGATCGAGATTGGATCGGCTGGCATCTCGGAGCGACCAAAACCGGGCAGGTCGAGCGCGATCGCGCGGCAGCTCCCAGCCGTGCGTGGGACGTTCTCGAGCCAGTTCTGCCATGAGCCGCCAAGTCCGTGAATGAAGAGCACCGTCTGCGTTCCCTCGCCAACATCGACGTAGTTGACCGAGCGACCATTGATCTCGATCTGCTTCGTGTGTGCTGGCCAGTCAACGTTGCGCCAGTCAGGTGTATCTGAGACGCCGTAGCTGGCGTCCGCTTTGCGCGCCGCTCGGTGCGTCAGCGGACGTGCCGTTGAGGGCCAAACATTGCGCAGAGGGCCGCGACGGTACGAGCGCTGTATCGGTGTTTCGGCCATAGGCCAACGGTAGCGGAGCGAGACCGCCGAATTGCGACGCAGCGGACCAAACTTGGCCCTGGCGCGGCGCGGCTGGAAGTGATCTCCCTGCCGCTCGCGTAGCATCAGCCTCGTGCAGGTAACACTTCCAGATGGCACCGCTCTAGAGCTCGCAGATGGCGCGAGCGGTCTTGACGCGGCCGAAGCGATCGGCCCGGGCCTAGCGCGCGCGGCGCTCGCCTACCGTCAGCAAGGCGAGCTGCGCGACCTCGCCGCTCCATTAACCGCCGACGAGCCGATCGAGATCATCACGAAATCCTCTGGCGACGACGGGCTCGCGCTAATTCGCCACGACGCCGCGCACGTGCTCGCGGCCGCGGTAACAGAGCTCTATCCCGGTGTGAAGGTGTCGATCGGCCCGGCGATCGAGCGCGGCTTCTACTACGACTTTGAGTTCCCAGAGGGTGTTGTCATCAGCGAGGACGACTTCGAAGCGATCGAAGCCCAGATGAAGAGCCACATCAAGGCGGGGGAGGGCTTTGAACGAGAGGAGGTCAGCGTCGCCGACGCGCTTGCGCGCTTCCGTGAGGAGCAGCAGGACTACAAAGTCGAGCTGATCGAGGATCTCGTCCGCGACGAGGGCGTTGAGACAGTCTCGCTCTACACGAACGGTCCGTTCACTGACCTCTGCCGCGGCCCGCATGGCCAATCGACGAAGGCGATCGGCGCGGTCAAGCTGCAATCGGTTGCTGGCGCTTACTGGCGCGGCGACTCCGACCGGACGATGCTGACGCGGATCTACGGCACGGCATTTTTCGACAAGAAGGAGCTTCAAGCCGAGATGGAGCGGCTCGAAGCTGCCCGCGCACGTGACCACCGCCGGCTCGGCAAGGAGCTTGAGCTCTTTGAGTTCTCAGAGGTCTCGCCCGGTTCGGCTTTCTGGCTGCCGCGCGGAACCACCGTGTTCAACGAGCTAGTCGCGCTCTCGCGTGAGATGGGCTCTGCCCGTGGCTACCAAGAGGTCAAAACGCCGCAGCTCTACGACGCCGAGCTCTGGAAGACCTCAGGCCACTGGGAGAAGTATCGCGAGAACATGTTCGTCACCAGCACAGAGGATCGTGAGTTTGGCCTCAAGCCGATGAACTGCCCTGGACATGCCCACCTCTTTGGTGGACGCCGGTGGAGCTACCGCGAGCTGCCTGTGCGCTACTCGGAGCCAGGCCTGCTCCACCGCAACGAACTGAGCGGAACGCTCCACGGCCTGTTGCGCGTCCGCCACTTTGCTCAGGACGACGCCCACATCTTCTGCACCGAGGAGCAGGTTGCAGACGAGGTCGCCGCCTGCCTCGAGTTCGCGTTCGCCACCTATGAGCTCTTCGGCTTCGACGTTCACCTTGAGCTCTCGACGCGCCCAGAGCAGCGGATCGGCAGCGATGAGATGTGGGACCGCGCTGAGGCGGCGCTGATCGGGGCACTCGACGCGCGCGGGCTCGAATACGAACTCAACCCCGGCGACGGCGCCTTCTACGGCCCGAAGATCGACCTTCACATGACCGACTCGCTCGACCGTTCCTGGCAGCTGGGCACGGTCCAGCTCGACTATTCAATGCCGGAGCGTTTCGACCTTCAATACACCGGCGCCGATGATTCAGTCCACCGGCCGGTGATGATCCACCGCGCCTTGATGGGCTCCTACGAGCGCTTTGTTGGAATCCTGATTGAGCATTACGCCGGCGAGTTCCCAGTCTGGCTCGCGCCGGTCCAGGCAGTCGTTCTTCCGGTCTCCGATCGTCACGGCGAGGCGGCAGAGGCAATCGCCGCGCAGCTTCGCGAGCGCGGGCTGCGGGTTGAGGTCGACCTCAGGTCGGAATCGGTCTCCAAGTTGATCCGCGACAACGAGATCGCAAAAATCCCTTACATGCTCGTTGTCGGTGACAAAGAGGCAGAGGAACAGAGCGTCGCGGTTCGCCGCCACGGTGAAGGTGACATCGGCTCGTTCCCAATTGAGGTCTTCGCGGATCATCTCGTTGCCGAAACTGAAACGCGCCGCGACGCACGACTAACCGCTTGACGGTCACTGTCGCCCGAGGTTTCGTCCAGCGCACGCGCGGCCTCGCCTGGCGCGAAAGCATCCCGGCTGGGCACGCGCTTCAGATCAACCAATGCCGGTCAGTTCATACGTTCGGAATGCGCTTCCCGCTAGATCTTCTCTGGCTCGATCAGCAAGGACGGGCGCTTCGCGTTGATTACGACGTGCCGCCGCGCCGCCTGCGCAGTTGCAGCAAGGCGCGGTCTGTCGTTGAGGTTAAGGCCGGAGACGGGCGAGCTTTACTTGAATCTGGCTATACTGCTGCGCGTTGACCCGAATGTTCGTCCAGACGCCGCGCCCTTGACGCGCTGCCTCCGAAGCTAGTGCCGGTTCCCCGGCGCTTCGACCGGCGTATGCCGGATCGTGACACGACTCGGATCAACGAGAAAATTCGTGTTGCCGAAGTTCGTGTAATTGATGACGAAGGTGGCCAAGTCGGCATCCTCAAAATCGATGACGCGCTGAAGCTCGCGGTCGAGAAGGGCCTAGACCTCGTCGAGGTAGCCCCCGAGGCAAGTCCTCCGGTCTGCCGCATCCTTGACTACTCGAAGTACAAGTACGAGCTTGCGCAGAAAGCTAAGGCCGCAAAGAAGGGCCAGAAGCAGATCACGATCCGTGAGATCAAGTTCCGCCCGAAGATCGCTGAGCACGACTACGCGACCAAGAAGGGCCATGTAACGCGCTTTCTGATGCACAAGGACAAAGTCAAGGTCACGATCATGTTCCGAGGCCGCGAAGTAACGCACCCCGACCTCGGCCGAGCGATCCTCGCGCGTCTAACGCGCGAGCTCGAGCCGATTGGCACAGTCGAGCAGCGCCCCAACCTTGATGGCCGCAACATGACGATGGTGTTAGGCCCAAGCAAAGAGGTAATCAGTGGCGAGATTACTGAGTTCGAGCCGCTTGACTTCAGCGCCGAAATCGCCGCTGCCCAGGCTGAAGCTGACGCCGAAGCCTTCGCGCGATCGATTGCGGCATCGGCGCCGCCGCCGCGCGCAGCTGCGGAGGTCAAGGTCGCAGAGACCGAACTGGCTGAGGAGATCGTCGACGACGAGGTGGCGGTTGAGGCCGATGGCGCAGTCGCTGCCGAGGCCGCCGAAGCGGTAGTCGAAGCAGCCGCCGAGACGCCCGCAGAGAACCCTGACAACGCTTAGATCGGTCGCATCGGAAGCCGCCACGGCGTTGGCGCTCCGCCGTTCCGTCGCCGAGTTTCTATACTCCCGGTTCGCGATGCCCAAGATGAAGACACATTCCGGCGCGAAGAAGCGCTTCAAGCTGACCTCGAAGGGAAAGGTCCGCGCGCGCAAAGCGATGTCGAGCCACATCCTCGAGAAGAAGTCACCGAAGCGCAAGCGTGGCTTCCGCAAGCCGGCAGAAGTAGCCGCAGTCGACGTCCCACGCGTCAAGAGAATGCTGGGTGACAAGTGACGCGCGTAAAGCGGTCGGTTTCGGCCAAGAAGAAGCGGCGCGCAACACTCGAACGGGCCAAGGGCTACCGCGGCACCGCGAACTCGAACTACCGCCGCGCGAAGGAAACGCTGATGAAGGCGGATTCTTACGCCTATCGCGACCGTCGCAATCGCAAGCGTGACTTCCGCCGGCTCTGGATCACTCGGATTAACGCTGCGGCGCGCCTAAATGGGATGACGTACGCGACCTTCATGCACGGCCTCGGCGAAGCTGGGATCGAGCTGGACCGCAAGGTGCTGGCCGATATCGCCGTGCGCGACCCTGAGACCTTCCGCCGATTTGTAGACGCCGCCCGAGAGGCGACGGCCGCTGAGTCGTAGACTCCGCCGCCGTTTCGCCGCTACTGGGCGCCGCTTCCGCAAGGAGGGGCGCCCTTTTTTTTGAGCAAAACAGCAGCCCAATGACAATTCACAATCCCCAACACCCAAATCTCAATCAAGTGACGCTGCTGCGCACGCGGCGCGGGCGCGAGCGCAGCAGCCGCTTCGTTGCCGAAGGAGAGGATCTGATCGCAGCCGCGGCCACAAACGGCTGGAAGCCGGTCGATTCGTTTGTGGCTGAGGGAAGCGGCCTGAGCGGGACTGAAGTCAGCGAGGAGGCTTTGGCCGAGGTATCGGCGCTTGGTTCGGGCACGCGCGCGCTGGCAATCTACGAGCAGCGCTGGGCTCAGCCCGGTGGGCCACTTGCCGTCTGGCTCCATGGCGTCGGCGACCCTGGCAACGTCGGCACGATCATCCGCAGCGCCCACGCCTTCGGTGCATCGAGCGTGATCCTTGGCCCAGGCAGCGCTGACCCTTTCGGGCCAAAAGCAGTCCGCGCGAGCATGGGTGCGATTTTCAGCGTCGCCGTCGCGCGCGCCGACCAAATTGAGCAGCTTCCGGGAACAACAGTCGCGCTGGCAGCCACGGCGTCAGTCGAGCTCGACGGAGCGCCTTGGCCGAATGGCGAGTTGACGCTGCTGATCGGAGCCGAACGAGATGGCCTGCCCGATGCAATCGTCGCCGCCGCCAGTGAGGCGCGTTCGATCGCGATCAACGGCGACTCGCTAAACGCCGCCATGGCAGCGACAATCGCGCTCTATTCATGCACGAGGAAGGTTTAGGGTGGCGACGATGCTCGAGCGCGTAGCTGAGATTCAAACGCAGGCCAAAGCTGAGATCTCGGCGGCTTCTAGCTCGGCCGCGCTCGAAGAGCTGCGAGTTAAGTACCTCGGCCGTAAAGCCGAGCTGCCACAGCTACTGCGCGACGTGGCGGGGCTCCCGCCGCAGCAGCGCGGCGAAGCCGGTCGAAGCGCAAACGAGGCGCGCCAAACGTTGGAGGCACTGATCGAGGCGGCTGCTGCACGTTTTGAGGCCGCTGAGATGGCCGCTGCGCTTTCCGAAGACGACGTCGACATCACGCTGCCCGGCTCACCGGTTGAGGCCGTCGGGCACCATCACCTGCTCAGCGCCACGCGGCGCGAGATCGAGGACGTTTTCTGTGGTCTCGGCTACAGCGTGGTCGAGGGCCCCGAGGTGGAAACGGTCCAATACAACTTCGATTCGCTCAATCACGACCCGGCACACCCAGCCCGCGCCCGCAGCGACACGTTCTACATCGAAGGCGGCGGCGAGGGTCCCGATCAGACGCTGCTGCGCACGCACACCTCACCGATGCAGATCCGAATCATGGAAGAGACGCCGCCGCCGATCGCGCTGATCGTTCCCGGTCGCGTATTCCGCCGCGACAGCGACGCCACTCACACACCGCAGTTCCATCAGATAGAAGGGCTTCTCGTAGACGAAGGCGTGACGCTCGCCGATCTCAAGGGCACACTCCTGGCCTTCGCCCGAGCGATCTTCGGCGCCGACCGCGAACTGCGGCTGCGGCCACACTTCTTCCCCTTCACTGAGCCGAGCGTAGAGGTCGATGTGTCGTGCTTCATGTGCGACCAAGGCACCGCCCCCGGTGGCGAACGTTGTTCGCTCTGTAAGGGAACTGGCTGGCTCGAAGTGCTCGGCTCAGGAATGGTTGATCCAAATGTGTTTGCCGCTGTAAGCGAGCACGGTTACGACCCGGATACGCACCAGGGCTTCGCATTTGGCCTCGGGATCGAGCGGATCGCGATGCTCAAGCACGGCGTGCCAGACCTGCGCTTCTTCTATGAAAACGACCTGCGCTTCCTGCGCCAGTTTGGCTGAGGCGAAGCTATGCGCGTCCCGATCGATTGGCTAAGCGAATACGTCGCAGTTGAAATCACCCCGACCGAGCTCTCCGAGCGGCTGGCGATGACCGGCACAGAGGTTGCTCGGGTGCTCCATCACGGGCCGCTGTCGAGCGACAACTTCGTCATCGGCAAGGTCCTAACCGCCGAGCAGCACCCTGACGCCGACCGGCTGCGCGTCTGCAGCGTCGACTGCGGCGAGAACGAGCCGCGCACGATCGTCTGCGGCGCTCCCAACATTGCGGCCGGCCAGACCGTCGCAGTGGCGCTGCCAGGCGCCGTGATGCCAGACGGCACGAAGCTCGGCGAAGCGAAGCTGCGCGGGATCAAATCATCGGGAATGGTTCTCGCTGAAGACGAGCTTGGGATCGGCGGTGAGCACGACGGCATCATGGTTCTCGGCGACGAGCTAGCTGCTGGCACGCCGCTCGCGGAGGTGTTCGCCATCTCCAGCGAGGTGCTGGAGCCCGAACTAACTCCCAACCGTGGCGATTGTGGCGGCCTCTACGGGATTGCACGCGAACTTCACGCCGCTACCGGCGCGGCGCTGAGCCCGCCTCCGTGGGAAAGCGATCCGGGGGCAGCGACGATTGGCAGCGTTCCGGCCGGGATCAGCGTCACGGTTGAAGACGTTGCGCTCTGCCCGCGCTTCACGGCGCGAGTCTTTGAGAACGTCACTG
>JANRFB010000051.1:15438-23747 GCA_030725785.1 Solirubrobacteraceae bacterium
GAAGACGTTGCGCTCTGCCCGCGCTTCACGGCGCGAGTCTTTGAGAACGTCACTGTTGGCCCGTCGCCAATGTGGCTCAAGGCGCGGCTCGCAGCGGCCGGCCAGCGTTCGATTAGCAATGTTGTCGACATCACCAACTACGTGATGCTCGTCAGTGGTCACCCTTTGCACGCCTTCGATCTTGATCAAATCGCTGGCGGCGAATTGACTGTGCGCTCTGCTCGGGACGGCGAGAAGCTGGTCACGCTCGACGGCGAAGAGCGCGAGCTCGATAGCGACATCTGCCTGATTGCCGATGCCGATGGCCCAACTTCGCTGGCCGGCGTGATGGGCGGCAGTCGCTCCGAAGTGAGCGACCAGACAACCCGCGTGCTTCTCGAGGTAGCGGTTTGGGACGGCGCAAACATCAACCGCACTTCAACGCGGCTCGGCCTGCGCAGCGAGGCGTCTTCTAGGTTTGAGAAGGGCCTCTCGCCCGAGGGCGCGCTCGATGCTCAGGCAATGGCGACGGCTTTGATGCTCGAGCTGACCGGCGCGACAATGGCAGACGGGACGCTTGACGTTGGCGGTGAAGGGCCTGCCGCGAACGTGATCAGGCTTCGTGACGCGCGGATCATTTCGCTTCTCGGCACGCCGATCGAACGCGAGCGCTCGCAGCAGATCCTCGAAGCCCTCGGCTTCGGTGTTGAGGCGGCCGACGATGGCCTCGACGTGACTGTTCCGCACTGGCGGCGCGACGACGTGACGCGCGAGGCCGACCTAATTGAGGAGGTCGCTCGGATCAGCGGCCTTGAGTCACTGCCAGCAACGCTGCCGATAAATCGAACCGGCCGCGCCGGCGGCTTGAGCCGCGAGCAGCGCTTGGTTCGCCGCGCCGAAGACGTGCTCGTCGGCCGCGGGCTCTGCGAGATCGTCGGCTGGTCGTTCACCGACCCTGAGGTCTGCGATCGGCTTCTACTCCCCGATGATCACCCGCTTCGAGCGCTAGTTGTGATTGAGAATCCAATGAGCTCGGCTCAGTCGGTGATGCGTCCGTCACTTCTTCCGTCGCTGCTGGACGCCGCTGCTTACAACCTTGCCCGTGGTGCAGAGGGCTGTGCGCTCTTTGAATCCGGCTCGGTCTATCGAGCCGGGCTTAGCGACAACGGGATGGCTGCCGACGAGCATCACGGGCTAGGCGCGGTCATCGCCGGGCCGGCGCGCGAGCCGAGCTGGGCCGACCCGCAGCCGCCTGCTGCGCGAATCGAGACTGCACACGCGCTCGTTAGCTCTGTGCTCGGAGCGCTCGGAGTTGAATGGCAGGCAGAGGAAGGCGAGGTTCCGTTCCTTCACCCGGGTCGGACGGCGATGATTACCACCGCCGACGGACCGCTCGGTTGGTTTGGCGAAGTTCACCCGGCCGTCGCAGCTAGCTGGGAGATCGATCAGCCGATTGCGGCGCTGGCAATAGATGTTGGGCGCGCCGCCGCGCAGGCGCCAGCGCAGACATTCTTCAACGACCTGACGAGCTTCCCGCCGCTGCGTGAGGACCTCGCCGTGATCGTGCCGGCTGACGTCAGCGCAGCGAGAGTTGTCGCCTGCATCACCAAGGCGGGCTCGCCGCTCGTTAGCCGCGCCGAGGTATTCGACGTGTACAGCGGCGCGCAGGTAGGGGAGGGGCGCGTCTCGCTCGCGCTCCACGTTGACTTCTCTGCCGGCGACCGGACGCTTAGCGACGACGACGTCGCTCCGCTGCGCGACAAGATCGTCGCAGCGTTGAAGGCCGATGTTGGGGGTGAGCTTCGTGGCTGAAAAGCGGATCCTGGTCGCGGGGGCGTCCGGTTACGCAGGTGCGCTAGCGGCCGAATTGGTCGATCGCCACCCCGCGCTTAAACTCGCGGCGGCAACAAGCCGCTCCGACGCTGGCCAGCGGCTCTCCGCTCTCTACCCGCAATATCGCTGCGAGGTGGTGCTCGAGGAGCTCGCGCTCGGTGCTCACGGTCAACTAGATGGCGCGATCGTCGCTTACCCGCACGGGGCATCTGCACCGGTCGTGGCCGAGCTACGCGCAGCCGGCGTTCCGGTCGTTGATCTCAGCGCCGACTTCCGCCTCAGCGACCAAGCCGTTTACGAACAGTGGTACGTGCCTCACTCTGCCCCCGAACTGCTCGCAGGGGCTGTCTATGGGCTCCCTGAGCGCAACCGAGAGCAGATCAAGGGCGCAGGCCTCGTAGCCAACCCTGGCTGCTATCCGACCGCCTCAGTGCTGGCTCTCGCTCCGCTTGCGCCATTCATCAGCGACGTTGTGATCGATGCTAAGAGCGGCGTGTCAGGTGCCGGCCGCGAAGCCAGCGCCGTTACACACTTCGTCAGCGTCGACGAGAACGTGCGGCCTTACGGTGTCGGCCAACACCGCCACATGCCAGAGATCGATCAGGAGTTGGCGCTGGCCGGTGCGCGGGAACTGACCGTCACGTTCACGCCACACCTCGTGCCGCTCGACCAAGGTGAGCTAGTGAGCTGCTACGTCACGTTGAACGAGCAGGTCGACATCGACGCGCTCTACCGCGAGGCCTACGGCGGCGAGCGATTCGTCGAGGTAGTTGATCACCTGCCCGGCGTCCGAGAGGTTCGAGGGACGAACCTCTGTCGGATCAACGTGAGCATCGACGAGCGCACCGGCAAGGCGTTCGTCTTTGCCGTGATCGACAACCTTTGGAAGGGCGCCGCGTCGCAAGCCATTCAGAATCTCAACCTGATGCTCGGATTTCCAGAAGATCAAGGAATCGAACCGTGAATGTTTTTACCTCACGCTGGGCTCCAGTCCCGGTAGGTGTGCGCGAAGTAACCGAGGGCGGCCTCCCGGCTGGCTTCCGCGCTGGCGCGCTCGCGGCTGGAATCAAGCCATCGGGAAAGCTCGACCTAGGAATCATCATCTGCGACGAGCCCGATGCGACCAGTGCCGCCCGCTTCACCCGGTCAGGAGTGCAGGCGGCGCCCGTATTACTGACCCGCGAGCGCTGCCACCTCGGCCAGCTCCGCGCCGTCGTCGCCAACAGCGGTAACGCTAATGCCGCAACCGGGCATGATGGATATGAGGTTGCCGAAGCGATGCAAGGGGCTGCTGCAGCGGCGCTCGGCGTCGGCGCCCACCAAGTAGCGGTCTGCTCAACCGGCGTGATTGGAGTTCAGATGGATCGTGAACCAATTATCGCTGGCATCACTGAGTGCGCAGAGCAGCTCTCTGCCGATGGTGGCGAGGATTTCCAGCGAGCAATCATGACGACGGACGCATATGAAAAGCGCGCCACAATCGAAGTTGCGCTCTCGGGCGGGCCTGTGCGGATCAGCGCCCAGGCCAAAGGCGCGGGGATGATCCAGCCGTCGTTCGCGACGATGCTTTGTTTCATTGAGACCGACGCGAAGCTCGAAGATCACACAGCCGAGCTGCTGCTCAGCGTGACTGTCAAGCGAAGCTTTGACCGAATCTCGGTCGACGGGCAGCTTTCAACGAACGACACCGTCGTCTTGATGGCTAGCGGCGCGAGCGGAGTCGCTATCGACCCTGAGAGCGACGATGAACTCCGCTTTGGCGAAGCGCTTGACGGCCTCCTGCGAGCGCTCGCGATCGCGATTGTTCGCGACGGCGAAGGAGCCGTTCGAATCGCACGCATCGTCGTACACGGAGGGCACGGCGCCAACGTCGAGCGCGTCGCTCGAACAATCGCAAATTCGCCGCTTGTTAAGACCGCCTTGCACGGCGGCGATCCGAACTGGGGCCGAATTGCGCAGGCGGCCGGGATGGCAATCCCCGACTCGGCGCCGCTGCCGGTCGACATTTCGATCGAGGGGATGCAGGTTTGCGTCGCCGGGCAAGAGCTTGAGCACGACCGGGATGCACTAGCTGTGCGCGTCAGCGGCGACGAGATCGAATACGCCGTTGGACTCCCGGGGGAGGGCCATCAGGCTGAATGTTTCTTTTCCGATCTGAGCCCTAAATACATCAGTATCAATGCCGACTACACGAGCTGAGGCTATGACCGCGATCGAACCGACCCATCACGTATCAACGCTGCTCGAGGCCCTGCCCTACATCCGCGAGTTCCACGGCCAGACGATCGTGATCAAGTACGGCGGAGCGGCGATGGAAGAGCCAGCCCTCTGCGAAGAGTTTGCGCGCGACGTCGTGCTGCTCAAATACGTCGGCCTCAACCCGATCGTCGTCCACGGTGGTGGGCCAGAGATCACCGACTACATGGAACGGTTGGGGCTCCCGGTCGAGTTTCGCGGCGGCCTGCGCGTCAGCGACGAGGCGACAGTCGAGGTCGCGAAGATGGTGCTGATCGGGAAGGTCAACAAAGAGATCGTGTTGCGGCTCGGTCGCTATGGCCAGCCAGCTGTTGGTCTGAGCGGTGACGACGGCAACCTATTTAGCGTGTCGCGCCGCACAGCGCCCGATGGCAGCGACATCGGCTTTGTCGGTGCCATTGATCACGTCGACGTAGGCGTGCTCAACCACATCGCGAGCGACTACATCCCAGTGATCGCTTCAATCGGCCCGGGCGCTGACGGCCAGAGCTACAACATCAATGCCGACGACGCTGCCGCCGCCGTAGCGCTTGCCACTTCGGCCTACAAGGCGATCTTCTTGACCGACGTCGCCGGCTGGCTGAAAGATGCTGACGACCCTCAGAGCCTGATCAGCCAGGCAACGCCGGACGAGCTGCGCGCCGCGCTTGCGTCTGTCGACGGCGGGATGCGACCGAAGCTTGAGGCTTGCCTAAACGCCGTTGACGGCGGCGTTGGCTCGGCGCACATCGTCGACGGCCGTGTCGCTCACTCGCTCCTGCTTGAACTCTTCACCGATGCCGGCATGGGAACCAAGATCGCGACCAGCAAGTGAGACTGAACGATCTCAAAGCGGTAGACGACGCGAGCGTCGTTGGCACTTACGCGCGGCTCCCGCTCCAGGTCGTGCGGGGAGCCGGAAGCTGGGTCTGGGACGAGGACGACAACCAATACCTCGACCTACTCTGCGGCATTTCAGTAACCAACCTCGGCCATTGCCACCCGCAAGTCGTTGATGCGATTCGCGATCAAGCCCGAACCCTGATCCATGCCTCGAACCTCTTCTATACCGAGCCAGGGATCCGCCTTGCCGAAAAGCTTTCGGCGTCGTCGCTCGGCGGCAAAGTCATCTTCGGGAACTCTGGCGCCGAGGCGGTCGAAGCGGCGATCAAGTGCGCGCGGCGGGCCAAGCCCGGCGGAGAGATCGTGACGCTCGTGAACGGTTTCCACGGCCGCACCTATGGCGCGCTCTCGGCAACGCACCAAGAGTCAAAGCAGGCGCCATTCGCGCCAATGATTCCTGGCTTCAAGCCCGCCGCCGCGAATGTCGAGTCGCTTGAGCAGACCGTCGGCGCGGGCACCGCGGCGCTGATCATCGAGCCGATCCAAGGTGAAGGTGGCGTCTACCCGATCCCAAACGAGGTGCTGCTGGCTGCCCGTGAGATCTGTGATCGCCACGGCGCGGCGCTGATCTTCGATGAGGTTCAGGCCGGGATGGGGCGGACCGGTTCGCTCTGGGCTTACCAGCAGACCGGAGTTGTTCCAGACGCGATTACGACCTCGAAGGCTCTCGGCGGCGGCTTGCCAATCGGCGCGCTGATCACCGGCGAGCGGCTATCCGGCGCGCTTCAACGCGGCGACCATGGATCAACTTTTGCTGCCGGGCCAGTTGTGGCGCAGGCAGCGTTGGCCGCGGTCGCGGTGACCGACGATGAGTACCTTCTCGGCCGAGTCAACATGGTCGGCGAGCGGCTGCGCGAAGCTATTGCGCTGTTGCCCGGCGTGACCGAGGTTCGTGGTCGCGGACTGATGATCGGCTTTGACATTGAGGCCGGCGACGCACCAGGAATGGTTAACGCAGCGATCGCCGGACAACGAGTGCTGATGAACGCGACCGGCCCAAACACGGTTCGCTTGTTGCCGCCTCTAACGATCGACGACGACGAAGCGGCCGAGGCAATCACACGCGTCGCCAGCGCGCTTGCTGACCACGTTGCCCACAGCTAAAGCACAACTCTGCCTACACTGCCGCCGATGACTGAGACAGAGCGAACAGCCAGTTACGTAGCCAACCCAGAGGAGGTGGGCCGCGTCCTGCTGCTCTTTTCGGGCGGCCTTGACACGAGCGTGATGTGCAAGTGGATTCAGGACGAATACGAAGCTGAGGTCGTCGCACTGACGATCAACCTCGGCCAGCCGGGCGAGGATTACGACGTTGTCAAACAGAAGGCGCTCGACCTTGGCGCCATCGCTGCCGAAGTGATTGACGCCCGTGAAGAGTTCGCTCGCGACTTCGTCACGCCTTCGATCCTCGCCAACGGCACCTACGGCCTCGGCTACCCGCTCTTCACGGCGCTTGGCCGCCCATTGATCGCCAAGCTTGCAGTCGAGGCCGCGCGTCGCCACGGCTGCGACACAATCGCTCACGGTTGCACCGGCAAGGGAAATGATCAGGTCCGGATCGACGGCACCGTCGCGACGCTCGCGCCGGAGCTAAAGATCGTCGCACCGGTGCGCCAGTGGCAGATGGGCAGAGAAGAAGAGATCGCCTACGCACGCGAGCACGGAATTCCGATCAAGGGAGGCGCCGAGCAGACGCCCTACTCGATCGACGACAACCTCTGGGGCCGGTCCTCCGAAGGCCGCTGGATCGAACAGCTCGATCACGCTCCCGACGACGATGTGTTCCAGCTTGTGACGCCGCCTGAGCGCGCGCCGGATGAAGCGCAGACAGTTGAGATTGGCTTTGACGCAGGTGTGCCGATCAGCCTCGACGGCGAGAGGCTCGAGCTCGTCGAACTTCTCGACCGTGCAACAGAGATCGGTTGCCGCCACGGGATCGGCATCGTCGACCATATTGAGGACCGAATTGTTGGCCTCAAAGTGCGAGATATTTACGAGGTGCCGGCCGCGGCGATCATCTTGGCGGCGCATGCAGAGCTAGAGCGTCTGGTCTCAACAATCCATCAGAACCAGTTCAAGGCCAACCTTGACCGCCAGTGGGCCTATCTCGTCTATGCCGGCCTTTGGTGGGAGCCGCTGCGCGAGAACATCGACGCCTACATGCGCAGCGCCAACGAACGCGTGACTGGAACGATCGGAATCAAATGCTTCAAGGGGACGGCGCGAGTTGTTACGCGCTCATCGCCGAACGCGGTTTACGATGCCGCACTCGCCACCTTCGATACTTCCGGCGGGCTCTTCAGCCAGAACGCATCACCGGGCTTCATCGAGCTTTGGACGCTGCAGTCGCGCATGGCTCATCGTTTGCGTGAGTCGCAGGACGACGATCGCGGTTAGTCTGCAGCAATGAGCAAACGGCACGCCTATCGAACGGTTGGATTCCTCGTCCTTCGCGGCGGTCGTTTCTACATCCGTCTGCGCTACCCAAATCTGCTGCGTCAAGTGATCACCGTGATCGCCTCGATAGCTGCCGCCGGACTTCTCGTCACTTTGGTTGCGGCGCTGGCCGGTCGTAGCAACGTCAATTCGATGACTCCCTAGCCTCCGCGCTGGGTAGAGGACCGGGACGATCGCGCTACTCAGGCCTGAAACGCCTCGACGGGTAGATCTCGCTCTCCATCAACGATCCCAGCGATGATCCTGGCTGCGACTAAGTTGGGGTCGAGCCCGACGGGTAGTTTCGGTGCGGTTCCACTGAGGGGGCGTGTTGCCAGGCCCGTTTCGGTATGTGGGGGACGTGCGTCAATCACGTCGATCTTTTGGCGTCGGAGTTCTCTGGCGACGCTGGTCATTGCGCTCCAGGCGGCTGCTTTGGATGCACTGTAGGCGGCTAGGCCAGCCATTGGTTGGAGGGCTACTACTCCAGAGATGTTGACGAAGAATCCGCCTTCTCTGATGTGAGGTGCGCTCTCGCGGAGCGCCACGATTGGACCAATCGCATTGATCGCAAAAAGCTCTGTCAGGGTCTTGTCGTCTAACTCGGCGAGGGTGCCAAAGGCAACCGCTCCTGCAGCGTTGATGACTCCGTCTATCGGTCCAAGGCTGGCAAAGGCGCTGCGCAGAGCAGCGTGGTCGGTGATGTCGGCGACTGCGTGCGCAGAGACTACCGCTGGATCGAGCGAGGCACTGTTTCGCACCACCGCCGTCACGTGAGCGCCAGCATCTACGAGCTGTTGAGCAAGGCAGGAGCCCAATACTCCAGTTGCCCCGATGATTACGATTGTGGTGCCCGTCAGATCACGTGCCATCAAAATACCGACTCTCTTTGCGGATCGCTTGGCATGGTCGATGCCGTCTGT
>JANRFB010000052.1:0-1744 GCA_030725785.1 Solirubrobacteraceae bacterium
ATCAGCCCGGTCGCACCGGTAACAAGCACCATTGGCCTGAGCGTATCGCGCCCTCTCCTAAGCGGTCGCTACAGTTCGCGCTCTCAGGCACCTCAACGAGCAAAGGATCGGATCACCAAAGATGGCTTACGTAATCGCAGAACCATGTATCGACACGAAGGACAACTCCTGCGTTGAGGTCTGCCCGGTCGACTGCATCCACCCGGGGCCAGACGAACCCGATTACGACAAGGTCAAGATGCTCTTCATCGATCCCGAAGAATGCATCGATTGCGATGCCTGCGTTGAGGCTTGCCCCGTCGACGCCTGCTTCGCTGAGGATCAGCTGCCCGATGAGTGGCTGAAGTACGCCGCAATCAACGCCGAGTACTACGCCAAGGGCGCTTAGGCCATCGGCAGCGTCATTCCGACCGGCGCGGGTTCATCGACCCCGGCTGAGTCGGCCGGCATCTCGGCCTGAAGCATCGGAAGTTCGGTCGGGAAGATTGCGATCAGTCCGCGCGCGGCTTGGCGGATCGCCTGAGCGGCAGGATCATCCGGGTCGCTAATGACTAGCGGCACGCCGGCATCGGCCTGCTCACGCAGCGGCATTGTCAGCGGCACCTTGGCGATCAGCGGCACTTGAATCTCGTCGGCCAGCTCTTGGCCTCCACCCTCACCGAAGATTTGGTAGCGCTCTCCGTCAGGCGTGACGAAGCCGGCCATGTTCTCAATTACGCCCGCGACCTCAAGGTTGACCTTGTTGGCCATATCGGCTGAACGGCGCGCGACCTTCTGGGCCGTCTGCTGCGGCGTTGTGACAATCACGAACTGAGCCTGTGGCAGCAGCTGCGCCAGCGTCATCGAAACGTCGCCGGTGCCGGGCGGTAGATCGACGAGCAGAAAGTCGAGCTCGCCCCACTCGACGTCCTCGAGGAACTGCGTCAAAGCCTTGTGCAACATCGGCCCGCGCCACACGACGGCGGCGTCCTCTTCGACGAAGAAGCCGATCGACATGATCTTTACGCCGCCTGCCTCAAGCGGCACGATCTTGCGCTCTGGCGAGACCGGCGGACGACCGGTAACGCCGAACATGCGTGGGATTGAGTAGCCCCAAACGTCGGCGTCAAGAACGCCAACGCGCTTGCCTTCGGCTGCCAGCGCAGCGGCAATGTTGGAGGTGATCGTCGACTTGCCAACGCCGCCCTTGCCGGAGCCGATGCACACTACGTTGCTGACCTGGGCGAGCGCACCCTCCGGCAGCGAGCCACGGCCGAGCTTGCGCTGCAGCTCACCCTTCTCGGTATCGCTTAGAACGTCGAAGCTGACGCTCACTCCGGTAACGCCGTCCAGCGTGCCGACGGCTTCAGCGACTGCTGTTTCGAAGTGGTTGCGGATCGGGCAGCCAGCGGTCGTCAACGAGACGATTACGGCGACTTTGCCGTCGTCGGCCTGCTCGATAGAGCGGACCATTCCAAGTTCAACGATTGACTTACGCAGCTCGGGGTCAATTACGACCTCGAGCGCCTTGAGGATCTGCTCGTCTGTGGGCATAGCCCCATTGTGACAAAGAGCGATAGGCGGCTGGGCAGAAGCCCGAAAACGACGACGGCCCGCACAGTGGCGGGCCGTCGATACAGCAAATGTTGCTGGGAGCCTGCAGCTCTAAGCGGTGACCTTTGAAACCTGGTCAACGATCGGAGCCACTGCGTCCTGCACGCGGCTGCTGACGACGTCGGCCTGACGAGTCACATCGCCGCGCACG
>JANRFB010000052.1:1844-4547 GCA_030725785.1 Solirubrobacteraceae bacterium
AACTAATGAGATTACGGATAGAGTAGCAGGATTGCGAACAGGTGTTCGCTAATCACTACCAATACGCCCGCCAGAGGCTGTGGTTACAGGGCAGAGAAGGGAATTGCATCGGCCAGTGCAGCGGCCGTAGGAGCAGCAATGACGGCCGAAACGCCGTCGGAACCGGCCAGCGGCAGCGCCAGTGGCGACTCGGCAGCGGGGAAGGCAACCTCGCCGCCGACCTCGCGCACTACCAATTGGCTGGCGGCTACGTCAACCGGCCTGCAGCTCCAGAGCGAGACCATCGCATCGGCGCGGCCAGCAGCAATCTGGCAGCAGGAGATCGCCATCGAACCGAAGGCCCGAACGCGGTGCGCGCCGGCGATCAGCGCCGGCGTCGAGGCAGCAAGGTTGAACGGCGAGGCGCCCTCGACCAGCACAACCTCCAAGCGACCATCGGCGCTGCGCCGCTCGGGCGCGACCGGCGCCAGCGCTTGCCCGTTGAGCCAAGCCCCGCCGCCGCGAACCGCGTGCCACTGCTCGTCGCTGCCGAAGTCATGGACAAAGCCGAAGCCGACGTCGGCCATCGTCGGCCCGTCGGCCACGGCGATGGAGATCGAATAGGCCGGCAGTCCACGCTTGGCGTTGAGCGAGCCGTCGATCGGGTCGATCACGACGAACGCCTCGTCGCTGCCGAAATCAACAGTGCCGCGTTCCTCCGACAGGGCGGTGAAGCGCGCGCCCGCGTCAAAGAGTTTCTGCAGCTCGGCAAAGACGATCTCCTCGGCCTGCTGATCGATCAGCAAGGTGTGGTCGCCGCCGGCGCCGATCGTGCCGGTCTCGACTACGCGTTCGTCGCGCTGCGGCGTCGCCGCCAGCAGTTCGCCCAGAGAGGCCGCGCAGCGAGCGGAAAGTTCAAGCCAGTCAAAGCTGAGAATCGCTGACGAAGGAGCCATCTTGCTCTTATCCTAAGGGCGTGCCCGAAAGCCCCCTCCAGCTGACCGACGAGCAGCGCAAGATTGCTCAGTTCGCCGGCAGCTCGTTAGTCGTGGCCGGTGGCGCTGGCAGCGGCAAAACCACCGCCCTGGCGGCGCGTTACGCCTGGCTCGTGCGCGACGCCGGCGTTGAACCGGAGGCCGTTATCGCGCTCAGCGATTCAGCCACCGCAGCCGACCGCCTTCGCGGCCTCGTTGAGCAGCAGCTCGACCGCGGCTTTGCCGAGCTGCCGGTCTCGGCCGTAAGCGACTTTGCGGCCCGCCTGCTGCGCGAAGAGATGCCGCAGAGCGGCCTCGACCCCTTCGTCGCAACGCTCAGCGGCGCCGATCGGCTGGCAATGCTGATCGAACGCGTTGACCAGCTCGAGCTGCGCGAACACGATTTCGCCGGCCGACCGGTGAAGCTGCTGGCCTCGCTGATCGCTCAGATCGACGCGCAGAAAGCGATGCTGATCAGTGCCGCGGAGTGCGCGCAGCGGGCAGAGAACGCCGAAGGCGCCGGCGCCGCGCTAAAGCGCGAGTTCGCTGCGCTCTACGCAAGCCACGAAGCGATGCTCGCCGAGGAGGGAGCGCTGGACCAAGGGGACCTGATCTTCGGCGCGCTGAGCCTGCTCAAGCGGCCGCAAGTTAAAGAGCGCTTCGTCGCTCGTTACAGCCACCTGCTCGTCGATGACGCGCAGCGACTCTCACTGGCGGAGTTGACGCTCGTGCTCGCGGTGGCCGATCAGCTTGGCTGCGTGACGGCCGTCGCCGACGCCGACTGCGCACCGGCAAGCGAGATCACCGGCGGCGACTCGAACCTTGCCGCGATTGGCGCTCAGAGCGGTGGCGAACGAATCGAACTGACGCGCTCGCTGCGCTGCCGCGAGCGCATAGTCCTAGCCGGCCAGGCGGTGCTCGAGCAGCGGCTCAGCCCACCGCTGAGCGGCGAGCCGGGCGGCAGCGTCCGTGGCTGGCGCTGCTCGAGCGAGCGAGCGCAGGCGCAATCGATTGCCGCCGAGATCGAGCACCTGATCCAAGCCTCAACTGCGCCCGAATCGATCGCCGTGCTGGTCAGCTCCGTGCGCGACGACGGCCGCGCGATCGCAGCGGCGCTCGACGAGCGCGCTGTGCCACACCAGCTAGGCGCCGGCGACCAACTGTTCAGTCGCGGCGAGGTCAAAGACGTGCTCGCTTGGCTGCGACTGCTGACCAGCCCGGCCGACGCCAGCGCAACGGTTCGCGCGTTGGCGCGCGCCCCGATCGAGCTGCGCGCCGTAGACCTCGCGCGCTGCGTGCAGATCGCGCGGCGCCGCAAGCTCGACATGGTCAGCGCGCTAAATGCGGCAACCGAATCGCCGCAGATCCCGCCCGAGGCGCGCGAGCGAATCGTCACCTTCCTCAAACTCCAAAAGCAGGCCGCCGCCGCGATCGACGAACTACGCCCCGACCGCTTCGTCCACCGCCTAATCGACCGCCTCGGTCTGCGCCGCCAGCAGCTCTTCGCGGCTCAAGCCGATGTTGTCGAAGGGCTGCGCTGCCTCGCACGCTTCGAAGCTCTCGCCGGCCGTTTCGCCGAACGCTCGCCTCAATCAAGCGGCCGCGAGTTCGCCGAGTACGTCGTTGCCGTAGCTGACGCCGGGCTGCGCGAGAGTGACGAGAGCGGGGGCGCCGAGCAGCTCCCCGCCAGCAAAGTTGCCGTCGTTGAGGTTGGCTCAACCCGCGGACTCAGCTTCGACCACGTCTTCGT
>JANRFB010000053.1:0-4555 GCA_030725785.1 Solirubrobacteraceae bacterium
GCTGGCAGGGTTGGGAAGGCGGACGAGGATCACGCCGAGAGCTGCGGCGCCGGTCACGTTGGCGATCAGCGTTGCCCAGTGCCAATCGGCGCCCGCGGCAGGGAGCGCCTCGGAAAGGCCAAAACGGGCGAGCGTGCCGAGCGCGCCGCCAAACGCGATCGCCAGCCACAGCTCGCCGCCACCTCGGCGCACACGGGCGGGCAGCGCCAGTGGCTTGGCGGCGCTAAGCGGGCTGTCGGCGGGTGAGGTTGACATCGACGGGCTGGCCTAGCGGTCGCTGCGGGTTAGGTGCCAGTCGCCACAGAGATCGCACTGGTAGGGGGTGAAGCGGTCACCAAACTGGGCGCGGTCAGAGGCGGCGTGGGCGCGGGCCTCTGCTTCGCTCGTGAAAGCACGTTTGTTTTGGCACTTGTCGAGCCGGTTCTGCTTTGCCGTCTGCTGGCGCTCAAACCAGTCTTCGATCCCATTACTCATTCGCTCATAGTTACAAGCAGGCAGCCGCATCGGCGATTAGGATCAACCAATGCTGACCAATCGCAACCTCGCAATCTCATTCGCTCTGGTCTCGGTTTTCGCTCTAGCTGCCTGCGGTGGCAGTGACACCGCCAGCACCAGCACGCCTTCAACCGTGACCGACAACGTCACCAGCACCGCGACCGAGGCCAGCGCGCCGGTGACGACCGGCGCTGAGATCACGACCGGCAGCGCCACCTGCACAAAGACTGAGATCGAGAAGGCCGTCAGCGACCTCAGCAGCGCCGATTACCCGAACGCCGCTCTGGCGACCGGCGGCGGGGCGTCATACAAGTGCGCCAACGGATGGGCGGTTGGCTTTGTAGATGTCGGGGCGGGGACAGAGCAATACACGACGACCGTCGTCTGGCAGGCCGAGGGGCAATTCTGGGTGCCACAGGACCGTGGCAAGGTCTGCCCGAAGCCTTCGCAGATCCCAGCAGCGATCTACGACCTCGCCTGTAACAGCAATTAGAGCCTCTCTAGCGGTGCCGTCCCACGCTGCGACCACACTTGGCCGGTGAACTCTGATGTCACCGATGAGCTGAAGCGGGAATCTCGCGAAACGCGCTGGGAGGCAAGCTCGGCCGTGCTCGTCGTCGTCTTACTCCAGGCGGCGCTGGGCGTTCTCAGCCTGCGCCATGGCTGGACTCTCTGGGGCGTGGGTGGCTGGGTTTGGTTGGTTCCTATCTTCCCCGAGCTGCTGCTGGCAATAACTGTCGCGGCCGAAGGTCGTGGTGGGGATCTTGACCAGACCGGTGAACGCCGCAAGCTCGGCGTGGCGCTACTGGTGGTCGTCGCTGTCTTCAACGCCGTTGCGCTCGCTCTGCTGATCATGGAGCTCTTTACCGGCGAGGTGCGGACGGGCGGCGAGCTGGCAATCGAGGCGGTTGTCGTTTGGTCAACGCTGGTCTTCACCTCCGGGATGCTTTTCTGGGAACTCGACGGCGGCGGGCCGCGCGGCCGGGCCTTCGAGCCCGGTGGCCAGCGTGATTTCCTCTTCTCCGAGATGACTGCGCCAAGGTTGGTCTCGCCCGACTGGCACCCTCGCCTGCTTGATTACATCTACCTCTCGTTCACGACGGCGATCGCGTGGAGCGCCGCCGACGTTCTGCCTCTTAGCCGCAACGCGAAAGTGATGATGGCGATCGAAACATCTCTCTCGGCGCTGACGATCCTGCTCGTTGCCGCAAGGGCAGTCAGTGTGATCGGCTGACTGGCGGCGAGCGCGGGCAGCAGAGTGCTAGTTTCATTTTCGAGAGCTAGGACGCGCGCCAACACAATCAAGGGAGCAGTAGTGGTGATAATCGCGGCAGTTGTTGTGGTGTTGGTCTCGGTTCTGATCGTGCTGGCGACCAAGATTGTCCGCCAGTACGAGCGAGCGGTCGTTTTCCGCCTTGGCAAGATCGTCGGCGGCGCGCGCGAGCCAGGTTTGGTGTTGATCATTCCGCTGATCGAGCGAGTGCAGCTTGTCGACATGCGGATCGTGACGATGCCGATTCAGTCGCAGGGAATCATCACACGCGACAACGTCAGCGTTGACGTTGCAGCCGTAGCGTACTTTCGGATCGTTGATCCAATCCTCTCGGTCGTTGCGATTGAGAACGTCTCAGCTGCGATCAACCAGATCGCTCAAACAACACTGCGGGCCGTCGTTGGCCGCCATGCGCTCGATGAGACGCTCCGCGAGACCGAGGCGATCAATAGGAACATACGCGAAATCCTTGACGTCCAGACAGAGGGCTGGGGCGTTGAGGTGACGATTGTTGAGCTGCGCGATATTCAGCTTCCGGAAACCATGAAGCGGGCGATGGCGCGCGAGGCTGAGGCCGAGCGGCAGAAGCGTGCCAAGATCATCGCCGCCCAAGGTGAGGCGATGGCTGCTGGCGAGCTGGCGCGAGCCTCTGACGTGATGATGGATCATCCGCTGGCGCTTCAGCTGCGCAACCTACAGACGCTCGTTGAAATTGCTGCCGACCAGAACTCCACCGTTATCTTCCCGGCGCCGCTGATGAGCACGATTCAGGAGCTGGGCTCGTTCCTCGACAACGAGCGCGAAGCGGCGATCAGCCGCCGCGCGGCCGCGCTGCCGACGAGCGACGCGTCTGAATAGACTGGTTCGTATATGAGCAAGCCAGAACTAACCAGCCGCCACCGTGACACCGTCGAGGAAATCTTCCGTCACCCGACGAGCCACAACATAGAGTGGCGCCACGTGATCACGTTGCTCGAGCATGTTGGCGAGGTCACCGAGGAGCACAACGGCAAGGTCAAGGTGACGCTTGGGCCGGAGACTGAGGTCTTCCACCGGCCGCGTGACAAGGACATCGACGTGCAGATGGTGGTTGACCTGCGCCGGATGCTGACCAACGCGGGCTACAACCCCGACGGTTCGCCGGCGATTGAAGACGAAGAGACGCGCGACCACGGCGACGGTCGCTGGGGCGCGCCGTAAGCTGACGCACCCCAGCGCTGCGCGAGTTGCGCGCCGCCCGTTGCCCTAATTAGTCGTCGTGGTGTCGGTGCCGTTAGGCGTTACCTGAACGCCGCCGGGTGGAATCATTCCCTGGCGCTGACCGCCGCCTCCGCCAGGGCCGCGTTGGCCGTCTGCGCCGGGGCCGCCCTGTCGGCGCTGGCCGCCGCCACCCATCTGACCTTGCTGCGGGCCGCCGAACATCCGGCCGCCATCGTGTTTAGCGCCGCCACCGCCAGCATTGAGCGCTACGACGAGCGCAATGATGCTGAGGATCAGCGCGAGCCCACTGCCTACGGCGAGCAATACCTTTTGAACTGGATCTGACATCTGCATTCTGTGAATCCTTTCTCTCTGCCCGTAGGCGTTTGACTTGATCAACAGTCAAGGGCCGATCTATTAAGCAACTCTGAGGCTCCCGCCGACGCCGCAATAGACTGATTGGCACAGAGTTGGTGCAGTCTTGACGCGCTTCTCACTCAAAATCAGCGCCCCTTCGCTTGCTGGCTTGGTCGCCGCAGGCGCGCTTCTGCTCGCCGCCTGCGGCGGCGATGAGTCGACGAGCAATGCGAACGAGTCGGCTGGTACGAGCACGATTGCCGCGACCACGGCGGCAACGACTGCGACGAAGCGTTCGACAACGGAGGCAGAAACTGCGCCGGCAAGCGGTGCAAGCAGCGGCCGATGCAGCGACTTCTCAAACCAAGCCGCGGCCCAGCGCGCCGCCAACACGCGCGACGGGGATGGCGACGGCGTCTACTGCGAATCGCTGCCCTGCCCGTGCCTGAAGAAGGGCGCGTCGAAACCGACGGGGACGGCCGCTCCTTCCAATCCTGAGGCCGGCTGCGTGAAGCCCTCAGCCGTGCAGCGGATCGGCTTCAGCGCAACCAAGTACCCGAACATTCGCCGCCACTTCCTAAAGGCGATCCGCAATGGCTGGCCGGAGACCTTGGTGGTTGACCGGCGCGGCACCGAAGCCCGGCGCAACAAGTTGCTCGCGAACGTGGCAACGAGAGCCGGCTACGACCGCGACGAGTATCCGCCGGCGATGGGCCGTGGGCGCGGCTCGGAAGCGCTCACTCGCGGCGCCAACCCGGTCGGCTGGATGGCAAGCGTGATGCTCGTCCCCAGCGGTGAGAATCGCTCTCACGGCTCCGTGATGGGGATCAAGCTGCGCCGCTTCTGCAGCGGCACGCGGTTTAGCTACCGCTTCTATTAGCTAAGCGCCACGATGCTGAGCGGCGCTTCGAATGTAGACTCGCTGGCGATGGAACTCTTCGGTGAAATCACGCCCGACCGCGCGCTGCTGGTGGTCGCGCTGCGCGAGGAGGGTGAGCACCTTCATGAGCTTGGCCTGCCGGTGCTCGTGACCGGCGCCGGCAAGGTGCGCGCCGCGACCGCGGCGGCGAGGACTCTCGCCGCGAATCGCCCCGCGGAAGTAATAAACCTCGGCACCGCCGGCGCGCTCAAGGATGGCCTGAGCGGAATTCACGTGATCGGCCGCGCCGTTCAGCACGACTTCGATGGCGAAGCGATCTTTGCGCTCACCGGCGAGAACTTCGGTGCCCC
>JANRFB010000053.1:4655-18190 GCA_030725785.1 Solirubrobacteraceae bacterium
GCCGTGACGGTCGCGAAATCCCAGCGTTTCGAGTTCGAGAAGGCAAGCTATTGATGCCTGAACCAATACCTTAAGGCAAGGAGAATCGGTGACCGAATACAAGGGAATGGCCGTCGAACGCGACGGCGAGAGCTACACGACGCGCCGCGAGAGCCGCGAAGCGCTTGTTTTGACGACGCTTGATTTCGGCCCGCGCCGCGATCCAAAGCTCGATACAACGCTCGCCTTCTTCGATCACATGCTCGAGATGCTCGGCTGGTACGCCGACATCAACGTCGACGCCAGCTACGAAGTACGCACCTACCGCTTGATGCACGTCGTGATGGAGGATGTTGGCCTCGCGCTCGGCGCGGCGGCAGGTCAAGCAATCAGTGATCGCATCGCTGAAGGCGTCGAGTCGAGCGGTTTCGCATACGGCGTCATGGATGAGGCAAGCGCGCTGGCGCAGATCTCATTCGAAGGTCGCGCCAATACTTTCGTAAAGCGCGGCGGGGCGGCATCGTTCGAGCGCGTCGAGGACGTGCTTTGCGTTGATCTAGTCGCCTTCTTTGAGGGCTTCTCGCAGGGCGCGCGCTGCACGATTCAGCTAGACCTGTTCGATGACAGCAACGACCCGCACCACGCCTGGGAGGCCGGCTTCCGCGCCTTCGCGCGCGCGCTGCGGGCGGCGTTCGTAGCTAACCCGCGCCGCGCCGGAATGACGGCTGGCGTCAAGGGAACACTCGACTGATCATGAACCGGCGTGTCTGAGCAGGCGCCGATGCGCGTGCTGGCGTGGAGCGAGCTCGATGCCGCTGCCCGCGAGCAGCTACTCGGTCGCGGCGTAACGGCGATTTTCGACCCCAAATTGCGCGAGTCGATAGAACTGATTGTCGAAGACGTGCGCGAGAACGGCGACGCCGCCGTCATCGCCGCGCTGGCGAAGTTTGATGGTTGTGAGATAGCCGAAGGCGGGCTTCAAGTAACTGAGGCGGAGTTTGCCGCCGCGCGCGAATCGGTTCCCGCTGCGGTGCAGGAAGCGATCGCTGAGGGAATCGCGAACGTGCGCGCCTTCAACGAGGAGCTCACCCGTGAGCGCGAGTGGCGGGTCGAGATTCAGCCCGGCCTCACCGTCGGCGAAAAGTCGACTGCGATCGCCAGCGCCGGGCTGTTCGTTCCCAGCGGCAAGGGCTCGTTCCCTTCGGTTCTCGTGCAAATCGGCACGCCCGCCGTGGTCGCCGGAGTGCCAGAGATCGCAGTTGTCGTGCCGCCTGTGCCGGGCGGCGCCGGCGAGGTTGATGCGGCCGTGCTCTGTGCAGCCGACCAGCTCGGGATTAGGCAGATCTTCCGCGCCAATGGCCCCGCCGGAGTCGCGGCATTGGCTTTTGGCACCGAGTCGATCCCAAAGGTTCGCAAGCTGCTCGGGCCGGGCAGCCCGCCGGTGCAGGCGGCGCAGATTGCGTGCCAGCAGTACGGCTGCCACACGCAGATGCTGCTCGGGCCTTCCGAGTCGCTGATCCTCGCCGATGACAGCGCCGACCCGCGCCTGCTTGCCGCCGACCTGCTCAACGAAGCTGAGCACGGCCCTGATTCGGCTTCGCTGCTCGTTACCGACAGCGAAGCGCTGGTTGAGGCAACGCAGATTGAGATCGCCCGCCAGATCGCCGCGCTGCCGGAGCCGCGCCGCGCTTACGCGCATGCCGCTCTGGGCGAGAACGGCGGCGCGATTATCGTCGCCGACCTCACCGAAGCCGCGCTTGTCACCAACTGGTACGCGCCCGAGCACATGCAGATCGTCGCCCGTGACGAGGAAGCGGTGCTGGCGATGATCGATCATGCCGGAGAGGTGCTGCTCGGCCAGCAGACGCCGGTCTCGCTTGCCAACTACGTGATCGGGGTTCCCGCGGCGCTGCCGACCGGTGCCTTCGCGCGCGTTACCGGCGGCGTGACCGCCGAAACCTTCCTCAAGAAGGTCTCAATTGCCAAGGCCGACGCCGCGGCGCTGGAGCGGCTTACTCCCGGGGCGTTGGCGCTCGCTGACCATGAAGGCTTCCCCGCTCACGCAGCGGCGCTGCGCGCACGACGAAGCGGCTCCTGAGTCGCGAGCCGCGCGCCCGTAGCTGAGCTCCTGAGCTCCGCGCTCAGCCCTGCGGTTCGTCGGCCGCCGGCTCGGACGGAGCTGCCGGCTCGGCTTCCGGCGCGGTGGATTGCGGCGTTGCTTCGATCGCTGCCGCCGGCGCGGCCGCAACGGCGCCGCGCTGAGCTTCCCAAACCTTGTTGAGATTCATCTGGAAGAGGTAGACCGCGACCGGCGAGAGTAAGACCCAAAGCAGCAGTCCGAGGCCGGCGTCGAAGCCGTCGCCGGCGCCGGTGAGGCGGCTGGCAGCGTTCATGCGCTTAAAGCTGTTGTAGTGCGACAAGAATGCCGGAACGATGATGAACGCCCCGAGCGTAATCGCCACCACCGAGGTGCCTGGGCTCTCGCCGCATTCGTCGGTGCCGCGCGACTCGCCGAGGTCCTTCATCTCGCGGTTCACAAAGTAGTACCAGAAGAAGTAGTAGATCCCGAGCGTGATCAAAGTCAGCCCGATTACGCCAAGAGGGTTGCGAATCTTCGCCGTTGCGGGCGTGCCTGTTATTGGGACTACTTCAGCCATCTGAATCTCCGCTTCTTGTTGGTGACGAATGCCATCGTATCGGCTAGAGCCGCCGCAGACTGCAGCTTAACCCGGGCCGGCCGCAGGCGCGTCGTAGCTGCCTTCTGCAGCCACCTTCTCGACCTTGCCGCCAGGCACAAAGATCAGCGCGAATAAGAAGAGAACCACGAGCACGCCGGTCATGATGTAAAAGATCGTCTGCGTCGACTGGGCGTAGGAAATCTGGATTCCCTTGAAGATTTCGGCCGCCTGCGCGCCGCCTGCGCCGCCGGTTGATGGCGCGCCGCTCGAGAGGTCGGAGGCGATCTGATCAGCTTGCGCCTTCGGCAGTCCAAGCTTGCCGAGGTTGTCCTCAATGTTGAGCCGGTTCTGTGTGATCAGAATCGTCCCGAGAATCGCCAAGCCGATGCTGGAGCCGTAGTTCCTAACCGTCTGCGTGATTCCCGTTACCTCGCCGTAGGTGCTCGCCGGCGCGCGGTTAATTGCGTCGGTATTCGCGGGGGAGAGGATCAGGCCAATCCCAAAGCCGGCAAGGATGATGTAAGGGATCTGCGCGTTCACGCTGAGGTTGGTCAGCTCTGAGGCCCAAAGGTAGAAGCCGATCGCACCGATCAGCCCGCCGGCAATGATCGCGGGGCGTGCGCCAACCTTGTCGAGTATCCGCCCGCCAATCTGCGTTGCGACCGCAAAGCCAATGAAGAAATAGAGCAGGTAAAGCCCCGCATCCGAGGAGCTTTGGCCAAGCGCCAGCTGCGCGTACGTACTGGCGAAGAAGAAGAGCGGTATGAAAACGATCATCAGCAGGAAGAGCACAACGTTGTCGGCGGCGAACGCCCTGTTGCTGAAGATCCGCACTCGAATCAGCGGGTCACTGGTGCTCAGCTCGTGCCTGACAAAGGCGATGATCAGCAGCGTGCCGATCACGATCGCACCGATCGTCTTCGGGCTGCCCCAGCCCCATTGGCTCGCCTGCTGCAAGCCGAGCACGGAGAGCGCCATGCCGCTGGTTATAAGAATGGCGCCACGGTAGTCGATCGGCGCCGGGGTGCGCTCATCGTCGGGCTTGGCGATCATGATCAGTACCAGCGCAATGATTGCGATTGGAATGTTGATCCAGAAGATCGCCCGCCAATCGACCTGCGTTAGGTAGCCGCCCGCGATCGGGCCGACCGAGGTGAGCGCGCCCGTAATTCCAAAGAAGATCCCCAGCGCTTGACCGCGCTTTTCGATCGGATAGGCAGAGATGACCAGCGCCAATGCGGCCGGAATCATTAGCGCCGCACCGATGCCCTGGATGACGCGGAAGGTGATGATCCACGGCTCGGCGAGGCTGCCGCTTGGCGTTGCTCCGCAGAGCGCGGAGGCGACCGCGAAGATGATTACGCCGAGCGTGACGACTCGCCGCTTGCCGAACGTGTCGCCAATTCGGCCACCAAGAGCAAAGGTGGCTGAAAGCGCCAGCAGGTAGCCATTGACGATCCATTGAACGCCGGTTTCGCTGAGGCCAAGATCTTTCTGGATCTCGGGGATCGCGATCGAAACGATCGTCATGTCGATGAACGTCATCCCGACGGCGAAGACCATCGCCGCCAGTACCCAAGGCCCAGCCTTCGTTGCAGTCATGCGAGTGAAACTACCTGACAGGGATTACGGACGCTGCTTGCAGGCTGAGGGGGACTTTGCGCCGCGCAGCGTCTTCGCCAGCGCCGCCGGCCGCGAGGAGATAATTCCGTCTACGCAAAGCCCTACCAGCTTCTTCCAGTTGGTCGGACCGTCAATGTCGTAAATGATTTCGGTACCGGCCTCGTAGTTGAACCAAGCGAACCAGGGGTAGCCGGCGGCGTGCGCCTGGTCAACGAACGGCTGGTTGGTGACCTCAACGATGGCGCCTTGATAGGGGTAGGTGAGCGGCGCTTCAATTGCCACTACGCCAGGGCCCGGGCTTTTCTTCTCGAGCAGAAAGTCGGCAATCGCTGCGGTGCCGGGCGCGACGCCGATCTTTGGCGCCAGCGAGTGGAACAGCTCAACGGCCGATTGGTCGAACGATGCGACGATCACGTCGCGGCGGCCGGAGCGCAGCAGCTCGCGGGCGATGACGCGCGCGTTGGCTTGGAACTCGGCCGGAGTTTCGGCCGTAGTACGAGCTTTGATCTCAAGGTTGAGCGGCTTCTTGGGGAACGCCCGCAGCACTTCGCTCAGCGTTGTGAAACGAAAGTCGGCGGCCTTGTAACCCTTCGGCGGCTTCTTCTTACCCGTCGCGACGCCGCGGAAGCGGTAGGCCGACTTCGCCTTGCCGCGTCCGTAGTGAGGCGCGCTAGCCGAATACCAGTAGGCGTTGTCGAGCTTCTTCAGTTGCGCGAGCGTGTATGAGCTGACAGGCCCTCTGGAGCCGCTGCGCGAATCAACCGTGGTGCCGAAGTTGGCGACGACGTGGTTGTCCTTCGTTACCGCGAGGTCGAAATCGATTACATCGGTGCCGGCCCGCACCGCCTGGCGGAATGCGTACATCGTCCCTGACGGAGCCTCGTCCTCGCCGCCGTTGTGGGCGATGTTCAGCGGCGCGCTGCGCCGCCAAGTGCTGTCGGCTGCCTGCGCGCTAGCGGCGGTGAGCGTCAGCGCAGCGAGCGTCAGCAGCAGCGTTGGCAGCAGCCGCGTGCTCACAGCGTGTTGCCCTACGGGCGCTTCTTGCAGGCGGCAGGCGACTTCGTCTTCTTGAGGAACTTCTCAAGCGCGACTGGGTACGCAGTCATGATGCCGTCGGCGCAGCGCTGAACCATCTTCGCCCAGTCAACGGCCGAGTCGCTGTCGTCGCCTGAGAACCAGTTCTGCCAAGCGTATCCGGCTGCGTGCGCTTTGGCGATGAAGTCGGCACTCGAAACTTCGACCAACGCGCCTTGGTAGAGGTACTTGATCGGCGGCTGAAGTGCAACTACTCCGCCGCCCGGCGACTTGCTGAAGAGCAGAAAGTCGGCGATCCCTTCGATTCCGGGGGCAACCGGGATCTTCGGTGCCAGCTTGTGGAACTCGTCAACTGCAGGCTGCTTGAACGAGACGACGATGATGTCTTTGCGCTTCACGTTCTTCAGTTCGCGAGCCAGAATGCGTGCGTTCTGGATGTACTCTGCGTCGGTCTCGGCCGGCGTGCGGCCTTTGATCTCAAGGTTGATCGGCGTCTTCGGGAAGGCCTTCAGCAGTTCGCTCAGCGACGAGATCCGAAAGTCGCTCGCCTTGTAGCCCTTTGGAGCCTTCTTCTTGCCGGTCGCAATACCGCGGAACTTGTAGCCGCTGGCAGCCTTGTTGTGGTCGTAGCTGACGCCGCCGGCGCCTTTCCAGAACCAGTATGCGTTGTCGAGCTTTTGGATCTGCTTGAGCGTGAACGAACCAACTTCGCCGGTGCCATTTGTTCGCGAGTCGACGGTCGTGTTGTGCTGGACGATGGCTTTGTTGTCTTTCGTAAAGCCGAGGTCGACCTCGAGCATGTTGGCGCCCGCCTTTAGCGACTGCTTGAAGGCATACATCGTGTTGCCGGGGAACTCCCCTTCGCCGCCTTGGTGAGAGATGTTCCATGGCTGCGACTGGCGCCACGGGTTGACGGCCGCGGCCGATGCGGCGGAGGCAACAACGCTTAGCGCGACGATTGAGAGGGCAAGTGTGGGCAGCAGTCGTTTGAGCATTCGGCGATCCTACTCCAGTAAGCGCCGTGCGTGCGTCGGATGCCGGTGATGTTGCCGACGGTTGACACGAAGCCGCCATCCTTACGGCCAAGCCGCTTGCCATGGGCGCGCAGCGGGCACGTTCCTTGAGGACGAGGTTGAGGAGCGCACTTCCTTTCACAACTACAAAGTGGTAGAGTTGTGTAATGGACTTTCCACACCCCCTCCCTGAACCACTTGTTGACCTGATCGCTGAGCGTTTTCGAGTCATCGGCGAGCCGATGCGGATCCGCCTTCTTGACGCGCTTCGCGACGGCGACGCAACCGTCGGCGAACTGGCCGAGCGGCTGGCTGCCTCGCAGCAGAACGTCTCCAAGCATCTCGGTGTGCTTCACCGCGCCGGCATCGTCGGCCGTCAGCGCCAGGGCACCTCTGCGATCTACTCAATCAGCGACGACTCGGTCTTCGATCTTTGCGAGCAGGTCTGCGGCGGTCTTCGCAAACAGGCAGGCGAGCGCGATCAGATCCTCAGCGCGGTGGCATCATGAGCCCCAAATGGCCGCTTGAGCGGGTTCTCTTTGCAATGGCTGGCACGATGACGCTGCTCAGCGCCGTTCTCGTCCTGCTCGTCTCGCCTTGGTTCCTTCTGCTGACGGCGCTCGTCGGCATCAACCAGTGGATGTATGTCGCATTCGGCGCCTGCCCGGCGTCGGTCGTTCTAGGTCGCGCCTGCGGGCTGCGCTCCTCCACCGCAGAACACGGGAGCTGACAATGGACACCAAGTACGGACCTCTCGGCCGACTCGGCCGCTACACCGCAACGCACTTCAAAGTCGTTGTGATCGCCTGGGTTGTAATCGCAGTCGTCTTCGGCATTTTCGCGCCGCGGGTCGAGCACGCGCTATCCGGCGCCGGCTGGGAGGCGACCGGCTCCGAATCCGTCGCCGCCCGCCAAGCGATCGACAAAAATTTCGATGGGCTCTCCTCGAGCGCCCTGATGGTCGTAGTCCACTCCAATCAAGAGACGATCAAGGACCCGGCCTTCAAGGCCGCGGTCGCCAAGTCGAGCAGGATCCTCGCCGCCGATCCCAACGTCACGACCGTTGTTGCGCCGCAGCCGGGGGTGTCGATCTCGCGCGACGGCCACACCGCGATCATTCAAGCCGGGGCGGGGGCTGACTCGAACACGATGGTTCGCTCGGCCGATGATCTGAAGGAGAGCTTGACCGCCGCTGAGGGAGCCGGCGTGAGCGTCTCGCTCACAGGCGCCAGCGGCATGTGGTCCGACTTCAACCAAGCCAACCGCTCGGCGATGATGAAGAGCGAGCTGATCTCCTGGCCGGTAACGCTGATCATTCTGCTTTTCGCTTTCGGTTCGCTTGTCGCCGCCGGGCTGCCGCTGATGCTGACGATCCTCGGGCTCGTCGCTTCGGCCGGATCTCTCTACCTCGGCACGCAGGTGCTCGACATTTCGATCTGGGCGATGAACTTCGCGCTGATGTTCGCGCTGGCCTTGGGGATCGATTACGCGCTCTTCATTGTGATGCGCTTCCGCGGCGCCCTCTTCGGCTCTGAGCTGACGCCCGAAGACGCCGTCGCTGAGACGATGGACACGGCCGGCAAGGCGGTTCTCTTCAGCGGCATCACGGTGCTGATCTCGCTGACGGCCGTGATGCTTGTGCCCTCTCCGGCTTTCCGCTCGATGGCGCTGGGGATCATGGTGTCGGTCGCCTTTATCCTCGCCGCGACGCTGACGTTGCTTCCCGCCGTTCTCGCCAAGCTTGGGCCACGGGTCGACAAGCTGGCGCTCCCTTGGGTTCACTCCGGCGAACATCGCTCGGCTCGCTTTGCGGCATGGGCGGAGCGGCTCTGGAAGCGCCCGCTGGCATACGGCGTTGTCGCACTGGCCATTCTGGTCGCGCTCACGATTCCGGTCTTCGCGCTCCAGACCGGCATGCCGTCGATCAAGGTTGTTCCCGTCGATGACGGTTCGCGCATCGGTTACGCACAGGTGCAGGATGCCTTCGGCCCTGGCGCCCCGGGCGCGCTGCAGATCATCACTTCGCAGAACGATGCCGCCGCAGCCGGGGCTCTCGCCAAATCCGACCCTGGCGTTGCGGCCGTAATGGCGCCGATGTCCGGCGGCTCAGACAAGGCGCTGATTCAAGTTATCCCGGCCAATGACCCGTCCGATAAGGCGGTTGGCGCGACTGTTGATCGGCTTCGCGATGCACTTCCGGCAGGCTCAATGGTTGGTGGCGCGGTCGCTGAAAATCATGATCTTGAATCGCTGCTGTCAGCCAAAACGCCGATCGTGATCGGCGTAATCATGGTGCTCGGCTTCATTCTGCTGTTGGTAGCGCTCCAAGCGCCGATCATCGCCGCCGTTGGCGTGCTGATCAGCCTCCTCGCAACCGGCGCCGCCTTTGGCGCGGCGAAGCTGATCTTCCAAGATGGCATTGGGAGCGGGCTGCTCGGCTTCGAGTCGCAAGGGTTCCTTGACGCATGGGGGCCTGTCTTCTTCTTCGCGATGATCTTCGCGATCTCAATGGACTACACCGTCTTCCTGCTCTCTTCAGCGAAAGAGCACTGGGATCACTCGCACGACGCGCATGAAGCGATGGTCGGTGGCTTGGCTCACTCAGGCCGCGTGATCTTCGCGGCGGCGGGCGTGATGGTCGCCGTCTTCTTCACCTTCGCGCTCTCCGGGCCGCTGCCGCCGAAGGAGATGGGGATCATCCTCGGCGTCGCCGTGCTGCTCGACGCCTTCCTCGTGCGGCTCGTTCTGTTGCCGGTGATTCTCAGGCTGCTCGGCAAGTGGGCCTGGTGGCTGCCTTCACCGCTGCGGAAGATTCTGCCCGACGTGCGCTTCGGCCACTAGACCGGGCGCACGCTGCCGCGCCGCGGCGTGCGCTCGCGTCGCCGCCGGCTCGCCAGCGCGAAGCGCCTAACCAGCTCTTCGCGCAGATCTTCCGGTTCGACGATCGCGTCGATGATCAGCTCCGATGCGAGGTGGAGAAGGTCGATATCGGCTGCGTACTCTTCGCGCAGCTCGGCCGTGACGCGTTCGCGCTTGGCGCCGTCTTCGATTGCCTGAAGGCGGTTCAAGTGAACGGCGTTGACGGCTGCCTGCGGGCCCATTACGGCGATCGACGCTCCCGGCAGCGCCAGCACGCCGTCCGGTTCGAAGGCGGGGCCGGCCATCGCGTAGAGACCGGCTCCGTAAGCCTTGCGAACGATCACCGAGATCTTCGGAACGGTCGCTTCGCTTAAGGCGGCGATCATTTTTGCGCCGTGGCGGATGATCCCCTGACGCTCAACGGCGGTGCCGATCATGAAGCCGGGAACATCGGCGAGGAAAAGAATCGGTAGGCCAAACGCGTTGCACAGCGAGATGTGGCGCGCCGCCTTGTCGGCCGAGTCAACGAACAGCACGCCGCCCTTGACCTTCGGCTGGTTGGCGACGATCCCGATCGGCTCGCCGTTCAGGCGAGCAAAGCCGACGACGAGCTCCTTCGCCCAGCGGGCGTGAAGCTCAAAGAAGCTGCCCTCGTCAACGACGCCGTCGATCACTACTCGCATGTCGAACTGTTGGTTCTCGTCGGCTGGAATCTGATCGTTTGTGAGCGCGCTCGCGGAGTCAGCAGGCGCGGCGAGCGCCGCCGCATCGTCAAAGCTGGTGGGGAGGTAGGAGAGGTGGCGCTGCGCGGTGGCGATCCCTTCGGCGTCGTCGGCGACGAGGATGTGGCCGCAGCCCGAGACGCCGGTATGCATCTTCGCGCCGCCCATCTCTTCAAGCGTTACCTGCTCGCCGATCACCATCTCCGCCATCCGCGGCGAACCGAGGTACATCGAAGCGTTGCCGTCGCGCATGATTACGACGTCGCAGAAGGCGGGAATGTAGGCGCCGCCGGCGGCGCTGGGGCCGAAGAGCACGCAGACCTGCGGCACAACGCCAGAGAGCTCGACTTGGTTGAAGAAGATCCGCCCGGCGCCGCGGCGACCGGGGAACATCTTGACTTGGTCGGTGATCCGCGCCCCGGCCGAATCAACGAGGTAGACGATTGGAATCCGCCGCTCCAGCGCGCGCTCCTGAATCCGCAGGATCTTCTCGACCGTCTTCGCGCCCCACGAGCCGGCCTTCACGGTTGGGTCATTTGCCATCACGGCGACCGGCCGCCCGGCGACGGTGCCGACGCCGGTCACAACACCGTCGGCGCCAAGGCCGTCCTCCTGCCAGTTGGCAAGCAGCCCTTCCTCGGCGAATGAACCTTCGTCAACCAATAACGCGACTCGCTCGCGGACCGGCAGGCGCCCCTGCTCGAGCGCTTTCTCGCGGTGGCGCTCGGTGCCGCCGGCAAGCGATCGCGCAGCGGCCTCTTCGAAGGCGTCAGGGTTGCTCATCGCTGCGGAGCCTACCCTGCCGGTGGTCTACGGCGGGGCCTTGGCGGCTATCCGGCCAAGTATTCTTAAGCCGTAATGGGCGTGCCACTGCTTACTCAACTCGGCCTGATCTCGCTGGCGCTGGCTGGTGTGTCGGGCTGGTTGGTCCTTGCTGCAACGCGCAAGGGTGAATGGTTCCGCGCGCATGGCGTGCCCGCGCCCCGGCGCTTTCTTCAGACCCATCTCGATTGGGTGATGATGGGGCTGATCCTGATTGCGGTTCAGCTCGCCGCGCCAAGCGCGCCGGATTGGATCAAGGCGATGATCGCGTTTGGTGCGATCGTCAACCCGCTGCTCTTCCTCCCGCTTGCCTTCAAGCCGGACGCCGAGGACAGCCCTGTATACGTGGCAGTTGCGGTCGTCTCTTTCGCTGCACTGAGCATTGGCCTGCCGGCGCTCGCGATCTGGGCGCTCTGAAAGCTAGTCGGGCTGCGCTTCCAGCTCAGGCGGGGGCTACTTCAACGCCCTTCCAGAAGGCGATCCGATCCCTGATCTGTTCGGCTTCCGGCTTGGGGTCCGGGTAGAACCAGGCAGCATCGCGGTTGGTCTCGCCGCCGGCCTCGATCGAGTAGTAGGACGAAGTCCCCTTCCAAGCGCAGGTCGAGGTGGTCTCTGAAGGCAGCAGCGTCGCCGTAACCGACTCGGCGGGGAAGTAGTGGTTGCCTTCCACTACGACGGTCTGATCGCTCTCTGCGAGCACTTCGCCATTCCATTTAGCCTGCATCTTCTGAGCCATTTTCTTCTCCCGGGGTTATCGAGTCCGGCCTTGAGGCAGCCGCTTTGCAGAGGTTAGCCACTGACCTTCGGTGGTCTGCAGGAAGGCGTTTAGGTCAGTGCTTTGCGAACGAGCTTCTGGAAGGCGATGATCAACGGGGCTCATGCTGCCCGCCTGAAGCGGCAGTAACTGGCACAAGGTTAGCCGCAATTCTGTACGATTTGCAAATGCATAAGTTTCCGGTCCTTTTTCTCGCCGCGCTGGCCTGCTCTGCGGTTGCCGTCGCGCCTGCCGAGGCACGCAAGGCCGGTGCCGGCAAAGGCAAGCAGCCGAACATCGTTGTGATCATGACCGACGATCAGGCCACCACCGAACTCGTCCACATGCCAAACGTGAAGAAACTGCTCACCGACCGTGGCACGAGCTTCTCCGACGCGGTTGATTCATTCCCGCTCTGCTGCCCCGCGCGCGCGACCTTCATCACAGGGCAGTACGCCCACAACCACAAGGTAATCGGCAACTTTTACCCCTACGGCTGGTATGGGATGAAGGACCGTGGCAACATTCTCCCCGCGTGGCTGCAGAAGTCCGGCTACCGCACCGGGATGGTCGGAAAGTGGCTGAACGGTTACGGCGCGAAGACCGGCAAGGGTGAAAAGCCGAAGGGCTTTGACGTCTGGCGCGGACTGCTTGACCTCTCCTCCTACGACTACTTCAACTTCGTTATGAGCCTCGACGGCAAGGGCGAGAAGACTTGGGGTGACGCCGCATTCGCTCACAAACTGGTCGAGTTTGGCAACGTCCAAGTAATCGACAAGCCCGAGCCGGTGATCCTCGAAGTAGTCAAGAAGCTGCGCGCCGTCTTCGGACCGCCGCCCTACACCGACTTCGGCAGTGAAGAAGCAAAGGATTACTCCGTCGATGTAACCGGCGACGTATTTGCAGGGCTGCTCGAAAAGGAGAAGAGCCAGAAGAAGCCATTCTTCATGTGGTGGTCGCCAGCCTCCCCGCACCGTGAAGACGTTGCCAGCTCGCCTTCACTGCTGGGTCGCCCAGGAGCCGACCCGCGCCCGCCGCCGCGTTACGAAGCGAAGAGCAAGAGCTTTACGCTGCCGCGCCCGCCGAACTTCAACCAAGACGAGGCAAGCTTCGCGAAGCTGCCCGCGAACATGAGAAACCACCTGCCGCCGTTGACCGATCAAGCGATCGCGCAGCTGCAGCTCAATTACGAGGGTCGCGTCGGGTCGCTGCTCGCGGTTGACGACCACGTAGCGAAGATCGTCAAGAAGCTCAAGGCTACGGGGCAGTACGAGAACACGACGATCATCTTCACCTCCGACAACGGCTGGATGCAAGGGGAGCATCGCGTCCCCGGCGACAAATTCCTCCCTTACGAGGAGTCGCTGCGCGTGCCGTTCATCGTTGCCGGCCCCGGGGTTCCGAAGGGCCGCAAGATCAAGGGGCAGGTCACGAACGTCGACTTTGCTCCGACGATCCTTGACCTTGCGGGCGCAAAGCCCGGTCGCACTCTCGACGGTGTGTCGTTGCTGGCGACGGCCAAGAACCCGAAGAAGCGGCCCGACCGTGCAATCTCGATTGAGGCTCCCGAGCCGCTCTTTGCGAGCGCGTCGATGCCTTCGAACAGGTGGGATCAGGCCTACAAGGGCGTCCGCACCGACGATTGGAAGTACATCGTCTACAAGGTCAGCGGCGGCGAAGAGCTCTACGACCTGAAGGCCGATCCCTTTGAGATCAACAACCTTGCAGCCGATCCTGCCTACGCGGCGATCAAAGCGAAGATGATCGGCAAGCTGGCGAAGGTCAACGCCTGCGCGGGCGCCAAGTGTCGCGCGGTACCGGCCGGCTAGATCGAAGCTTCGCTATCCGCTAAAGCGTCGCTTTAGGCCAGCGCGCGTCGCACAAGCTTCTGGAAGGCGACAACGAGCGCTTCGCCCTTCGGCAACGGCCGCGCCGAAGCGATCGCCCCGGAAGCCATTCCCTCCTGCATCAGCGCGCAGAGGGCGTTGTCTTCTTCCATCACCTGAATTCCGAAATCGGTTAGCTGCTCGATGTACTCGTCGCTGGCGCC
>JANRFB010000053.1:18290-23486 GCA_030725785.1 Solirubrobacteraceae bacterium
CCATCACCTGAATTCCGAAATCGGTTAGCTGCTCGATGTACTCGTCGCTGGCGCCAGGCATCTTGAAGAAAACGCAGCATGCTTTCGACTTGCTAACGCCGGTCGGCCAAAACCAAGTGATCTCCATAGCGCCCTCGCCGGGGTAGACGTTGAAGGTCGTCGCCGGGAACAGCATGTGCCAGTGGCTCTCGGTGACCGGCCCGCCTTCGGTTGCGAGGATCTTCTGCTGCTGCTCGACCTTCGAGGTGTCTCGCACCGGTGCGTGAGCCGTCAGCAGAGTCCCGTCGGACGAAAGCGCGTAACGCTCGGGTGAAACGTCGATCACCTGCGAGAAATCCTTGTGGACGGTGGCGCAGTGGTAGCACTCGAGGTAGTTCTCGATCAGGATCTTCCAGTCGCACTCGATCTCCCACTCGAACTGCTCTGGCATCGGCTCCAGCTGATCGAAGGCGAAGCCGTAGCGCTCTACCGACTCCTGCATCGTCGCCAGTTCGGCGAGCGGCGGCTCGGCGTCGGCATCGAGATTGACCAGCAGCAGCGGCCCCCACTCGAGCACCGCGACCGGCTTCAAGTCCATTCCATCGCAGGAGTAATCGTCCTCGCGCTCGGTGCGCGGCGCCGACTTCAGCTTGCCGTCGAGGCCGTAGACCCAAGCGTGGTTCGGGCACTGCAGCAGCTTCGCCGGGCCTGAGCCCTGCGCGATCACGGCGCCGCGGTGCCGGCAGACATTCAGCATTGCGTGGAGCTCCCCGTCCGCGTCGCGGGTGATCACGACCGGCATTCCGCAGATCTTCGCCGTCGTCATCGACTGCGGTTCGCGCAGGTCCTTTGAAAGCGCGGCGACCTGCCACGAGCGATGGAAGATCAGGTCGCGCTCGTCGCGCGACTGCTGCTCATCTGCGTACCAATGCGCCGGTAGCGGTGCGGAGACAGTGTCGCTGCTGACTGAGGCCATCGTTTGATCTTCGCAATTTGACCGCCGGTCCGCAAGGCGAAGGGGCGTCTTGAGCCGCGCCGTGGCACCTGCTGGCGACGGCGGCCCGGCGCCGGAGTGGCTTTACCGCGGGGCTTCAACAGAGGTAGGCTGGCACTGATGGCTGACGATCAAACAGCGCGCGAGGCGATCCGCTCAGAGCGCTCTGGCGGGGTGCTGATACTCACGATTGATCGCCCGCCAGCGAACGCGATCGACTCCGCAACGAGTCGGGAAATGGGCCGTCGTCTCGCGGAGTTCCAAGATGACGAATCGCTAAGGGTGGCGATTCTGACCGGCGCCGGTAGCCGTTTCTTCTCCGCCGGTTGGGACATCAAGGCTGCCGTCGCCGGCGACACTGACGATTACGGCGTCGGCGGGTTCGGCGGTATCACAGAGCTCGTCGGCCTCGACAAGCCGGTGATTGCGGCGCTGAACGGAAGCGCCGTCGGAGGCGGATTCGAGATCGCGCTTGCGTGCGACATGATCGTCGCTTCGAGTGAGGCACAGATGTGGCTGCCCGAGGTGCGCCTAGGTTTCGTCGCCGACGCTGGCGGCGTGCTCAGACTGCCGCAGCGAATGCCGCGCTCAATCGCCAACGAGCTACTGCTCACTGGCCGACGGATGGGAGCCGAAGAGGCTGAGCGCTGGGGAATACTAAGCCGCGTCACGGAGCCCGCCGAGGTACTCAGCGCCGCCCTCGAGCTGGCAAGCGAGATTGCGACCGCAGCGCCGCTCGCGGTGCAGGCCACGAAGGCGATTCTTAAAGCGACCGAAGCGCTGAGCGCGGAAGACGGCTATGCGGCGATCCGTTCCGGCAATCTGCCGCAGTACGAAACGGCGCTGTCATCGGACGACGCAAAAGAGGGGCCTGAGGCCTTTGCCGAAGGCCGCGAGCCAATCTGGAAGGGGAGATGATGGCTGCGTTCGAGACTGTCCTGCGGGCCGATGCAAACGCCGGAAAGGTCGTCCTTGTGACCGGTGGCGGAACCGGGATTGGCAAGGCAACGGCAGCGGCGTTTGTAGCCACCGGTGCGCGCGTGGCGATCGCGTCACGACGGACTGAGCTTCTGGAAGCGGCAGCAGATGAACTTCGCACGATCGCTGGCGGCAGCGGTCAGGTGCAAGTCGTAACCGCTGACATCCGCGAGCCCGATCAGGTCGTTTCACTGGTCGACGCTGTGCTGGCAGAGTCTGGGCACATTGATGTGCTGGTCAACAATGCCGGTGGGCAGTTCGGTGCTGCGGCCGAGGAGATCGGTCTGAAAGGGCTGAGGGCGGTGCATCGCTTGAACGTAGATGCGACCTGGAACCTCACGCACGAGGTGGCGACCCGGTCGATGATCCCAGCGCGCAGTGGACTGATCACCTTCACGGGGTTTAGTCCACGGCGCGGAATCCCGGAGTATCTGCACTCGTCGTCCGCGCGCGCCGCGCTCGAGAACCTTGCTTCAGGCCTCTCGATGGAATGGAGTCGTTACGGGATCCGCTCGGTCTGCATTGCGCCAGGCAACATCGACACCGAAGGTTTGGCGGGCTACGGCGCCGATGCGGTTGAGCAGATGCGCCGCGATGTGCCGCTTGGACGGCTCGGGCTGCCGGAGGAAGTAGGGCAGCTGGTGGCGTTCCTGGCCTCTGACGCCGGTTCGTACATAACCGGCACGACGATCGAGATCGACGGCGGCATGAACGCCTGGGGGAACACGGCGCCGCCTCCTCGGGATTAGGAGAATCTTTTTCTAGTCGCGGCGGATCTTGGGGCTGTGCTCAAGGCGTCGGCGTCTTGCCTGAACTTTGGTCTCAGCGCTTGGCGTACTTCGCGTATTTGCCGTGCAGTAATGCTCCGGTTGCGCGCTGTCCGATACTCGGCTTGGCGTCGAAGAGTTGGTGATTCGTCTCGAGCCAAGCTTCGAGCGTTGTTCCCGCTTGGCCGGTGAGCTCCGAGAAGGTGTCGGTGATCACTTCAGCGCGGCCTTCCTTCCAGGCCCGAAGGTGCATGATCACCATCTGTTCGAGTACGACCGGGTCTTTGATCTCAGTGTTCTTCTGCATCATCGCCGCGAACTCGTCTTCCGGCAGGTCGTAGTAAGTGATTGTGCGGCCGACCTGCTTAGAGATTGCGGCGCAGATCTGTTCCATGTCCAGCAGCTGCGGCCCGGTGATTCGATAATCCTTGCCGTCGTGGCCGCTTCCGGTGACGACGACGCGTGTCGCGATCGCTACGTCACGGTTGGCAACCAGTGCGTTCTTTCCGTCGCCGGTCATGCTGAGCATGCAGCCGAGAGGCGCAGTGGCCGACGTTTTCGTCAACGTCGTCTCCATGACTGAGGTCGGTGAGATCAAAGTCCACGGCAAGCCCGAAGATTTGAGCGCTTCGATCCCCGCGTCGAAAGTCTCCTCGAGCGCGTCGCCCTTGTGGTTTACGGCCCCGTGGATGGCGGCGATGTGGGGTTGGCCGGAGTTCTTGGCGGCTTCGACGACATTCTTGTATCGCGGGCCTATCTGGTCACTGATCGGCGCTGCGAGGAAGACGTTTGTAACTCCTTGCATTGGTTCGACGAGGCTCTCGGGACGATCCATGTCGCCCTCTACGACCTCGATGTTGGGTGCCTCCGCGGTGAACTTTGATCGGTCACGGACCATTGCCCGGACCTGCACGTCAGGGGCGCCAGCGAGCTCCCGCGCGAGCCCGTTGCCGAACATTCCGTTTGCGGTTGTGATCAGGACAGTTCGCATTTTCCGACGGTATCAGCTCCGCTCAGCCGCGTGCCCTCAAGCAGCATCGAAGCGGCCAAGGTGCATCACCTTGGCCCATGCGGCAACGAAATCGGTGACGAACTTCTCGCCCGCGTCTTCGCTGGCGTAGACCTCGGCCAGCGCGCGCAGCTCGGAGTTCGAAGCGAAGACGAGGTCAACGCGGCTGCCTGTCCACTTCAAGTCGCCGCTATCACGGCCGCGCCCTTCGAAGCTCTCTTCGGCCTCCGACGTCGGCTGCCAGACGGTGTCCATATCGAGCAGGTTGACGAAGAAGTCGTTCGTCAACGTGCCTGGCTTATCGGTCAGCACGCCGAGCTCTGAGCCCTTGTAGTTGGCGCCGAGTACGCGCATGCCGCCTACGAGCACGGTCATCTCTGGCGCGGTCAGCGTCAGCATGTTGGCTCGGTCCACAAGCAGCTTTTCCGCTGGTCGCAAGTGCCCGTCCACGAGGTAATTGCGGAAGCCGTCGGCGGTCGGTTCGAGCACCGCGAAGGAGTCCACGTCGGTCTGCTCCTGCGAGGCATCTGAGAATCCGGGCGTGAATGGAACAGTTACGTCGTAGCCGGCGTTCTTGGCGGCCTGCTCAATTGCTGCGCAGCCGCCAACCACGATCAAGCCGGCCATGTATGCCCACTTGCCGCCCTCGGCCTGAGCGTCGTTGAACTCCTTCTGAATTACCTCCAGCGTCTTCAGCACCTCAGCGAGCTCGGGCGGATTGTTGACCTCCCAATCCTTCTGCGGCTCAAGGCGAATGCGCGCCCCGTTGACGCCGCCGCGCTTGTCGGTACCGCGGAATGTTGAGGCCGCCGCCCAGGCAGTCGTGACGAGCTGCGAAATAGAGAGGCCGGAGTCAAGAATCTTCGCTTTCAGGTTCGCGACATCATCGGCGTCGAAGAGCTCGTGATCGGGGGCCGGAACAGGGTCCTGCCAGATCTGCGGCTCGGCGGGAACGAGTGGTCCGAGGTAGCGGGAGATTGGCCCCATGTCGCGGTGCGTCAGCTTGAACCAGGCCTTGGCGAACGCATCGGCGAGCTCCTGCGGGTTCTCATAGAAGCGCCGTGAGATCGGCTCGTAGATCGGATCCATCCGCAGCGCGAGGTCGGTCGTCAACATCACCGGAGCGTGCGTCTTCGACGGGTCCTGAGGGTCGGGCACGGTTGTCGCCGCAGCGGGATCGGTCGGGATCCACTGGTGGGCGCCGGCCGGGCTCTTCGTCAGCTCCCACTCATACTCGAAGAGCGTTTCGAAGTAGCTGTTGTCCCAAGCGATCGGGGTTGGCGTCCAAGCGCCTTCGAGGCCGCTGCCGATTGTGTCATCGCCGCTGCCGGTTCCGAAGCTGTTCTTCCAGCCGAGGCCAACCTCTTGCAGTGGGGCGGCCTCCGGCTCGGGGCCGACGTACTTGTCAGGGTCGGCGGCGCCGTGGGTCTTGCCGAAGGTGTGGCCACCGGCGATCAGCGCGACGGTCT
>JANRFB010000054.1:0-1699 GCA_030725785.1 Solirubrobacteraceae bacterium
GAGGGCGCGATACGCTCAGGCCAATGGTGCTTGTTACCGGTGCGACCGGGCTGATCGGATCGGAGCTATTGCCGCGGTTAACCGCTGGTGGGGCACCGGTTCGCTGCCTCGTTCGCGACCCACGGCGGCTCGGGGCCGAGCGAGTGCGAGTGCAGATCGTTCTCGGTGACTTGGCCGACCACCGCTCGCTCGCCAACGCAACGCGCGGAATTAGGCATGTAATTCATCTAGCTGCAGCGAGCCACGATCAGGATGAGGGAACGATTGAGGAACTCGGTTCGATCGCCACTTGGCGCCTAATTGAGGCGGCCGAGGCTGCCGGTGTTGAGCGGTTCACATACTTCTCCGCGCTCGGCGCCGGCCGTGGCGCTCCGACGCGACTGCTGCGCGACAAAGCGATCGCCGAGGATGCCGTTGCCTCGGCGCGTATTACGACAACAACTTTCGCTCTCTCTCTTGCGCACGCCGCGCCCGACCCCCTCTTCACCGCAATCGATGCCTGCTCGCGGGCGGGATTTATTCCCGTTCCAGGCGCCGGTCGCTATCAACCGATCTGGGTTTCCGACATAGCCGACGCAGTCATCGCCCATGCCGCGCTGCCAAGCCAGTCGGGTCATCAGCGCGTTGAGTTGGCCGGCCCGCAGGCCCTTGATCTGCGGACGATCAGCCGCCTGGTTGGCAGCTCGCTTGGGCGTCGTCGACCGGCGCTGCCAACGACGCCAGGCTTCGCCAAGACGATGCTAAAGATCTCCACCTCAGGCGCGGCCGAGTTGCCGATGGTTTGGGATCGGCAGGCGCTGCTCGGCGGCGAGATGATTGCCGCTGGCGGTAGCGCTGACGCGCTCGCGCTCGGCGTCTCACCGCGTCGCTTCAGCGATGTGCTCGGGCTCGACTAGCCAGCGTCGACGGGGGCACGGCGCGCGGCCCACGGCAGGGCGCTTTCGAGCTGAGCACTGAGCGCCAGCAGCAGCCCTTCCGATTCAGGCCGTCCGACCAGTTGCACCGCCAGCGGCAGCCCAAGTTCATCGTTCTGGTAGAGAGGAACCGAGATCGCAGGCGAACCGGTCGCGTTTGAGATCGCCGTGAATGGTGTGAAGTGGCCGGAGCGAGCGAAGGCGCCCATCGGGTCGTCTGCGCAGCTGTCGATTGTTCCGAGCGTCACCGGAGGCTCGGCCAGAGCGGGGCAGAGGATTGCGTCGTAGTCCTGAGCCCAGCTAACGACCATCCGCGCCATCGCCTGCATCTGTATCTCAGCACCAAAGCCGATCACGGCGCTGATCTGCTGCGACTGCTGCCAGATCGACCAGCTCAGCGGTTCCATCTGATCCTCAGTGAACTCGCTCCCGGCGACCATCTGGGCGAAGGCGATCTGTAGTGAAATCATCGGCCCAAAGAGCGCCGAGAAGAGCTGAATCATCCCCGGCACATTCCATGGCGGGTTCGCTTCAACGACCTCGTGGCCAAGCTCGCGCAGCAGTTCGGCTGCGTCGTTCACAGCGGCCACCGAGGTCGGGTCGATTGGAGCTCCCTCAATCGGCGGCGTCACCGTCATCGCAATTTTCAGTCCCTTCGGCTCCTCGCGAGCCAGCTCGCTGAACGGTTTAGCCGGCGCCGCGGCCCAGTAGGCGTCGCCAGCCTCGTAGCCGGCGAGCACGTCAAGCGCCAAGGCTGTCTCTGCGGTTGTGCGCGTCAGCACGCC
>JANRFB010000054.1:1799-4334 GCA_030725785.1 Solirubrobacteraceae bacterium
GTCGGCAGGATTCCAAACTCCGGCAGGTTGGTAGTGCCGACAACGATCGCGCCGGCGTCGCGCAGGCGGCGAACGAGGAAAGCGTCGTGGCTTGCGCGAAAGTCGCCCATCACGTCGGCTGCAAAGGTCAGCCGCGCACCTTCGATCGGGCGGTTGTTCTTGATCGCAACCGGAACCCCGGCCAGCGGCCGAGCATCACCGCTCTTGACCGCTTTGGCCTGCGCGCGCGCGTCATCGTGGAAAACGTCGATGAAAGCGTTGTAGGTCGGGTTTAGAGCGTCGATTCGGCCCAGCGAGGTATCGACCAGCTCGAGCGCGCTGATCTCGCCGCTCTTGACCATTGCTGCGAGCTCATCTATTGGACGGAACATCAACTCTGAATCGGACATCTGAACCTTTCGCCGTGGGGTTGCTGCGTCAGCCTAACTGCGCTCGCCGCAGGGCGCATCGCGCAGCGGACTCAATCGTGAGAAACTTAGAAGTAGAGAGTCAACCCTTGAAGCAAAGAGAGCGTGTTCTATGAGTGAGGTTATTTCCGGACTTGAGGGCGTAGTCGCATTCGAGACAGTGATCGCAGAGCCCGATCGCGAAGGCGGCGCACTCCGCTACCGCGGCGTAGACATCGAAGACCTCGTTGGCTTTGTGCCGTACGAAAAGGTCTGGGGACTGCTCGTTGACTCAAGCTTCGAGCCCGGCCTCTCGCCGGCCGAGCCGCACCCGCTGATGGTCCGCTCCGGCGATCCGCGCGTCGACGTTCAGTCGGCGCTGGCGATGCTCGCGCCTGAGTGGGGCTTTGGGCAGCTGCTCGACATCAGCGACGAGCAGGCCCGCAACGACCTTGCACGCTGCTCGGTGATGGCACTCTCGTTCGTCGCCCAGTCGGCGCGCGGCGTCGGCCAGCCGTGGGTTCCGCAGGCGACTATCGATGAAGGCCACACGATCGCTGAGCGTTTCCTCTTGCGCTGGCGCGGCGAGTGCAACCCCGATCACGCTAAGGCGATTGACGCCTACTGGGTTTCAGCGGCAGAGCACGGAATGAACGCTTCGACCTTCGCCGCCCGCGTTGTCGCCTCAACCGGCGCCGATGTTGCAGCTGCGATGTCGAGCGCGGTCGGCGCGCTCAGCGGCCCGCTCCACGGCGGCGCGCCATCGCGCGTGCTGACGATGCTCGACGAAGTAGAAGCGAGCGGCGACGCAGAAGCCTGGGTCAAGACGGCGCTCGACCGTGGCGACCGCCTGATGGGCTTCGGTCACCGCGTTTATCGCGCCGAGGATCCGCGCGCCCGCGTGCTGCGCCGCACAGCAAAGGAGCTCGGCTCGGAGCGCTTCGCAGTTGCCGAGGCACTCGAGGAGGCGGCTCTAGCTGAACTGAAAGCCCGCAAGCCCGACCGCGTGCTGGCAACCAACGTCGAGTTCTGGTCGGCCGTCGTGCTCGATTACGCCGAGATTCCACCGGACATGTTCACCAGCATGTTCACCTGCGCTCGAGTGGCCGGCTGGTCAGCGCACATCATGGAGCAGAAGCGTGAGGCGAAGCTGATTCGCCCATCTGCGGAGTACGTAGGCCCCGGCCCGCGCGGTCGCGACGAAGTCTGATCGCCGGTGGCTTCAGATAACGGGATCGAGGTCGAAGGGCTGGTTCGAGTCTTTGGCGACGATATCCGCGCCGTTGACGGCGTCGACCTGAGCGTCGCCCCGGGAGAGATCTACGGATTTCTCGGGCCCAACGGCGCCGGTAAGTCAACGATGGTCTTGATGCTCGTCACTTTGCTACCGCCCACCGCCGGCCACGCAACTGTGGCGGGCTTTGACGTTGCCAAGCAAGGCCCGCAGGTGCGCGGCCAGATCGGTGCCGCGCTTCAAGAATCTGCGCTCGACGACTTCCTGACCGGCAATGAGCACATGGATCTTCAAGGTGGACTGCACGGCCTCTCGAAGAACGAACGACGCACGCGCGGCGCCGAACTGATGGAGCGGGTCGGCCTCAGTGACGCCGCCGGGCGCAAAGTAGGCGGCTACTCGGGCGGCATGAAGCGCCGCCTTGACTTGGCGCTGGCGCTGCTGCACCGCCCGTCTGTGCTTTTTCTTGATGAGCCGACAACCGGCCTTGATCCGCAGAGCCGCAGCGCGCTATGGGCCGAGGTTGAGCGGCTCTCGCGCGAGGACGGCGTCACCGTCTTCCTAACCACTCAGTACCTCGAAGAGGCGGACGTGCTCGCCGACCGCGTCGGGATCATCGACCACGGCAAGCTCGTCGCCGAGGGAACGCCGACGGCGCTGAAGGCAGGCATCGGCCAGGTTTCGCTCGAGGCGACGCCGGCCAACCCGAATGACCGCGAGAAGCTCGCCGCAGTGCTGGCGCGCTTCGGCGAGCCGGCCGCGGCGTCACCTAAGTCGGTCGCTGTGCGGCTCGCGTCGGGCGCCGAGCAGCTCGCCGACGTTGTCCGCGCGCTCGACGCCGATGGGATCGAGGTTGGCGATCTGCAGCTCCACCAGCCTTCGCTCGATGACGTATTCCTCCAGCAGACCGGCCGC
>JANRFB010000055.1 GCA_030725785.1 Solirubrobacteraceae bacterium
CCGACGTGATGCTTGCCGCGGCATCCGACGCGATCATCCTTGGCTTCAACGTCCGTCCGGTCGGCGACGCACGCGCCGCGTCAGACCGCGAGGGCGTCGAGATTCGAAGCTATTCGGTGATTTACAACGCGCTTGCAGAGCTGCGCGACGCGATGACAGGCATGCTCGAGCCCGAAGAGGTCGAAGACGCGCTCGGCAGCGCCGAAGTGCGTCAGACTTTCAAGGCCTCGAAGGTCGGCACGATTGCCGGCTGTCAGGTGACGTCAGGCAAGCTTGTCCGCAACGCGCACGTGCGAGTAGTCCGCGACGGCACGGTTGTCTACGAAACGACGATCGATTCGCTTAAACGCTTCAACGACGACGCCAAAGAGGTCGCGGAAGGGTTCGAGTGCGGCATCGTTCTCGCAAATTTCCAGGACGTCAAAGAGGGCGACATGCTCGAGGCCTACACGACGCGCAAGGTAGAGCGCCAGCTGGCCTGAGGCAGCCGCCTCGGGTTGGTCAGGAGCCCGTCCAATGGCCTCCTCGCGAATGAGGCGTGTCGACGAAGCAATCCGAGAGGTTGCTGCCGACACGATCACGAAGGAGATCAAAGACCCGCGCGTTGGTTTCGTAACCGTCACCGACGTTCAGACCACCCCCGATCTAAGTAGCGCACGGATCCACGTCAGCATTTTCAATGCTCCTTCTGGCCCGGAAGACTGCCTCGAGGCGCTCAACGCCGCTCATGGGGTGATTCAAAGTGCGCTCGCGAGCCAGCTACGAATGAAGCGCACACCGACGGTACAGTTCGTCATCGATACGACCCCGGCGACGGCGGCGCGGCTCGAAGAGATCCTCGAATCAGTAGATTTACGCAGCGAAGGCGACTCTGAATGAATCCGACTGCCACCGAAAGCCGCGAACAGACGATTGGCGCGCTTAGCGCCGGCGAACGCTTCCTACTCGTCACGCACGAACACCCCGATGGCGACGCTCTCGGCTCGCTGCTCTCAATGGCGATGATTCTGCGCGGGCTCGGCAAGGACGTTGTTGCATTCATTGCCGCCGATGACCTTCCTCTCTCTTACGAGTACGACTGGCTTGATGTCAGCGAAGTTGTGACGCAGGTCCCTGAGGACGCTGATGAGCGCGTCGTCGTCTTCCTCGACTGTGGCAACACCGAGCGCAGTCCGCTCGTTGACGAGGCGGCGACACCGGAGCAGGTGCTCAATATCGACCACCACCACGACAACACGCGCTTCGGCAGTATCGACTACGTCGTCGAAGACGCCTCTTCGACCGCGGAGATCGTCTGGGACTTGGCGCGGGGGCTGGGCGCGCCGCTGACCCCCGCGATCGCCGAGGCGCTCTACCTCGGCCTGATCACCGATACAGGGCGCTTCATGTACCCAAATGCCACGGCCCGCTCGCATGCGATGGCGACCGAGCTGCTCGCCGCCGGGATCGACGGCAATCTGATCTTCCGGCGCGTATACGAGAACCTCCCTGAAGCCAAGCTGCACCTGTTCGCGCGCGCGCTAACCGCCACTGAGCGCTACCTCGACGGACGGTTGACTCTGTCGGTACTGAGCAACGATGACTTCGAGCAGTGCGACGCCCCCCCAAGCTACACCGAGGGAATTGTCGACTTCTTGCGTGCCGTCGACGGAACACGGGTCGCGGCGTTGATCCGCGAGACGACCGATGAGCACGGCGAGAGTTACCGAATCTCGATGCGCTCCAGCGACGGTGAGATAGATGTATCGAAGATCGCTCGCGCTGGCGGCGGTGGCGGACACCCCGCGGCGGCTGGGTTCAAGAGCGAGCTCAGCCGGGGCGATCTGATCGAGCTGCTCTGCACGCAGATCAGCGAACAGTCCTAGAGCTGCCGTGGACGGAATAGTCCTCGTCGACAAGCCGGCTGGCCTCAGCTCGCACAAAGTCACAAACGATGTCCGCCGTGAGCTCGGCGCCGCCAAAGCCGGTCACGCAGGAACGCTCGATCCGTTTGCCACCGGGCTGCTGATCGTCCTGCTTGGCCGCGCCCGTCGCGTCCAACGCTTCTTCATGGGAATGTCGAAGGAGTACGTCGCCAGCGCGCGGCTCGGCGCGGCATCCACGACCGGCGACCCTGAGGGCGAGATCACGCTGACCGGCAGGTTCCCGCCGGAGCGCTTCGAGCCGGTGCTCGGTCGGATCACCCAGAGGCCACCGATCTACAGCGCACTCAAAATCGACGGCAAGCGCGCCTACGAGCGAGCCCGGGCAGGCGAAGAGTTTGAGGTACCTGAACGCGAGGTGGAGCTCTTTGAGTTCACTCAGCTGAGCCGTGACGACGACCAGGCCGAATACCGCATCCGCTGCTCATCAGGCACCTATGTCCGATCGTTGATCTCCGATCTGGGCGACGCATACACCGAGAACTTGCGTAGGACGCGAATCGGCCCGTTCAGCGTCGACGATGCAGATGCCACGCGCGTCGTTGGGCTCGAGTCCGCGCTCGGTTTTTTCGATTCGATTGAGCTCGGTGCCGAGGACGCAAAGAAGGCCGCGCACGGCGTCGCGATTGAGCCGCAAGGGCCAGTGGTCGAGGCAGCGCTGCGCGCCCCCGAGGACGCGCCGCCGACAGAGCTCCTGCTGGTCGCAGAGGATGGGCCGGTAGCGCTCGCCGAGCGGCGTGACGACGGGATGATCAAACCGGTCGTAGGCTTCCGAGAATGAAGGTCACGCCATTTAGCGAGCTCGAGCCGCGCGAGCGCGTCGTCGCCGTCGGCACCTTCGACGGTGTCCACCTTGGCCATCGCGAAGTTATCGCCGGCGCAGACACTGTCCTGACCTTTGATCCTCACCCGATGTCGGTGACCGCGCCGGATCGCGCGCCGACGCTGCTGACCTCGCCTGCGCGCAAAGCCGAGCTGGTCGAGTCGCTCGGCGTTGAGGAGATGGTCGTTGTCAGTTTCGATCAGGAGTTCGCAGAGCACAGCGCAGAGGAGTTCATCGACGCGGTGTTGGTCGAAGGGCTCGGCGCTTCACGCGTTCAGGTCGGTGACAACTTCGGTTTTGGCAAGCGCGCTCAGGGCCGCGTCGAAACCCTGCTCGCGGACGATCGCTTTCAAACCGCGGTGATGCCGCTCTTCGAACTCGATGGCGCGCCGGTCAGCTCAAGTCGGATCCGCGCCTTACTGCGGGACGGCGAGCTCGCCGAGGCCAACCGGCTCCTTGGCGCGCCGTATCTCTTCAGCGCCGAAGTGCAGCACGGCGAACGGCGCGGCCGGGAGCTCGGCTACCCAACCGCCAATCTCAACCCAACTGCCGGTTACTGCACTCCCGGTCATGGCGTTTACGCCGGCCGCGCGCAGCTCGATGGGGGAGAGGTGAAGATCGCCGCGATCAACGTCGGAATGCGGCCGATGTTCGAAAGTGGGCTCGGTGAGCTGATCGAGGCGTATCTGCTCGATTTCGACGGTGACCTCTATGGACAGGAGCTCAGGGTCGAGTTTCTACACCGTTTGCGCGGCGAAGAGAAGTTCGAAAGCGTCGACGCTCTGAAGCTGCAGATGGCCGCTGACGTTGAGGCAACGCGGGCTCTGGTAGGCCTGTAGGAGCGTGGTGCTGCTAGCCTGCGTCGTTCGATGAGCACCCTTACTCCAGAGAAGACACGCGAGCTTGCAGCCACCTACGGCGGCAGCGAAGCGAACACCGGCGACACGCGCGTACAAATTGCGCTGCTCAGTCAACGGATTGAAGATTTGACCGAGCACCTGCGCGGCGCTAAGAAGGACCATGCATCGCGCCGCGGCCTGCTGATGCTCGTCGGTCGCCGTCGCCGCCTGCTCAACTACCTGCAGAGCAGCAACCTCGAGGCCTACCGCGAACTAGTGGCAGCGCTCGGTCTACGCAAGTGAGCATCATCGCTCCCGGCACGAAGGTGCCTCCATTCAGTTTGGCTCGAGAAGACGGTTCGAATTTCACTGAAGCCGACCTCATCGGCGAGACGACGGTGCTCGTTTTCTACCCGTTCGCATTCAGTCCGGTTTGCACCAGTCAGCTTCAGGTTTACACCGAGGCGCTTCCTGAGATCACAGCCGAGGGTGCCGTCATCTACGCCGTTTCGACCGATTCGAGCGTTTCGCAGGAAGCCTTCCGCGAGCAGCTCGGCGTGCCGATCGAGCAGCTCTCCGACTTCGAGCCGAAAGGTGCCGCGGCGAAGATCTTCGGCGCCTACTTCGATCCGGCCGGAATGACGAATCGCGCCCTCGTGATCGT
>JANRFB010000056.1 GCA_030725785.1 Solirubrobacteraceae bacterium
GTCCGCGCTGGCGCGCCGCTTACCTTCCCGCAGGTTGATGACCCCTCGCGCGAGCTCGCCAAGTCGGTTGCGGAGCGCGTATGGCCCTGTATTGAGATGCAGTGGGAGTGGCTCGGCGGAACCGTGCCACTGCGGCGGGTGGCAATAGTTGGTGCTGGTGGCTGGGGGACGAGCCTCGCGGTCGCCCTGGCTCGCGCCGGTGTCGCGGTTGAACTTGGAGCGCGCAGCGCGCAGCAGGCGAGCGAGATTGCCGCCGACCGCGTCAACGCGCGCTACCTGCCGGGCGTTGAGCTAGACACGTCAATCAGCGTGACCGAAGCGGCGAAGATGGACCTTGAACATGCCGACGCTGTGCTGCTCGCAGTTCCGACCGGCGAATTGCCCGCAGTTATCGGCGCAATGGCGCCGCAGCTCGGCGAGCACAGCGGCGTTGTTGTCACCTCAAAGGGCTTGGTTCCGCCATCGGGCGAGCTGCCAACGCCTTACTGCGCAGCTCGCATTGGTACTCGTCCGATCGCCTGCCTCGGTGGCCCAGGCCACGCCGCCGATGCGCTTGAGCACGGAGCATCACTTGTGATCGCCGGTGACGATAAGAACTTCCTCGCTCAGCTTCGGCGCGCCTTCGCCGACGCAAACTTTGACGTCACCTTGACCGCCGACGTAACGGGCGTGGAACTGGCCGGAGTGGCAACCAATGCCGCCGTGCTGGCGGCAACAACCGCCAGCGTTGCCGGGCCAAACGCCGCTGGCGCTGCCGCTGGCAAAGTCTTCTCCGAGGTTGCTAGCTACGCCGAGCAGCTCGGCGGCAAGCCCGAAAGTTGGACGGGGCTGGCCGGAGTGGGCGATCTAGTCGCATCGGTCGTAGCTGCTGGCGGCCGCAACCGCCGCGCTGGAGAGATGCTTGCGGCGGGCGTTTCCGCGCAGGAGATTCGGCCTGAGATTGGCCAAGTAGCCGAGGCGCTCGATTCGCTGCCGCTCTTGGCTGCCGCGCTGGAAGCAGCTCGCGTGCGCGCTCCGGCGATCGATGCACTGGCCGAAGTGGTCGCTGGAAAGAGCGACGCCGCAAGCTTTGCCGAATCAGTAATCGAACCGCGCCGAGTGGTCGGCGCACGCGTCGCCTAAGGCGCGCGGGTAGGCTCTGATGCGTGAAAAAGGAGGAGCTAGACCGCCGCTTCAGCGACTGCTACCGCGATCACCTTCGCGACGTCTACTCCTACTCGTACTACCGCGTTGGCAACCATCACGACGCCGAGGATTTAACCGAGCAGACCTTCCTGCAGGCCTACCGCCACTTCGAACGGGCGCTGGGCGAATCGAACGGCAGGCCGCTGCGGCCGTGGCTAATTCGCATCGCCCACAACCTTGCCGCCAACCTTTATCGCGACCGCTCGCGCAAACCGCAGACGAACATCGACGCGATTGCCGAACCGGGCGCGCTGCATACAACCGAGCAGCTGGTCGAAGGTCGCGACGAGCTCAGGCGGATCCTCGAATCAGTTCAGGAGCTGCCGGACGATCGGCGCGAAGCGCTGATCATGCGCTTTGCGCTGGGAATGAACAATCAGGAGATCGGCGACGCGCTTGGTCGCAGCGAAGGCGCAACAAAGGTGCTGCTGCACCGCGCAATCAAGCAGCTCGAAACTCTCGTCGGCGAACCTCAGGAGGTCTAAGCAGATGAGTAGCCAGCCAAATCCGATCGACGTTGAGGCGCTGCTAGCGCAGGCGTTCGCGCCGGTTGACCCGCCTGAGCACCTTGTCAGCGATCTTGAAGTTCGACTGAACCGAATTAGCGTTCTTGCTGCCGATCAAATCGATGCCTGGGAGGCTGGCGCCTTCCACGACCCTCGCACCTGGGTGCGCCCGGCCACGGCGCTAGCTGTCGGCACCGCCGCAGCGGGCGCAGCCGCGGTGCTTGGCGTGCGCCGTCAGCGCAGCCGCCAGCAGGCTGCAGCGGCCGGCCCCGTCGTCTTCGCCCGCAAGGCGATCGAGACGATCGGCAGCGAAGTAACGCGGCGCCTAGGCAGCTAGCCTCAGCTCGTAGGCTATGTAGCTCATCACTGCCGCCCGGCGCGACCAACGGACGATCGCGATCACTTCCACCACAACCACCTGCTACCGCCACTCCTCGCGTGAGACCGCGGTCTCGTGCTCGGGCTGCGGCAAGCCGATCTGCACCGACTGCATGACGCCAAGCCCGGTCGGGATGCGCTGCCCTGACTGCGCGACGCAGAGCGGCAAAGCTGTTCGCCTGCCGGTGCTTAGCGGCCAGTCGGACAAGCCGGTTGTAACACTCACTCTGATCGGCCTCTGCCTGCTCGGTTACCTGCTCTCCGGCGGTTTTCCATTCGGCACAGGGCAGAACCAAATCTTTTACGAGGGTGCGCTGGCGGCAGCCCCAATTGGTGCCGGCGGGCAGTACTGGCGCCTCGTAACCTCCGGCTTCCTTCACGCCGGGCTGATGCACCTTGCCTTCAACATGATTCTGCTCTGGTTCATCGGTTCGCAGATGGAGCCGCAGCTAGGCCGCGCCCGCTTCCTCACGCTCTACGTCGTCTCGCTTCTGGGCGGCTCGTTCGGCGCGCTGCTGCTTTCGCCAAACGCAGTAACCGTCGGCGCCTCGGGGGCAATCTTCGGCCTGATGGGCGCCGCCTCCGCAATCATCTACGCCCGCGGCGGTAATCCGCTCCAAAGTGGCATAGGAATGCTGCTCGTATTCAACCTCGTCTTCAGTTTCGTGCTCTCAAACGTTTCGATCGGTGGCCACCTCGGCGGGCTTGCGGCCGGGGCATTGGCCGGAGGGGCCTTCGTGATGGCCGAGAAGCGCGGGCAGCCGGCGCTCGGCTGGGCAGCGTGCGCGGGAATTGCCGTAGTGGCAGTTGTCGGGTCGCTGGTGCTGGCTGCGGCGTCAACGCCGAGCTTTATCGGCTAGAGCAGCAGATCAAGCGCCGGGCCTGGCGCGAGCGGCACAACGTCGGGGTGGAGCACGTGGGCGATTATCTCAAGCCCATCAACGAGCCTTGGGCCGGGGCGCGAGAAGGTCGCTGAACCGTCGATCGCGACGATCCGCTGCGCGCCGGTGGCGACGAGCTGCTCGCGGTGCTCTTCTGCCGCTTCCAGCGCGCCTGCGGCATCAATCCCGCACGGCATCACAAAGATCACCTGCGGTTCTGCTTCGATCACGGCATCCCAGCTGCTCTGCGGCGAAGGCTCGCCCGGCAAGCCGAGCAGGTCAACCCCGCCCGCAATCTCAATCAGCTGCGGCGTCCAGTGGCCGCCGATGAAAACCGGGTCGAGCCACTCGATCGCGACGGCTCCGATCATTGGCCGGTCGGCGACCGCGGCCTCGATCGCGTCAACGCGGGCGCGCTGGCTTGCGATCAACGTCAGCGCCTCGCGCTCAGCGCCGGTTGCCTGGGCAACCGTGCGGATGTCAACCATCGTTTCGCCGAACGTGTTTGGGTCGAGCGCGATCACCTTCGGCTTGCTTTCGATCCGCTCGGCGACGCTAATGACGTCGTCGTAGCTGACTGCGCAAACGGGGCAGAGTGCCTGCGTGACAATCAGGTCGGGCTCCAGCTCTGCGAGCAGCTGCTCGTCGAGCTGGTAAATCGCTTCGCCCTTGCCGGTGATCTCGCGCACCGCAGCGTCAATCTCGGCCGACGACAGGCCGGGCTCGAGCAGGTCGCGCGTGACGGCTGCTGCGTCGGCAGCCTCTGGCGGCCAATCGCACTCGTGAGTGACTCCGACTACCTGATCGCCGAGACCAAGCGCGAAGCAGATTTCGGTGGCGTGGGGCACAAGGCTGACAATCCGCACGCGCCAATCGTACGGAAAGAGCTCTACACTCGCGCCATGGATCGACTAGAGAACGACGTAATCGAAACCGCGATCGCCCAGGGCGAGTGGCGCAACGAGGACGGCGGCATCGTCCGTGACTATTCGCTGGCCAATTTTGAGTCGGCAATCCAGTTCGTTCACAGCGTCGCCGGAGTGGCCGAGGTGGCCAACCATCACCCCGACATCTTCATCCACGACTGGAACCAAGTAAGGATCACCTGCACGACTCACTCCGCTGGCGGCGTCACCGACGCGGACCTCGCTTTGGCCAAAGAGATCGACGAGCTTGCCTAACATTCGCTTTTCCGGCCTCTGGGCCGGTAGAGTTCGAGCTGATCATTAGTGCCTGACGACCTTCCGCGAAGTACCTCCCAACAGGCCCAGCCGCGATGACCGCGCTGCT